>JANOAS010000132.1:0-22209 GCA_031411255.1 bacterium
CGAGAGCTTGAAGCAGGACGCCGACCTCAAGCTTGGCACCCTTGTTGACGAAACCCAGCTCCAGGCTGCCACCCGGAAAATCGAGGAAGTCTACCGCAAGAAGGGCTTCCCCGACGTGCGCGTCACCTACCGCCAGGAGCGCGCGGCCGACACCGGGTTCACCCGCGTGGTGTTCACCATTGATGAAGGCTCCCGGGCCATGCTCAACAAGGTGCGCTTTGAGGGAAACACCGTTTTCACCGAGAAGGAGTTGAAAAAGCTCGTCAAGGTTGGCGAGCGCGACTGGTGGAAGGTCTGGAACCTGACCAAGCGCATCAGCAACGAAATCGTCGAGAAGGACGTGTCCGCCGTCGAGGAGCGCTACCGGAATGCCGGTCACATGAACGCCAAGGTGATCGGCGTCGACCGGATTCCTGTGAAGGACAAGGTTGATGTGGTTTTCCGCGTCAACGAAGGGCCGAAATTTGAGGTGACCGGAGTCGGCATCGAGGGGATGAACACCTACCCAAAGACGGAGCTTCTCCCCAGCCTGGCGATGATGGCGAATGCCCCGTACTCCGCCGAGAAGATCAAGGCGGACGCCCGCATGATCCACGACTACTACGGTGCCCGCGGCTACGCCGACATCAATGTGGTCCCGCGCATCACCAGCACCGGTGCCAACCGGGTTGCCGTCAATTACGCCGTCAACGAGGGAAGCAAATTCTACCTGCGCAAGGTCGACATTTCCGGCAACAGCAAGACGAAGGACGAAGTCATTCGGCGTGAACTGCCCATCGTTCCCGGTGACGAGTACAGCACGGTCAAGATGGATGCCGCCCAGCGCCGTCTGGAAAACCTCGGCTACTTCGAGACACCGGTCGAATTCAGCGCCGTGGACACTGGCGCCACCGGCCAGAAGGACGTGAAAATCGAAGTCCGCGAGAAATCCACCGGGTCGGTGAATTTCGGTGCCGGCTTCAGCTCCATCGACAGCCTCGTCGGCTTCGTGGACGTCACCCAGAGCAACTTCGACCTGATGAACTGGCCCAACTTCACGGGTGCCGGTCAGAAGTTCCACCTCGGCCTGAAAGCGGGCAGCCGCCGCAAGGACTTCACCTTGGAACTCACCGAGCCGTGGTTCATGGAGCAGCGCCTCTCGCTGGGCACCGAACTTTACTACCGGGAGTACAACTACTTCAGCGACGTCTACGACCAGACCAACATCGGTGCCGCTGTCTTTCTTCAGAAGCCGCTCGGCGAACACGGCCGCTTGAAGGGTGAATACCGTGCCCAGCAGATCGAAATCGACAACATTGATGCCGACGCCTCCGCAGCCATCAAGTCCGAGCAGGGTTCGTTCTTCCAGAGCCAGCTCGCTCTCAGCTTCATTCACGACACCCGCGACAGCCTGTTCCTCCCGAGGAAGGGCCACAAGTTTGAGGCCGGTTTGAGCTATTCCGGCAGCTTCCTCGGCGGGGATGTTGATACTTACGGGTTCAACCTCTCGGGCACGCAATACTTCAAGATGCCCTGGGACACCATTTTCAGTGTTCAGGGCAGCTTTGAGACCGTGGACAACACCAGCGGCGACCACGTCCCGATCTTCGAACGCGCCTTCCTCGGGGGCGCCAACAACCTGCGCGGCTACGATTACCGTGACGTCGGTCCGAAGGACGAGAAGGGCGAACCCCTCGGCGGAAACACGGCTGCCTACATGACGCTGCAATACAACTTCCCCATCATGGAGAAGGTGCGCGGCGTGGTCTTCTACGATGTGGGCGTGGTCTCCAATGACTCCTACGACTTCGGTGGCGATGTCAATTCTGACGTCGGCTTTGGTCTGCACCTCTACATTCTCCCGCAGGGTCCGATCCGCCTGGAATTCGGTATTCCGGTCCAGTCCGACGAATTTAATGATTCCGGCGGCAAATTTAATTTCAACATCGGCTACCAGTTCTAGTCAAAGAAAGCTCCGGCACCGGGCGTGAATTCGTTGCACCAGCGAATTTCGCCCTTAGGGTGCCGGGCTTCAACCATATCCCACCTGCATGAATACCATTTCCCTCAAGTCCCTCTTCGCCGTGGCGCTCAGCGCCGTGGCCCTCACCGCTGCGGCGCCGTCCGCCAAGGCCCAGAACTTCAAAATCGGCATCGTCGACATGAAGCGGGTCTTCGCTGACTACTACAAGACCAAGGATGCGGAGAAATCCGTGAACGACGGCAAGGAAGCGGCCAAGAAGCAGCTGGACGACCGGAACGCCAAGTATCGCGAGCTGATCAACAAGTGGCAGGAGTCCCAAAAGATGATGGGCGACCCCGCCATCAACAACGAACTCCGCGAGCAAAAGCGCAAGGAGTCCGAGGACCTCGCCTCCGAAGCCAAGAGCCTTGAGCGTGAAATGTCCGAGTTCCGCGCCCGCCGTGAGCAGCAGCTGCAGGAGCAGGTGGGCCGCATGCGCAAGGGCATCCTCGAGGAAATCAAGACCCTCGTGGAAAAGAAGGCCAAGGGAGACAACTACGACCTCGTTTTCGACAAGTCCGGCATGAGCGTCACGGGTGTGCCGTTCCTGCTTTACTCCAAGGACGCCGTCGACTTCAGCGACGAAATCCTCAAGGACCTGAACAAGGACGCTCCACCGGAAGAAAAGGCCAAGCCAGCTCCGGCCAAGCCTGCGAAGTAACCCTTCCCAGCCGAAGTGGAGATTTCCCTTTCTGACCTCGCCTCCCTTGTGGGGGGGCGGATTCTTTCGAACGGGGCCGGTGACAAGATCACCGGCCTCGCTTCGCTTTCCGAGGCTAAACGGGGCGAGCTGAGCTTCTTCGCTCTGGAGCGCTACCTGCCCGCACTCAAGACCACGAAGGCTTCCGCCGTTCTGGTCCCGCAGGATTTTTCGGGCAGCGCCCCGGATTCAGCGGCCCTCATTGGGGTGCCGGATCCGTCTCTCGCCTTCGCCGCCGTGGTGACCCGCTACGCGGTGCCGCCGCGGCAGTTCCGCGCCGGGGTCCACCCGTCCGCCGTGGTGCACGAAACGGCGCAGCTTGACCCCGCCGCCGTCAGCATTGGCTCGCACGTTGTCGTCGAGGCTGGGGCGAAAATCGGAGCCGGAACTGAGATTGGAGCCGGCGGATTCATCGGCGAGAACTGCGTGGTGGGCGAAAACACCCTCTTCCACCCCCGGGTCACCCTGCTCCGGGCCTGCACCGTGGGCAGCCGCTGCATCCTGCACAGTGGTGTCGTCATCGGCTCGGATGGCTTTGGTTTCCAGAATGTCGGTGGCCGCCACCAGAAGATCGACCAGGTGGGCATCGTCCAGATCGACGATGATGTGGAAATCGGCGGGAATACCGTCATCGACCGCGCCCGCTTTGGCCGGACGTGGATCGGCGAGGGGACTAAAATCGACAACCTCGTTCAGATCGCCCACAACGTCGTCGTCGGGAAGCACTGCATCATCGTGGCCCAGGCGGGCCTCGCCGGCAGCTGCCGCCTGGCTGACAATGTCATCATTGCCGCCCAGGCCGGCATCGGCGGGCACATCGAGCTGGGCTCCGGAGTCGTCATCACCGCCCAGAGCGGCATTGGCAAGTCCGTCAGCACCCCAGGCGCCTACATGGGCTACCACGCATTGCCCATCAAGGAAATGATGCGCGTTCTCGCCGCCACGCGCAAACTCCCGGAACTTGTCGAGCGGGTCCGCCAGCTGGAAAAGGCCGACACCCCCACCGACTGACTACGCCCTGCGGGATGGAAAACCGCTTTTACAGCGACTTCGACACGGCCTGCCTGGTGGAGGAAACCAGCAGGCCCGGGGAATACCGCACCGTTTTCCAGATCCACCGGGACCGCATCCTCCACACGTCCGCCTTCCGCCGGCTTCAGGGAAAAACCCAGGTCTTTCTGGCCGGCGAGTACGATTTTTACCGCACCCGCCTCACCCACTCCATCGAGGTCTCGCAGATCGGCCGCTCGCTTTGCAGCTTTCTGCGGAAACAGAGCCCGCATTTCGCCCCTGATTTCCACATCGATGCCGATCTCGTCGAGGCCGTCTGCCTTTCCCACGACCTCGGCCACCCGCCCTTCGGCCACGCAGGGGAGCGCAGCCTGCACCGGCTCATGCAGCCGTACGGCGGCTTCGAGGGAAATGCCCAGACGCTCCGCCTGCTGACCGAGACGATTTTTTCCTCCGGCACGCGCGGTATGAACCCGAGCCGCGCCCTGCTCGACGGCGTGCTGAAATACAAGGGCGTCTACGGCGAATTTCAGCGGCCCGAGCATCATTTTATTTACGACGAGCAGGCGCACTACCTCCATTTCGTAAACGGCGGCACCCCGCACCCTCTGGAGCTGCCTGCGGGACCCGTGCGGGATGCGGTGAAATCCATCGAGTGCCAGATCATGGACTGGGCGGACGACACCGCTTATTCGCTCAACGACATCGCCGACGGCGTGCAGGCGCGTTTTTTGACCGGAGACAAGCTGGAGGCCTGGGCCGAAAATGCCGCGCTCTCCACCGACGACGCGGCCCACCTCACGGACCTCGTACGGTCCATCCGCCGCGGACGCATCGAGACGCGGTCGAACAAGAAAATCGGCGACTTCATCACCGCCTGCTCGGTCGTGCCGCGTGAAAATTTCCTGAGCGGCAGGACGAACCGGCACGCCTTTCAGCTCGTCATCGCCCCGGAGGCCCGGGCGGAGTCAAAGCTCTACAAGCGGATCGCCTACGAGCTGGTCTTCCAGTCGCCCCAGCTCCAGCAGCTGGATTTCAAGGCGGCCCACATCCTTGGCAGCTTGTTCGGCGCCCTGGAGGAGCGCTACATTCACCCTTCCGCCGCAGCACCCGCTCTGCACCTGCTGCCACCTGCCGCAGAGGAGGCCCTGCGCCAGGCCGGCTCCGCCCCCGCCAAGGCGCGCCTGCTCTGCGATTTCCTTTCCCGCCTCACCGACCACGCCGCCACACGCCTGCACAAGCGTCTCTTCGACCCGGATTTCGGCAGCATCGTGGACCTGCTCTGAGCACCGCAGCCTAAAACTGGAAGTAGATGAAGGCGCGGTAGTGCATCGGCATGAAGTGCAGCGCCACCGCCAGCCCTGCGCCGAGCACGAGCGCAAGCCCCCAGTCCGACAGCCGGTCCAGTCCGCGGCGCCAGATCCTGCGTTGCCCCGCAGCATGCACCGCCGCCAGACCAGCCAGGAGCGCCCACGCAGCCGGGTGGAAGGCTTTTTCCCCGCCTCCCGCTCCGAATAGCTGCCCCGCCACCTGCGCCGCTACTGCGAACGTCGGCGCGCGGAAGGGGATCCACGCCGCAACGACCCAGAGAAAAGTCAGCCCCCAGGCCGCGCTCGTCCAGAGCTTGCCGGCAGCCCGGCACTGGACGCCCGGTCCGTTTTCCCACCAGCGGTGAACCAGCAGTCCCAGCCCGTGCAGCATCCCCCAGACGATGAACGTCCACGCCGCGCCGTGCCATAGGCCGCCGATGGTCATCGTGGCAAACAGATTGAGCGCCACCCGAGCCCGGTTGCCCCGGTTTCCACCCAGGGGGATGTAGAGGTAGTCCCGCAGCCAGGACGAGAGGCTGATGTGCCACCGCCGCCAGAAATCCCGCAGGCTGGTGGCGAGGTAGGGGAAGTCGAAATTCAGCGGCAGCTCATAGCCCAGCAGTCGCGCCACCGCGCGCGCCATGTCCGAGTAGCCGGAGAAGTCCCCGTAGATCTGCACCGCGTAAGCCAGCACCGCGATCCAGGCCGAGCTGCACGTCCACGATGACGGACTGGCGTAAAAGGCGTCCACCACCGGCGCTGCATTTTCCGCCACCAGCGTCTTCTTCAGAAACCCGGTGAAAAACAGGATGAGCGCCCCGCGCGGATCTACATCCGCCCAGCGACGCGGGGCCGCCAGCTGGGGCAAAAAAGCCGCCGCCCTCACGATGGGTCCGGCCACCAGCTGCGGGAAAAACGAGATGAAGAACGCCAGATCCAGAAACCGGCGCACGGGCGGGATGTGGCCGCGATAGACCTCGATGGAGTAGCTCAGCGATTGAAACGTGTAAAAGCTGATCCCGATGGGCAGAAGCAGGTGCAGCACCGGCCAGTGCGGCTGAAACCCAAGCCAGCCAAGGAATGCCGCCGCGCTCTGCTGTGCAAAGCCCGCGTATTTGAACGTCCCCAGTACCCCCAGGTTTGCCGCCAGGCTCAGCGCCAGCCAGCCTTTCCGCGCCCGCGCAGTGGCCGCCGCCCCCATGCCGATGCCCACCACATAGTCCAGCCCCATCGACCCGAGCAGAAACACCGGAAACCACCAGCCACGCGGGAGTTCATTCCATTTCCCCGCGCCCACCAGCTGCGCGAACTCCAGCGGCGGTCCGATGAAAAAGCAGCAGTAAAAGAAAAACCCCGCCGCCGTGAGCCAGACGCGGCGGACCGTCTCAGACCGCACCAGCCAGTACACCGTGAAGACTACGGCGAAAAAGAGAAGGAAGCGTGCCTCGACAAAAAGCATGGTGGATCAGCGCGGAGCGGCGGAGCGTTGTTTCACCAGTGCGGCAAAGTCCCGGCCCACCCGGGCGCTGAATTTTTTCGCCGCACTTCCCACCATGTGGCCGCCGTCGCAGCGGGCCTCCGGCGCATACCACTCCTGGTTTGCCTCCACCGCATTGTAGCCCAGGTGCAGCACACCCGGCGGCGGCTTCATCGGGCGGGAGAGGCGGATGCTCTCCGGCGGCTCGATCAACACCAGCTCCGCCCCGGCCCGCCGCACCTCGGCGGCCAGTTCCTTCAGCGCTGCCCGCAGGTCCGCCGGCATCGTCCGCACCGGCGGTGGCTGGCCCGCCAGGCGTGCGGCCAGCTGCTCGCGATACCGCGCCGCATCCTCTCCGCTCATCGCCTGCTCCGCATAGCCCAGAAATCCGGTCTCGCGGTCAAAAAGCGCGTCCTCCTTTTTCGCCTCCTGTGGCAGGAGCAGCCCGCTCCACAGGCCCCCGCGCCGTCCTGCCCCCGTGGCCACCTGCGCTGCCTGGGATAGGTGGTCCGCACACTGGTCCGCGCGCTCCAGCCAAGGCATCCGCTCGTCCCGCCACACATGGTCCACGGCCAGCCGCGTGTGCTGGCCATCGTGCCACCACACCCCGCGTGCGCTGTTTTCAAATCCCTCGCCAAAGTCCCCCTTCTCCCGGATCCCGGCGAACTCCAGAAACACCCACTTCAGCTTTTCCGGCCGCGCCGCCAGCAGCTCCCGCACCCAGCGGAAGGACTCCGGCGGAAACATCAGGTCAGCTCCGGCATTGAATGCCTGCGGTTTTGCCAGCCCCTCCGCCGCCACCGCCTCCGCGAATGCCACCGGATCCAGATGGTGGAACGTCCGGCTCGACCCCACGAACACCGTGTCGATCTGCGCCCGCCGCGCCTGCCAGATTTCCCGTTTTTCCGAAAGCCCCGGCACCTGGGGGAATCCACCGCTGCGCGTCAGCGCCAGCGTCGCCCCGGCCCACGCCAGGACAAACACGGGCAGACACAGGCAGGCTTGGATCCACGGCTTGGCCAGGGGCATGACGCGCGACCGTTCAGCCGCCGCGCCCCCTTGTCAAAGAGTTTGCCGCCTCGCTCTGCCGGCGTGTTTCAGCTCGTGACCAGCGCGTTCAGCTTCGTCCCCACCTCCGGTGCCGTGTGATCCCAGTAGTGGATGTGAGCCCCCGCCCCGAGACAGAGTTCCTCGCAGTGCGGCGGGGCTCCTTTGCCGCCGATCACCCACGCCGGCTCCGCATCCACCTGCCAGAGGTGGCGGCCCACGTAGTCGCCGGAGCGGTAGAAATTGATCCAGCGGCTGCCGGGCGGCAGGATGTCCAGCGAGGGCTCCGCGCCCGGCGGGTCATCCGCCTCGTGGCGGGCCCACTCGTAGAGGTGGGGAAACCGGAGGCTGTAGATCTGGCGCAGCGGACAGCCCATGGTGAAAAAGGAAACCGGAAGCTGCCCGGCCAGCAGGGCCTCGAGTCTGTGGTTCTTGAGCCCGCCGCCGCGCAGGAACCGGAAGAGGTCCGCCGTGATCACCGTGCCCTGGCTGTGCGCCAGGATGACGACGCGGCCGAACTTGTATTTCGAGGGATCATCCTCGTCCCGCGCCTCACAGACGTGGCGCAGCAGGGCCACGTAGCGCGCCGTGGCCTGGGTGCGCAGGTTTCCCCCGCGCGGGTGCACGCGCAGCCAGTTCACCACGTCCAGCCCCACATCCAGCACGGAGCGGAAACCCAGCGCCAGGAAGGCAAACGGCCCGCTGCCCGTGAGCAGCAGCACGATCACCAGCCCGGCCCACGCCATGGCATCCGCAGAAAAGCGGTAAATGCGCGCCGCCTTTTGCTTGAGCGTGGCGTCCTCGGATGGCACCCGCTCTGCCAGCCAGAAGACCGCCCGGACAGACGGCGGCGCGCCCTCCAGTCCTGCCGTGGCATCCGGCGCTCCGGGGCGTGTGCCGAACCACAGCAGCGCCACGGTTCCCACTGCCATGATGAGCCCCCACAGTCGCAGCAGCCTCGCGGCCCCGCGCAGCAGCAGGTAACCGCTGTTGAGTGATCTGCCCAGCCACGTGGAGGCGGCGCTGTCTTTGTCCTCTGGATTCGGACCCTTCTGCATCACCTCCGCCATGATCGCAGGCAGCAGGCCCCACAGTGCCAGCATCGCCGTGATCAGCAGAAACCCCAATGCCGACATCGTGCCGAGCGAGACATCCGCCAGCAGCTGCTCCACCAGCAGTCCTGCGTGGAGCCGGTCGGCGGGTGGCTTCTCCTGAATGGCTATCCAGCCCTTCAGCGCATGCCGGACCGGGTCGAAAACCCACGTGAACCAGTTGTACTCCACCAGCGATTCAATTCCCTCCGCCGGCTTCGGCCCGGCCTGTGCCGCCGCCTGGCCCGCCGGGCTGGTGACGGCTGAAGATGGCAGGCTGGCCGCGACCACCTCGGACGCATCCCCACTTCCACCACCGCCCAGGCCGAGCAGTCCCGAAACACTGCGAGCCAGCGCGCTCGTGTGCGACCCGGTCAACTCCGGCAGCGCCGTGCGCGAGGCGATGCCGACCAGCGAATGCCACAGGGCCACATTCAGAATGACCACCACCAGCGTGGGCAGGACAAAGGTGAGATGCGCGGTCCACACCGCACGATCCAGCCTCCCCTTGGCCGGACCTTGCAGACCACTCGTCCACCGGGCCGCCGATCCGAAAACCACGCACGCTCCATGGAAGAGGAAAATCAGCAGCCACACCACCGTCATGGAGGTGTAGCAAAAACTGCACGTGCGGAAAGCCGCCTCAAGGATCAGGTCGCTCGGCTTGCCAGACCCGTTCCACAGCAGAAACCCGAAGCATCCCGCGTGAACGAGGGCCAGCCCCAGCGCCACCCACCCCAGCCCGGGCACCCGGTGCTGCAGCTTCCAGAAAATAAAAGCAACTCCGGCCATCAGCAGTGTCACCAGCAGTGTGGCCAGCAGCTTGAGATCGGGTCCGGTAGTGAATGCGGTCGCGATGCCCGCTCCCGCCGCTCCCGCCGCCAGGGTGACCACCAGCGCCACCCACCAGCAGCCTGGCGAAAATAGGGACCTCTTCCAAAAACACAGCGCGCCCGCTGCCACCGCCATCAGGACCCCGCAAGCGATCTTCAGGATCAGCTGCACTGCGGCCTCTGGCACATGCCGCGCCAGCAGCCCCAGCCCCAGTGCGACCAGGAGGAAATTCAGCACCGGCACCGGTCTCGTCAGCAGATACCCCGCCCAGCGGTGCGTCCATTGGAAGGCCCGCCACCAAATGCTTTTCCCCAGCCCCGGCTCCGCCTCGCCGGCGTGCTCCACCGTCCGCCACCCCACACCGGCCAGGAAAAAAAGCAGCTGGTACATGCTGGCGAACGCCTTCACCAGCCCGCTGCCCACCCGCGAGAGATCCGCCCAGTGCATTTCAAAAACCTCAGCCCGCGTCTGCACCGCTCCGCTGGCATCCCGCCGCACGGACCGCAAGCGTACTGCGTCGTGAATTTTCGGGATATCCTCCTCGTCCACCTCCTGCTCGGTGACGAAGCTTTCAAGAGCCTGCACCCGGATGGTCGCCCGCTTTTTTTCCTCCTCCTCGCTCAGCAGCTGCCGCCGCATGAAGCGCTGGGCCACGTCGCCCGCAGGACCGCCGTTCGCCACCTCGGGCGCATTTACCTCCAGCCGGATCACATCCTCCCGAAAGCTGTCCCACCCCGCATCAGCCTTCTCCAGCAGATCCGCCGCATCCCGGGCCGAACTGGCCTTCGCCTGGTTGGCCACGCCATGGATGACGATTACGGCGACATCGCCTGCGTTCGCGCGCACGGGTGGCGGCGTTTTTTTTTCGGATGCAGTGGCAGTGGGGCTTGGATTCATGGCGGGCAGGTTTTTTGTAGTCCTCTCAGATTGTACTTCGCAATTTTCCGCCATGTGTTTCGGGGAATCTTTTTCCGGCACTCCCGCAGGCCACAGACGGCGGACCCAGCCAGGGCTGAAACCGGCGTGACATCCCGGCGCGGAAAACCCAGGACCAGGGTCATGTGGGGGTAAAACAGGCGGCATGAACCCCGCCGGCTCGTGAACTCCGGCGCTCGCTTACTTTTCCCCGGCCTGCTGCACCGCCGCGTCGATGCCCTCGCCGCCGGCGTCGAAAAGCTCAATGAACGACGACGTCGCGCCCTCCATCAGGCTGGAGAGGCTGCCTTGTTCGTAAACGCGAAACTGCTCGTCCGTCAGGACATCGTGCATCGCCTGCAGCCGGGCCTCCCGGCGCAGCTGCATCGAGGTCGGGTCGAAGGCCTGCGCGGGATCCAGATCGATTTCGTCGGCAGAAATCCTGGAGAGCGCGGCGAAAGCCTTGTCCTTTTGCTCGCTGCTGAGGGTCAGAGAGGATTGGAGTCGGGCCATTTCGCGATTCGTGCTGATCTCCAGCCGGTTCGCCGCCTGCTCCTGTTGAAAACTCTGAAACGCAGCCTTCTGATCGCCGCCCAGGATGCCGTCCAGATCCGCAATAAAGCCCGCGCTGCTTTCCAGCGACTGGGCGGCGGCGGCCACTTTCATCAGCTCCGCCGTGTCCGCAGGGGCGGCCCCGGCCTCCTGGAAAATCTGCTTCAGCACGTCATCAGCGGCGGGAAGGTGCTTGTCCAGCAGTGCCCGCACCTGGGCGGTCTGCGCATCGGTCAGGTGGAGCCGCGAACGCAGGGCGGCGAGCTTTTCCTCCAGCTTCCGCGTCCGTTTTTGCCCCAGCTGCTGGCCAAGCAGGACGCGTCCCGCCTCCGGCGATGCTCCCTCAACGACCACGCTCGCGGCAGCGGTAGGGGGTGGGGCCTTCCCCGCCGGACGGGCCTCCAGCTGACGGCCGCGCTCCTCGGCCAGCGTTTTCCATTTCTGCCAGTCCGGCGGCGGACCAGCCACCGGCTCAGACACCGCCGGGCTGCGCGACAGAAACACGACCGCCCCGGTGAGCAGCACTCCGGCGGCGAGTCCGGTCAGGAAATTGGGCAGGGAAAAGCTCATCAGGTAGGGGGACGCGGTCGCAGGCCGCAGGTTACGACCAAACCGCCACGGGGGCAAACTGAAGTCCGCTCGCCCTCCAAAAAGAACATATCAACGTATCAAGATATGTTGATTTCATCCTGAAAGCGCGTACTCTGCCCCATGCCTCAGCCGGACCAAACCGCCGAACTTCGCCACGCCCTCGAGAACCGCATCCTCGTCATCGACGGGGCCATGGGGACGACGATTCGCGGCTACGGACTGTCGGAAACGGATGCCCGGGGCGAGCGCTTTAAGAACAACGAAAAGGACCTGCTCAACAACGGGGACATCCTCACGCTGACCCGGCCCGATGTGATCGAGGACATTCACCGGCGCTTCCTGGAGGCCGGGGCGGACATTGTCGAGACGAACACCTTTGGCGCGACGAACATCTCCCAGAGCGACCTTTTCATCGAGGACCCGCGCGAGTACGGCGGCCGGAAGGACCCGGAGTTTTTCCAAAAAGTCATCGAAAACCCCTTCATCAGCGAGGTGGTTTGGGACATCAATTACCAGTCCGCCCTCCAGTGCCGCAAGTGGGCTGACCGGGTGGCGAATGACACGGGCCGGAAACGCTATGTGGCCGGGGCCATTGGGCCGATGACCGTCTCGCTGACGTTCATGGTGGACTCGAACGATCCTGGGTTCCGCCCGATGACGTTCGACCAGGCCAAGGCTGCCTACACGAAGCAAATCGAAGCCTTGATCGCCGGCGGGGTGGACATCCTGCTGGTCGAAACGATCTTCGACTCTCTGAATGCCAAGGCAGCCCTCGTGGCGGTCCAAGAGGTGCTGGACGGGATGAAACAGCGGCTGCCGGTCATGATCTCGGCCGCCATGGTGAACGGGCGCACGCTGGTTTCCG
The DNA here is from genome assembly GCA_031411255.1 of bacterium. GTDB lineage: Bacteria > Verrucomicrobiota > Verrucomicrobiia > Verrucomicrobiales > V1-33 > JANOAS01. Next base: position 12,396 of record JANOAS010000132.1, read on the forward strand.
CCCAGGAACTCAACGCCTACCTGGCCGCCATGCACAACGTGAAGCCGCTCGCCATCGGCATGAACTGCTCCGCCGGACCGGTCGAGATGCGCCCCTATCTTGAAGAGCTGGCGCAAAAGGCGGACTGTTTTGTCTCCTGCTACCCGAATGCCGGCCTGCCCAACCCGCTGGCCCCCACAGGTTTTGATCTCCTCCCGCACCATATGGCTGAGTTCGCCCGTGACTTCGCCAGCCATGGCTTTGTCAACATCATGGGCGGCTGCTGCGGAAACACGCCGGAGCACATCGCCGCCATCGCCAAGGCAGTGGAGGGCCTCACGCCCCGCGTTGTTCCGAGCATTGAGCCAGTCATGCGGCTCTCCGGCTCACTACCGTACAGTCTGACGAAGGATTCAAATTTCCTCATGATTGGGGAGCGCACGAATGTGGCCGGCTCTCCAAAATTCGCCAAGCTCATCAAGGAGGACAAGCTGGAGGAGGCCGTGGCCATCGCCCAGCAGCAGGTGGAAAACGGAGCCAACGTGATCGATGTCTGCATGGACGAGGGGCTCATCGACGGCGTTTCGATGATGACGAAATACCTCACTCTCCTCCAGACGGAGCCGGAGGTGACGAAGGTCCCCATCATGGTCGACTCGTCCAAGTGGGAGGTCATTGAGGCCGGACTGAAGTGCCTGCAGGGCAAGGGGATCGTGAACTCCATATCCCTGAAGGAGGGCGAGGACAAGTTCCGCGAAAACGCCCGCAAGGTGCTGCGCTATGGGGCGGCGGTGGTCGTCATGGCCTTTGATGAAAATGGCCAGGCCGCCGACTACGAGGCGAAGATCCGCATCTGCGAACGCGCCTACCGCATCCTCGTGGACGAAGTCGGCTTCCCGCCGGAGGACATTATCTTCGACCCGAACATCCTGACCGTGGCCACCGGGATCGACGAGCACAACAACTACGCGCTCGATTTCATCAACGCCACGCGCTGGATCAAGGAGAACCTGCCCGGCGCCAAAGTGAGCGGCGGCGTGTCCAACATTTCCTTCAGTTTCCGCGGAAACAACGTCGTGCGCGAGGCCATGCACAGCGCCTTCCTTTTCCACGCCATCAAGGCGGGCATGGACGTGGGCATCGTGAATGCCGGCATGGTCGTCGTCTACGATGAAATTCCCAAGGACCTGCTGGAAAAGGTGGAGGACGTCCTCCTCAACCGCCACTCCGGAGCCACCGAGGCGCTGGTGAACTACGCCGAGAAGGTGAAGGGCCAGAAATCCAGCACCAGCGGCAAGCCTGAGGTGGACCTCGCCTGGCGCGACGAGCCGGTGGAAAAACGCCTCGCCCACGCCCTGCTGCGCGGCCTGACCGACTGGATCGACGAGGACACCGAGGAGGCCCGGCTCAAGCTGGGACGCCCCCTGCGCGTCATCGAGGGCCCGCTCATGGACGGCATGGCCATTGTCGGCGACCTCTTCGGCCAGGGAAAAATGTTTCTCCCCCAGGTGGTGAAGAGCGCCCGCGTCATGAAGAAGGCCGTTGCCTGGCTGACGCCCTTCATGGAGGCGGAGAAGGCCGAGAAGTTGGCGCGGAAAGAGGCCGCTGAGGCCGGCGGCACGGCGGTGTCTGCCGAGGATCAAGCCTCACAGGACGACGTCTCCGGCCGCATCGTCATGGCCACCGTGAAGGGCGACGTGCATGACATCGGCAAGAACATCGTCGGCGTCGTCATGCAGTGCAATGGATTTGAAGTCATCGACCTCGGGGTCATGGTCTCCAGCGAGAAAATCCTCGCTGCCGCCGTCGAGCACGGGGCGCAGATCATCGGGCTGAGCGGGCTCATCACGCCCTCGCTGGACGAGATGGCCCACGTGGCGCGGGAAATGGAGCGCGCCGGCATGAAGCTGCCGCTTCTCATCGGCGGCGCGACCACCAGCGCCACCCACACCGCGCTGCGCATTGCCCCGCACTACTCCGGGCCCGTCGTTCACGTGCTGGACGCCTCCCGCAGCGTGCCCGTGGCCACGTCACTGGTCAGCGACAAGAACCGCACAGATTTCATCGCCGCCAACGAAGAGCGTCACCGCACCCTGCGCGAACAGTTTGGCCAGAAGGCAAAGAAGCCCGTCATCAGCCTCGAGGCCGCCCGGGCCAACGCCGTCAAGACCGACTGGGCCGCCGCCGAGATCGCCGTGCCGGAGTTTCTCGGCACTCGCGTCATCAAGGACCAGTCCCTGCGCGAACTCGCCGGTTACATCGACTGGACGCCCTTCTTCCACAGCTGGGAGCTGCGCGGCGTGTGGGATTACGGCACCCAGGCCTTCAAATCGTCCAACCCCGCCGTCGTCGAGCAGGCACAGAAGCTCCATGCCGATGCCCTCCAGGCGCTGGAGAAAATCATCGCCGAAAAGCGCTTCACCGCGCGTGGCATCTACGGCTTTTTCCCGGCCAATGGCGTGGGCGACGACATCGAAGTCTACACCGACGAGGCCCGCACCACCGTCAGCCACACGTTTCACACCCTGCGTCAGCAGATCGAAAAAGAACCCGGCAAGCCCAACGAGGCGCTCAGTGACTACGTCGCGCCAATGGACTCCGGACGGAAAGACTACGTGGGCGGCTTCGTCGTCGGCATCCACGGCGCAGACGAGTATGCCGACGAGCTGAAGAAGGCCGGTGATGACTACAGCTCCATCATGGTGAAAGCCATCGCCGACCGTCTGGCCGAGGCCTTTGCGGAGTTGCTCCACCACCGCGCCCGCGTCGCCTGGGGCTACGAGCGCTCCAATGAGTTCAACGCCGAGCAGCTCATCAAGGAAATCTACCGCGGCATCCGCCCCGCCCCCGGCTACCCGGCCCAGCCCGACCACACGGAAAAGATCGACCTCTTTTCCCTGCTCGACGCCGCCGCGCAAACCGGCGTCACCCTCACCGAGTCCATGGCCATGCACCCCGGCTCCGCCGTCAGCGGCCTCTACTTCAGCCACCCGGTCAGCCATTATTTCATGATCAACGAGCTGCAAAAAGACCAGCTCGCCGACTACGCCGCCCGCAAGGGCGTGGCGCTGGGCGAAATGGAAAAATGGCTGCGGCCGTGGCTGGGCTACGAGAGTTGAGCCCGGACGCCGAAATGAGATTGAGCAGGGACGGCATTGGGCATAGGCTACAGCGTGGACACGATCACTTTCAACTTGAGGCTCCCGGCGGATCTTGGGCGGTTCCAAATGCCGAAGGGAGTCAAAGCCCGGCTCCAGTCCCTGCTTGACCGGCAGGACCAGGGCGCAGTGCTCACAGCCGCAGAACGCCGGGAAGCGGAAGGGCTGGTGGAACTGGCGGAGAGTTTGTCCCTGCTGAAATTGAGGGCCACACGGCCGAAATCCGCAACGCGGGCATGAGCATTCGGGGGGCTCTTCGGCTGCAAGTATCCCGACGGGCCAAAAACCGTTGCGAATACTGCGGCCTGTCTCAGGCCGGGCAGGAGGCGGCCTTTCATGTTGACCACATCGCGCCGGTGGCTGGTGGCGGACCGACGGTGCTGGAAAATCTGGCTCTGGCCTGCGTTTCCTGCTCTCTGCGGAAGGGAGCACGCCGCACCGCAGAGGATCCTGCCACTGGAAAGCAGGTCGACCTGTTCCATCCACGCAGCCAGCGGTGGGGTGATCATTTCGTGTGGAAGGGGTGCCGGATGGCCGGCCTGAGTGCAACTGGGAGGGCCACCATTGCCGCCCTCCGGCTCAACCGCAGTCTGATTCTCGCCATTCGGATGGAGGAAGGGCTCCGCGGTCGGCACCCGCCGGAGTCGTGAGTCTGCAGCACGCCCGGCTCCGCCGTCAGCGGCCTCTACTTCAGCCACCCCGCCAGCCATTATTTCATGATCAACGAGCTGCAAAAAGACCAGCTCGCCGACTACTCCGCCCGCAAAGGCGTGGCGCTGGGCGAAATGGAAAAATGGCTGCGGCCGTGGCTGGGGTATGATACTTGATCCGGCATGATCAAACTCATCCAGTTCCCTTGGAGCACGTACTGCATGGTCACGCGGTGGATCGCCAGGTTTGGCGGGGTGCCGCTGGAGATCGTGGACATCCCGCCGCTTGACCGCTCGCTGCCCTGGGAATTGACCAGGAGGGAGAGCTACCGGGTGCCTCTCCTCGTGGATGACGGCATGGTCGTGTGCGAGGCGGGGCACGAGACGCAGGTCATCGCGAAGCATCTGGACGAGCGCTTTTCCCTCGGTCTTTTTCCCGAACCGTTCGCGGGGATCCAGAGCATCCTGTGGCGCTACATCGAGGACGAGGTGGAGGATCCCGCCTTCCGGCTCAATGACGTCTACTACCAGAACTGGCTGCCTGCGGAGGCGCAGCTGCCTCATTTGCAGTACAAGGAGCGGCGGTTCGGGCCGGGGTGCATCGACCAGTGGCGGCGGCAGCAGGCGGAGCTGCTGGGGCAGCTGACGGAGCGGCTCCAGCCTTTCGAGGCGATGCTCGACCACCATCCGTTCCTGCTGGACGACAGGCCGCGCTTTGTGGATCTGGACCTGGCCGCCATGCTTGAGTGCTTCCTCTACTCCGGGAAATACGAACTGCCGGCCACCCTCCCGAACCTGCGTGCGTGGCACGGGAGGATCACAGACGCCCGGAGCGACCAGTTTTCCTGAGCCATGTCCGCAACCGGCATCGCGCAAACCCCGGAGCCGCCCTACTTCGCCGTCATCTTCACCAGCCGGCGCACGGATGGCGACCGTGGCTACGCCGCCATGGCGGACCGCATGGTGGATCTCGCCGCCCGGCAGCCCGGATTCCTCGGCATCGAGAGTGCGCGGGGGGCGGATGGACTCGGCCTCACCGTTTCTTACTGGCGCAGCCTGGAGGACATCCGCGCCTGGCGGGAAAACCCGGAGCACCTCGCCGCGCAGGAAGCCGGCAAAACGGCGTGGTACGAAGACTACCAGGTCCGCATCTGCGAGGTGACGCGGGCCTACGGGGCGCAGGCCTGAAAGCCGGAATCGATTTGAACAGGAGGGGACGGAGAGGACAGAGCAGGAGTCTTTCAGGCAACCCGATCAGCCATTTTCCCGCAAGGAGACGGCCCCATGGCGACAGTGGCCAATTTGCGGAACCTGCAGTCCCTCCCGTTTTAATTGAGCCCCGCACGGGCGAAAGGCACGGGCCCCCAGCCTCAGCCGTTGGTCTGGCAAGCAGCCCGGGGGAACGCTTCATTCAAAGCGCCCCCCCAAGGCTCTAACTTTCTAATCCTCCAACCCTCTAACCCTCTATTCACAGGGCCCGTTCCGCCACCTCCGCCGTCAGGGCGGCGATGAACTCCGCGGCTGGCTTCACGCCGAGGTCGCCTTTTTTCGCATGGCGCACGCTCACGCTCTGTTCGGCGGCTTCCTTTTCGCCGATCACCAGCATGTAGGGCACCTTGTCGAGCTGGGCGTTACGGATCTTGGCTCCCACCTTGTCGGCGGCGTTGTCCCACGTCGCGCGCAGTCCGGCGGCCTTCAGGTCGGCCAGCACCGTGGTGGCAAATTCATCGCTCTTCTCGCTCACGGTCAGGATGCGCACTTGCTCCGGAGCCAGCCAGGCCGGGAAGTGGCCGGCGAAGTGCTCGATCAGCACGCCGGTGAACCGCTCCATGCTGCCGAAGGGCGCACGGTGGATCATCACCGGGCGGTGCGGCTTGTTGTCCGCTCCCGTGTACTCCAGCTCGAATCGCTCGGGCAGGTTGTAGTCCACCTGCACCGTGCCCAGCTGCCACTCGCGCCCGATCACATCCCGCACGACGAAGTCGATCTTCGGCCCGTAGAAGGCTGCCTCGCCCGGCTCCTCCGTGAAGGGCACGCCCAGCCAGACCGCCGCCTTGCGCAGCGCGTCCTCCGCCTTGTCCCAGTTCTCCGGATTTCCCACGTACTTGCTGCTGTCGGGGTCCCGCAGGGAGACACGCACCCGGTAGTCATTCATGCCCAGCGTCGTCAGCACCGTCTTCACCAGCGTCAGACACCCGATGATCTCCGCCTCCACCTGGTCCGGCGTGCAGAAAAGGTGGGCGTCGTCCTGCGTGAAGGCGCGCACCCGCGTCATGCCGCCCAGCTCCCCGGACTGCTCCCAGCGGTACACCGTGCCAAACTCCGCCAGCCGCACCGGCAGGTCCCGGTAGCTCTTCGGCGTCTGCGCGTAGATGCGGATGTGGTGCGGGCAGTTCATCGGCTTCAGCATGAAGCCCTCGATCTCCCCCGTCTCCAGCTGGTTCGTCAGCTCCCCGCACGTGCAGCCCTCCTCGGACAGCTTCTTCAGCGCGTCCCGCTCCGGGATCGCTGCGAACTGGCTGTCCTTGTAATACGGGAAGTGCCCGCTGGTCCGGTAAAGGTCCAGCTTGCCAATGTGCGGCGTGAACACCTGCGAGTAGCCCGTTTTCCGCAGCTCCTCGGAAATAAAATCCTGCAGCGCCTGCCGGATGATCGCCCCTTTCGGCATCCACAGGATCAGCCCCTGGCCCACCTTTTCATCGATGGCGAAGAGCTGCATCTCACGGCCCAGACGGCGGTGGTCCCGCTTCTTCGCCTCCTCCAGCTGCGTCAGGTGCGTCGCCAGCTCCTCGGCCGAGGGATACGCGATCCCGTAAACCCGCTGGAGCTGCGGCTTCGTCTCGTCCCCCATGTAGTAGGAGGAGGAAACGGACATCAGCTTCACATTCTTGCACTTCGACGTGTAGTTCACGTGCGGCCCCGCGCACAGGTCGATAAAGTCCCCGTTCTGGAAACACGAGATCTGCTCCCCCTCCGGGATCTTGTCGATCAGGTCCAGCTTGAAGGCCGATTCATTCCCCGGCCTCTCCGTCAGCCCGCCCAGCCGGCCCGACTTCGCCATCGCGATGGCCTCCTCCCGCGTGAGCGCCCGGTAGTCGAACTTCTGGTTCTCCTTGGCTATCTTCTTCATCTCCGCCTCGATCTTCTCGAAATCATCCGGCGTCACCCGGTGCTCCGGCAGGTCAAAGTCGTAGTAAAAGCCGTAGTCACCCGGAGGGCCGTAGGCAAACTGCGCACTCGGCCACAGCCGCAGAATGGCCGTGGCCATCACGTGGGCACTGGAGTGGCGCAGGCGGTCCAGATCTGACATCTGGGCGCGTTCATCGAGGGTCTTGCGTTCGGTGGACATGTTCGTAGTGGGAAAAAACCAGCCCACCCCATCGCCCCAAACCCCCCGGCTGTAAAGCGGGAGCGTTTTGTGAGGGCGTGGCGGGGAAACGGAGTGATTTTGGGCTCAATTCGAAAAGCAATTGCCTCTACGGAAGAAATTGGCTAATTTAGATGCAGAAAATGTGCGAGTTCCGATCAACGTCCGCGTCTGCCCTTTTGCGCTCCGGCCTCTTGCCCGAGGGTTGCGCCAGGCGCAGCCGCATCCCGATCACGACCACGCTGCGTGTCGCTGATGCTGCCCTGCGTGCTGCCAGGCCACTGCAAGGGAGCGAGGTGCAGGTGCGAGCCTTGCGGGAGTACCATTGGTGACTCAACATTCCGAAGTCAAGTCCTCAGTAGCCTTCCCACCATGACCACCATGCCAGCCAGCGACCGCGATGAAGCCGAGGACCAGGCCTTTCGCGAGCAGTGCCGCCGACAGATGGCTCGTCCCTTGGAGACGCGGATGAAATACGGTTGGTGCCGTGTGAACCGCCCTGTCCTCGACACACCAGGTACACGCATCTTTTCCAGCACCAGGGCTTACCGCGAGTGGTGCGCTGCCAGCCTGCCCGCCTACCTCGGTTTCCAGCCTGCCCCTGCCGAATGAACGAACGCCTGCCATTCAATCCGCTTCAGGCGCAGGAAGTCGCCAGGGCGTTCAACGGGGCAGGCGTTGACTACCTCTTCATCGGCAAGAGTGCCGCCATCCTCCTCGGTTATCCCGGGACTACCCAGGACGTGGATGTCTTTCCTGCCAAGTCCGCTGAGAACGGTCAGCGCATGGTCAGAGCCCTGCTCGAACTCGGCTTCACTCTCGACGAAAACACCCAGGTTGAGATCATCCGGGGCAAGGACTTTGTCCAACTCAAAGACGGCCCCTTCGATCTCGACCTCGTCTTCGCCCCTGACGGGATCGAAAGTTTCGCCGGGGCCAAGGCCAGAGCCGTCTACGAAGACATTTTCCCCGTCGCCAATCTCCGGGACATCATAGCCAGCAAGAAAGCCAGCGGGCGCATGAAGGACCGTTTGGATTTGCACCTGCTGGAGCTGTTTCGTCTGGAGTATGAATCACGCAAACCATGAGCAGTCGGCCCGGTTTGTTCGATTTTGCACCCTGACCCGGTTTACATCTCCGCCTCGATCTTCTCGAAGTCATCCGGCGTCACCCGGTGCTCCGGCAGGTCAAAGTCGTAGTAAAAGCCGTAATCACCCGGAGGGCCATAGGAAAACTGCGCACTCGGCCACAGCCGCAGAATGGCCGTGGCCATCACGTGGGCACTGGAGTGGCGCAGGCGTTCCAGATCTGACATCTGGGCGCGTTCATCGAGGGTCTTGCGTTCGGTGGACATGTTCGTAGTGGGAAAAAATCAGCCTACTCCAGCGCCCCAAACCATCCGGCGTACTGGCGAGTGGTGGCGGGGAAACGGGGTGATTTTTTTGGCTCAAATCGAAAATCAATTGCCTATACGGAAGAAATTGGCTAAATGGACGGATAAGATGTGCGAATTACGATCAATCTCCGATTCCGTCCTTCGGTACCCCGACTTTGCGTCAGGGGCCCACGCCGGCGAGGTGGTAAGTCATGACGGCGAACGGCACATCATCAACACCTGCGGCGCCGAGAATTCGGAACCCGCCAACGCAGTCCACAGAGTACCTGTTTGTTCGGGCGACGTCATGCCCACGCACCCAAGCGACAAGAGAGTCGAGTTCCCCTTCGTCAAGTTCAGTCGCGTGGACATCATCCTCAGCCCCGAGATGAAAAGAACTGGCGAAGACACGGGCGTCGATCCCGACCCCGGCATGGCCTTCGTCAAAAGCCAATCATTTCCTATATGAAGTATGCCGGCAGCAACGGGGCCGTGCTGTGGGAGCGGCGATATGAAGGGACGGGCAATTCCAGCGCCCCCGCCCCACACGCCCCATGTTCCCTCCCACGCGGCTCCAGCTCCGTCCCATGGGCGACGCTCGGACTCTGGCTGCGCAAAGGGTCTGTCCCGAATGGCGCCAGCTTAAGATGTAAAACAATGACAGATAGCAATTTATGAACAAATATACATTGCTTGTTGATGGTGAATGGTTTATTGTATTCAATGAACCGCACACCGTTTTTTCCCGTATGGCGCTGCCGCCTGGCTCCCATGAAGTCCGGCCTGGAGCAGCTGCGATCGGCCACCTTCTTCACAGTCGATGAAATCACCTCGCGCTTCCTGGGACGGGATGTCCTGGCCGGCCAGGAAAAAGGCCCGCACAGCCGCCGCAGAGTCTTCTCCCTGGCCAGGACGCTGAGCAGCTTCCTCTTTCAATGCCTTAACCCGGGCATGTCCTGCCGCGAAGTGGTGCGCCAGATCCAAGCCGCCTGCTGCCAGACCGGAACACGCCAGACCGGAACACGCCAGATCAGCAGCGCCACCACCTGCTTCTGCAACGCCCGCTCCGCCCTGCCCGAAGACCGGTGCTGGAAGGCGTTGGAGGCCACAGCCAGGCACGCCTCCCGAAATGCCGCCCGGCTCACCCCGGGCAGGCTCGCCGGCCGCCGGGTCATCGTGGCCGACGCCTCGTCCACCCAGCTGCCCGACACCCCGGCCAACCAGTCCGAATACCCTCAGCCCTCCGTCCAAAAACCCGGTTGCGGCTTTCCTGTGATGCCCTTCC
>JANOAS010000133.1:0-21306 GCA_031411255.1 bacterium
CCGCGATGGAGGAGGCGCTCGGGAGCCTGGGAGGCGGGGACGGGGGCGGCTGCGGGCGTGGGTGCCGAAGCTGGGGCCGGGGCGGGCGCGGGCAGGGGTGGCGCCGGAGCGGGTTCCGGGCGCGGGGGCTCAGGGGCGGCGGGGCGGATGACCTGGAAGACGTCGCCAATGTAGCGGCGCTGTTTTTCGCCGTCGCGGCGGCAGAGGTCGTCGGGGCCGACCTCGCCGGTGTCCAGGAGGTCGAGGATTTCCTCCTCCAGGAAGGGGCCTTCCTCGCGACCGTTCTGGATGACGAAAAAGCGCATGGGAGCGAGCGGCTACGGGGCCTCCGGCACGGGGGGGAGGAGGTCCTCGCGGAGGATGAAAAGCTTGAGATTGAGCCGGGAGAGTTCCTCCGTGCTCATGCGGAGGATCAGGGTGAGCAGGGGGGTGAGGCGGTCGATCTCCGCGATGGCGGCGTGGATGAGGGCGGAGACGATGGGCGGGGCGGCCTCGGGGGAGGGAAAGACATTGGTGGCGCGGAAGACGGCGCGGCCGGTGTCGTAGTCCAGTTCGAAATTTCCGAGGGTGAGCTGGTGGTTGAGCCGCATGAGCATCTCGGCCACCAGGCCGCAGCGGGAGGCTGGGATGTCGTTGGTGGCGTAGCCGACGACGGTGATGGCGTTGATCTCCGGAAAGGCCTGGGCGTGGACGAGGACGCGGGTGTGGTGGGCCTCGAAGGTGGCCTGGTAAACGAGCTGGTCCGGGACGCGGCGGGCGGCCCACTGGCGGCGGGAAAACGACTGCTCGAGGGCGGTGAGGTAGGGGTCGGTGGTCACGATGGAAGGGCGCTGAGCGCGGGAGGCGGGGGCAGGCTGGGTGGCGGCGGGGGCGGCTGGCGAGGCGGCGGGGGGGCGAGTGGCGCGGGGAGGCGGCGGCGCGGGGAATCGATGGACCAGACCCACCAGATCATGAGAAGCGGGGCGAATGGGAGGCCGAAGCCGCAGGTGGCCCCGACGCCGATGCCGGCATAAAGATAATACAACGAGAGCAGGACGACGACGGGCCGGCTGGGCGGAAATTCCCAGGGGCGGATGAAACAGCGGAGCCGGGCCCGTGCGAGCTGGAGGCCGCCGACGGTGAAGAAGGCGGCGGTCTCGATGGTGAAAAGTACGATGCCCACTTTCATGAGGGAGCCGACGCCTCCGGCTCCATTCAGGAAGGAAAACCCTTTCGACGAAGCCATGACGAGGCTGAAACCGGGCACGGTGACGAAGAAAAAGGCGAGGGCGGAGGTGAAGATGCGCATGCCCCAGCCGGAGTAGCCGGAGGCGCCGAGGAGGATGCCGCTGACGGCGGAACTGCAGCAGATGACGAGGCCGAGGGCCGCCAGGTTTGCCGTGGCCTCCACCCCGCCGAAGAAGTAGCGGACGATGCCGTAGGGCAGAAGGGAGACGAGGGTGAGGCCGCACAGGGCCATTTGTGTGAGCCAGTGGCCGAGGACGATGCGCCAGCGGGTGAGCCCGGCCAGCATGATGAGCTGGGCATTTCCCTCCTGCATTTCTCCGGTGAGGGAATTGAGCGAGCGCAGGGGGATGACGCCTGCGACGGCCACGAAGGTGATGCCCCAGAACACGCGGTGGCCGGAGTCGGAATCGCCGAAAAGGGCGGTACCACTCTGGGTGAGGTGATACTCCAGCCACACCGAGCCGAGGGCGACGAGGTGGACGAGGATGAAGGGGACGACAAACCAGCGCGCACGCAGGCCCTGGCGCAGCTCTTTGACGAGCATGGCGTCGTAGCGGTCGGGAAAATCGGTGAGCTGGCGGCTTTCGGCGGGCAAGGGGGGAGCGGATTGAGAGACAAATGGTGGCGAGGGTTGCCGGGGAATCCACTGGAGAAATCAGCGGGGTTTCTTTTTCACGGAGTGACGACGCGGTAGCGGCGGTTCATATAGAGATCATCGGCCACCTGAAAGAGGGCGGTGCCGTCGAGCTGGAGTTCGCGGGCGATGGCGTCCGGGGAGTCCGTGCGGGACATGGTGCCGGAGCGCGGGTCGCCGGTCCAGTATTCGACGGATTTGTTCAGGCCGAAGACGACCTGGCGCTGGTCGCGGTAGATGGCGATGCTGCGGTTGTGGTGCATGAGGCAGCGGCTCTGCTCCGGGGCGGTCTGGCGCATCAGGTCGTGGCCGAAAAAGAGGGAATCGTAGGGCCGGCCGATGAGACCGAGAATGGTGGGGGCGACGTCCAGCTGGCAGCCGAGGGTGCTGACGCGCACAGGTTTCGGCACGACGGCGGGCCCGGCGATGAGGCACGGGATCATGTAGGACTTCATCGGGATGGACTGGCTGCCGTAGACGCGGGCACCGTGGTCGGCGACGACGACGAAGATGGTGTCCTTCCAGAATGGCTCGCGCTTCACCTTCTTAAAGAAGTCGCCGAGGGCCCAGTCCGTGTACTTCACGACGTTCTCGCGTGACTGCTTGGGCTTTTTCGGCACCTCCTTGATCCGGCCCTCGGGGTAGGTGTAGGGGCGGTGGTTGGAGACGGTCATGCAGGAAACGAGGAAGGGCTTTCCAGTGGCGTGGAGGGCGCGCATTTCCTCGATGGTGCGGTTGTAGAGGTCCTCATCGCAGACGCCCCAGGCGGTGGTGAAGGTGGGGTTTTTGAAGTCGTTTTGCTCGATGAGGCGGTCCCAGCCGTTGGGCAGGGCGTAGGACTCGACGTAGTCGAAGGTGCCATGGCCGCCGTAGAGGAAGAGGGACTGGTAGCCGTCGCGCTTGAGGACGCGGGCGATGGTTTCCACGTTTTCCGTGCGGTCGCGGGCGAGGATGGCGTCTCCGGGGAGCGGGGGGAAGCTGGAGAAGACCCCCTCGAAGCCGCGGATGGTGCGGTTGCCGTCGGCGAAGAGGTTGTCGAAGGTGAGGGCGTCCTTTTCGATGATCTCGTCGAGGCAGGGGGTGAGGGTGTGGAATTCGCCGGACTTGTTCACCCGCCCGAGCGAGCCGAAGAACTCGGAGCCGAGGCTCTCCTCCAGGAGGATGACGACGTTGAGCTTGGGCCGGGCGGGATCGCCCGCGATGCGGCGCTGGAGGGAGGCGCGGGCGGCGTCGAGCCAGGCGGACTCGGCGGCGGGGTCGAGTTTTCCATCCGCGCCCGGCTGCGGGGCCGGAGGAGCGGGGGGAAAGGGGAAGCTGGCCTCGGGCGCGGTGGCGAGGACTTTCCGGGCACGGGCAAAGGCGGCGTCCCGCGTGTCCGAGGGGTAAAAGGCGGCGTAGTCGAGGTTGCGCGTCCACGCGGCCCGGGCGCCGGCGGCGAGTCCGTTGTTGGCGAGTTCATTGATGACGCGCTCCTTGCTGAAGGCCGTTTCCGCCGGGCGGATGGTGAGCACGGCGGTGGCGAGGAGGAAAAGAACGACTGAGACGAAGCCCCAGCGCCGGCGCAGGGGATCGCCCTCCGTGACGAGGGCCGGTTTTTTCCGCCAGGCCAGCCAGACGACGAGGACGGTGCCGGCGGCCACGGTGAGGAGGATGACGGGGATGTTGTAGCTCTCCCACATGTTGGTCATCACCTCGTGCGGGTAGATGAGGTAGTCGATGGCGACGGTGTTGAAGCGGGAGGAGAACTCCTCGAAAAAGAAGTACTCGCTGAGGAAGAGGAAAAAGATGATGAACCACCACACCCCGGCCAGAGCGAGCAGTCCACGCCGGGCGGCGGTGGTCCACTCCGTGCGGCGGAGCAGGCACCAGAGGGCGACCGGGAGCGACTGGACGAGGGCCACCACGGCATCCACATGCAGGGCGGGCAGGAAAAGCAGGGCCAGCTCTCCGGGCGCGGCGCCGGCTGGTTTGAAGAGGACGACCAGCACCACCCGCAGCAGCTGGGAGAGGAGGAAATACGCCAGCGCCAGGGCCAGAGGGAAGCGCAGCCGCCGCCCGAGCGCGCCCCAGCACGCCCGCTCCCAGGGGCGTGCGAACCAGAGGAGAAAGAGGAGGCTGGCGGTGATCGCGATGATCAGCGGCCACATGATGAGTTCGAGAATTCCGAGCATGGTGAACCAGCAGGGTGGCGAGAATGGCACCGGGCGCAAGGGGCAGGGTTTTGGGGGAGGACCAGCCTGCCCTGCCTGCGCTGTGCCGGAGCGGGATCTTAAAACCCTCTCTTGATCAGGTGACTGAGGTCGGGTAGGGTGGCGGCTCACAACGGCCCCGGCATCCCCTTTAACTCATATGGACCACTACCAAAACTTCTGGCGGCGCTTCTGGGCATCTGTGATCGATGGATTGGTCCTGACTCCCGTGACCCTGTTGGATGGATACGTCCGGTGGTCTGCCAAGGGAGGCTTCGCCGTCGTGGCGTGCGGGATTGTGGCCTACTCGGGTTACTACGTGTACAGTGTGCTGATGCACGCCCGGTGGGGGCAGACGCTGGGCAAGATGGTGACGGCAGTGAAGGTGATGGATGTTTCCGAGAGGCGCCTGCCGACGCTGCGCCAGGCGTTCATGCGGAACCTGGGCTACATTGTCCTCAGCATGGGCACGCTGGGGTACCTGACCTACCTCGTGGCGGTGGGGCGGTATGCCGAGGGTGGGGAGACGCTGGGGCTTCCGGGGGAGATCCTGACGTGGGCGGCCTTTGGCTGGCTGGTGCTGGAGTTTGTCTCGATGCTGACGAACCGGAAACGGCGAGCGGTCCATGACCTGATGGCCGGGACGGTGGTGGTGCGGCTGGATTGAGGGGGCTGGCGCTTCGTCTGCCGATGGGCGAAAAACTTTTCGGGGGCTTCACTTTTTTCTGGCGGGAGACAGGGAAATGGGGAATAATCTGCTCCCATGGGCGGGGAAATATTCAGTCCAAAGGGGCGGGAGCCGGACCCGCAGAATGCGATGGAGCGGCTCCTGAAGAAGGGAGTTGTCGACCCCTCCGTGCATGGGGAGTTTTTCCGAAGGCTTTGGGGTTCGGAGCTTGCGGTGCTGGTGCCCTATCACCCGGAGATTATGGAGGGCTTTACGGTGCAGAATGGGGACACTGTCACCTTCACGATCCTGAAGGACGAAAAGGGGGAGTTTGTGCCTGTCTACACGAGTGAGAGGGCGGCTGAGTTTGCAGTAAGGAGCCAGCGGATGACGCCGGTCCCTGCCATAGCTGTGACGGCGGCGGAGGTGATCTTCCGGGCGGCGCTGGCGGGGCGGACGCGGGTGCGCCTCAATGCAGGGCTGGCGGTGACGATGGACCTGCCGGTGGAGGGGCTGGAGGACCTGGTGGCGGGGGACTACACGCAAGCAAAGCCGGACGCGAGCCAGCCCAGGGAAAGGATGACGGTGGTGCCGGTGCCGGCGGAGCGGCTGCACCCGAAGCTGCGGCAGGCGGTGCGGGTCTTTTGCGTGCGGCGGCCGGTGCCGGTGGCGGTGTATGTCTTCCACCGCCGGGAGGGGGAGGACGGGCCGGTGGACGAGAGTCGCTATCTTTTCTGCCTGTGGTTGCGGTCCATGGACAATGACTTCTACAACGACTTCAGCGTGCTGGTGGGCCGCCTGATGCCGGACGGGACGGAGGCTGTGCTCTCCGTGGTCACCTCCGGGCAGGATGCAAACCTGGAGTACCTGAAAACCTGCACCCCGCTCTGGCCGGTGCTGCCCCGGCATGCGGGCTGAGTTCCGCCCTGCTCTGCGACGTTGTCTCCTCTGTTCCTCACCACCTTTCCACCCCTCACCACCCGCCCCGCCAGCCATGAAACCGCTCTACTGGGATGCCATCAACCCCTTTACGGGCAAGCCATTCACCTATGACGACCCGAACGTGCGCTGGGGTGGCTATCTGGAGCCGGGCGATGAGGGATTTGTCCCGTACCCGGACCCTCCTGCGGACGACGGGAAATCCAAAGCCCCCTTCCGCCGCCGGGCGCGTGCCCGGAGTGGCGAAGACCCTGCCTTGCCAAATCCCAACTCAACTACTGATATGCCCACATTCAAATTCACTCCCGCGCCCAATCCCAAGGGCGGCTTCACCACGCGTGCCGTGCTCGGCACGCTCATCGACCAGACGGCGCTGACTGCGGAGATCGCCACGGCGACCGGCGTGACGCCCGCGCAGGTCGAGGCGGTCGTCACGACGCTGCTGTCAAAACTGCTCACCTGCTCCGAGGGGTGCGGCTGGTCCCCCGGCCTCTACGGCAGCCTGCGGGTGCGCCCGACCTCGGGCGGCAGCGAGCCCGCGCCGGATGCCTTTCACACGGCGCAGGACATCAATGCCGACGTGGCCCTGTCCTTCACCGCCGACGCCATCCGCGACTGGCGCGCCGGCCTGAGCCTGGAAAGCCAGGGCGAAGTCGGCCTGGTCACGCCCGTGGTGGACAGCATCCTCGACATCGCCACCGGCCTGGCGGACCATTACACGATCGCCGGCATGATCCAGCTGCGTGGAAACAACCTGCGCATCAAATTCAGCGACCCGGCGCAGGGCGTCTTTTTCCGCTCCGGGGCGAGCGCGGAGGTGCGCGCGACCCTCTACGGCCAGAACGAACCTGGCATCCTGAGCGCCGCCGTTCCCACCGGCCTGACAGGGCCGCTGACGGTGCGGGTGGCGGCGTTTATCAATGGAAGCGTGCGCAGCTACACGTACACGCACCAGATCACGTGATGGGGGCGGAGCGTGGGGGAGGAAGCGGCGGGGGATCGGAGATTGCTAATTGGTGATTGTTAATTGCTAAATGCTAATTTCGATCCCCTGCTGGTGGGGGGCTTGGGTGAGGGGGGCGGGATGAGGTGGAAAGGGCGACGGGGGGGCGGAGATTGCTAATTGGTGATTGTTGATTGCTAAATGCTAATTCCGATCCGCTGCTGGTGGGGGTCGTGGGTGAGGCGGGAACGGAGTGCGGGCGCTGCGGGAGGGCGGGGGAATGCAGGGGCCGGGTGTGTTTGTTCCAGTTCGTTTTCAAGCGTGGACATTATCTCTCCACCCCGGAGGGGTGATCCATGAGTAGCCGGGGGTCGGAGACCCCCGGAAGTCGGTGAAGCGGAGACGTACCCCGGAGGGGTAACCCCATCCTGCGCTTGATGGGAGAACCCCTCCGGGGTTCGGGTCATTGGGGTTGCTTTCCCGGGGGTCTGGCGACCCCCGGCTATTCATGGCCCATCCCTCCGGGATGGAGGTGAGGTGGTGGGGTGTCCACTTTTGAAAACGAATTGGAATGAGAACACCCGAAAGACCGGGCGTGACCAGTAAAACGGAGCTGCCGGGATCGCTTTTTCCTTTCCCCTGCGCTGTTTCTGGGGAAAAGGAGACGCCGCGCGTCTGGATGGCTCCCCGGCTGGGCCGGCCCGCGACTTTTCCTTTCCATGGCCTCGATCCTCAAATCTCTGAAACTGCTTGCCGAGCCCACGCGGGTTCGGATCCTGCACCTGCTTCGGGAGCAGGAGCTGTCCGTGGCGGAGCTGCAGGAAATCCTGGGCATGGGGCAGTCGCGCATTTCCACGCAGCTGGCGCAGCTGAAGCAGGCCGGGCTGGTGGACGACCGGCGGGTGGGGAAAAACATCCTCTACGGCATACCGGCGGCGCGCGGGGAGGAGGCGGAGGCGCTCGGCCGCCTGCTGGACCTGACGGGTCTGGCGGCGGGGGAGATCGAGGAAACGGAGGCGGATGAGGAGGCGCTTTCCCTGGTGCTGAGCCGGCGGAGCGACAAGGCGCGGGCGTATTTTGACCAGCTGGCGGGGAAATTTGGCCGGAGCTACGTGCCAGGCCGCTCGTGGAAAAGCCTGGCGGAGGCGCTGCTGCGGCTGCGGGAGCCGCAGGTGATCGCGGACCTGGGCGCGGGGGAGGGCACGCTGGCGCAGCTGCTGGCGCAGCGGGCGGAGCGGGTTTTTGCCATCGACAACTCACCGAAGATGGTCGAGTTCGGCACGAAGCTGGCGGTGGAGCACGGGTGCGCGAATCTGGAATACCGCCTCGGCGACCTGGAGTCTCCTCCCCTGCCCGACGCGAGCGTGGATCTGGCCCTCTTCAGCCAGGCGCTGCACCACGCCGGCCAGCCGGACCGGGCGGTGCGGGAGGCGTGGCGCATCCTGAAACCCGGAGGCACCATTCTCATCCTGGACCTGCTGAAGCATGACTTTGAGGACGCCCGCGAACTCTACGCCGACGTCTGGCTCGGGTTCAGCGAGGTGGAGATGCGCCGCTTCCTCACCTCGGCCGGCTTCCAGGGCATCGAGACGGCCCTCGTCGACCGCGAATCCGAACCACCCCATTTCCAGACGCTCATGGCCATCGGCCGCCGCGCGTAAACCAACCCGTTTTTCCCCTGCACCATGAGCCCCGCCCAGACCTACCTCGCCCGTTCCCGTGACCTCATCGACACCGTGGAAACCCAGCTCCCCGCCATTCAGCAGGCGGCCGCCTGGTTTGCCGCCACCATCCTGGGCGGCGGCATGGTGCACGTCTTCGGCAGCGGGCACAGCCGGATCCTCACGGAGGAAATGTGGCCGCGCTACGGCAGCTTCCCCGGGTTCAACCCGATCGTGGAGCTGAGCCTGACCTTCCACAACCTGGTCGTGGGCGCGAACGGCCAGCGGCAGGCCATGTTTCTGGAAAACGTGAGCGGACTGGCCGCGCGCATTCTGCGGAACTTCGCCCTCCAGCCCACGGACTGCGCGCTCGTCGTCTCGTCCAGCGGGTGCAATGTGGTGCCGGTGGAGATGGCGGAGGAATTTCAACGGCGCGGGGTGAAAGTCGTCTCCCTCGTTTCCAGACTTCACGCCAAGGCCTCCACCACGCGGCATCCCGGAGGGAAAAAGCTGACGGATTTCTCCGACCTCGTCTTGGACACCGGCGCACCGGTCGGGGACGCGATGGTGAAAATAGAAGGGCTGGAAACGCCGGTGGCCCCGGGGTCCACCGTGGGCGGCTGCCTGGTGGTGAATGCCGTAAAGGCGGAACTCGCCGCGCTCCTCACCGCCGCCGGCCAGCCGCCCAAGGTGCTGACCGCCACCGCCCTCGTGGGTGCGGAAAAGGCGACCGCCCTCTTCGAGTCGGCCTATGACGAGCACGCCCGCCGGCTCGCCCCGTATTACGCAGGACTCTGATCTGCGCCCAGGGCGGCTACTTTTTCAGCCGGATGGCGGTGCCGCAGTACATGCAGCGGAACCAGGAAAAGAGGAGCGCATGCAGCGCCAGGCTGCCCACCAGCCCCAGCCCGACGAGGCGGTGCGCCTTGCTGTTCTTGAAGCAGCGCTTCGAGAAAAAAATGTGGTTCGTGCACACCCGGCACCGGATGCGGTAGGAGATGAAGACCTGAAAGACCAGCATGAGAACCCACAGGCCGATGATCCAAAGAAAGTGCCACAAATACTGGCTGCTCTGCCCCATGAAGTGGGGGATGAGCACAAGCGGGAGCCCCATGAGCACGGTCAGGAAAAGCAACCGCGAGGAGAGCACGATGAGCGCCCCAAATTTCAGATAAAACGGATGCGGGTACATCACCCCGCGGCGGTGGGTGCGGGGCAGTTCACCCTTTTTGTCCGTCTTTATCCGGCGGGAGTGGGCCTCCTCTTCCGCCTCGGAGTTCCGCGCCAGCGGTTTCACCACCGGGTCACCCTCCTCGTAGCTCTTGAAATCCCGGAACGCCATTTTCTCCACCAGCACGGGTGCCGGCTGCGGGGCTGCCGGCTGCGCGGGACGGGCGGGAGCCGGGGCTCCTGCATAAGGTTGAGGGGATGTCGCCGGACGCGCTGCGGCGGTCTGCGGGGTGAAGTCGGGGTTCTTCTGAGCACGCCTCACCAGCGGCTCCGGCCTCACCCCGGCGGGACCAGCCCCGTCCGGAACCACGATCACCTCCGGAATCGCGTCCAAGTCGGACAAATCCGCCCCAAGTGACAATCCCGTCGCCATGGCCCGCGCGTTGTCGATCCACCTCCGGACGGTGAAAAGAGACGGCTCCGGGTTCACCAAATGCCGCTGCGCGTTGATCTCCATCAAACGCGCGTGCAACTCCTCCGCCTCCTGCCTTGCCAGCTCCGACGGGCGGTCAACGCCAGCGGCTTCAAGGAGAACGGCGGAGGACTGGCTCAGGTGGGGGATGAAGGTCAGTCCGGGCATGAATGTGGGGGAGCCGCAAGTTGCGTTCCTTCACCTTGAATTTCAACTCCGATTTTCCCCTCGCAGACGTCAACCCAAAGGCAACCCGCCTTCCGTAACAAAATGGTCAGACTTCGCAGGAAACCTTTTCGGCACAGCCCGCGCCGGAATTCATTCTCAATCATCACAAAATAAGAACCTTAGCGCACAAACATACCGGAAGGCGAATTTCTCAGCGGCCGCGCGAGGCCAGTTTTTCCGCGCCGGTTATTACGGAAAGCCGGAATTTTTAATCTTTTTGCGAAATTGCGAATCAATAATAAAAAAATTCTTGCGGTTGCGTATGGAAGGCGGTATTATTTTCTAAATATTCTGGTAAATGCCAGTTTAACCCTGCCGCTTCTTTCAAATTATGAAATCACGCCACCAAACCACCACCCTCTCACTTGGAGCCCTCGTTCTCGCCTCGGGAATGATGGCGTCGTGCAATCTGCCGCCTCGCGAAGCGTTCCGCCGCATTCGTGAGGAAGGAATTGTGAAGGCGATCTTCGCGCCGCGCCGCGTTCCTGTGCAGAACACCGCCTCCCAGGTGGCCACCAGCACGGACTGGGGCTCGACCCGCGTGGAGGCCTCCGCCACCCGCAGCGCGAATGCCCCGAAGATCCCGACCGCCGAGATGTTCACCGGTCGTCCCGGGTTCGTGTACAGCCCTTACACAAAGAAGCTGGTCAACGTGCAGAGCTTCCCCGCCGGCGAGCAGGTCCTCTGCCCCTACACTCTTGAGCCGTTCACCGTGCCCAACTACGGTCAGGGCACCGTGGCCAAAGTCACCCCGGCTCCCAGCAAGCTTGAGTCCGCCCCCACTTTTGGTCCCAGCGTGAGCCCTAAGCCGGCCCCGCCGAAGGAGAAGACCGAGGTTGCATCCAACAACACGCTCACCCCTCCCCCGCTCCCGACGGAGAATTCCTCGCTGCCTGCCTACGGCCAGTGGGTCGAAGGCCGCCCCGGCTTTGTCTACAGCCCGTTTGCCCGCCGCCACCAGCTTGTGGACGTCACCGGCATCGCCCCCGGTGTCGAGGTGAAGTGCCCCTACTCGGGAAACACCTTCCGCGTTCCTGAAATGGCTGAGCCCGCCGCCGACTCCGGAGCCAAACCGCAGGAGCCCAAGCCCCAAGCGCAGCCCAAGCCGGAGGCCACCCCTCCGACCAAGCCCGAGGCCAAACCGGAAATGAAGCCGGAAAACAAACCCGCCGATCAGCCGCCAGCGCCCAAACCCGAGGCCAAAGCTGAGCCCAAGCCCACCACCCCGGCACCCGTTTCCACCCCCGCCACCATGCCCGTGGCCAAGTGGGTGGATGGCAAGCCCGGCCTGGTCCAGAGCCCCTTCGGTGAAGCCGGCCAGCTGGTCGACGTCACCGGCAAGGAGCCCGGCTCCAAGGTTCTCTGCCCTTTCACTGGCAAGCCGTTCATCGTGCCTGCCAAGTAGGGCCGACAAAGATTTCCCCCCCGGTCTCCCCCGTCCCAAAAAACCGGTCCGCGGCCCTGCTGCGGGCCGGTTTTTTATTTCACCGCCTGCACCTCCCAGTGGCGGAAGCACTCCACCCGGTGGTCGTTCACCATGCCCACCGCCTGCATGAAGGCGTAGCAGATCGTGCTCCCGACGAACTTGAACCCCCGCTTTTTCAGCGCCCGGCTCATGGCGTCGGACTCTGGTGAAGTCGCCGGCAGTTCATCCCCCAGCGTCCACTGGTTGCGCCTCGTCTTTCCGCCGGTGAAGCTCCACAAATACTCTGCGAAGCTCCCCTCCTCCTCCCGCAGGGCCAGATACGCCCGCGCATTCGTCACGGCGGCCTGGATTTTCAGCCGGTTTCTCACGATGCCCGCGTCCGCCATCAGCGCGGCCAGCTTTTTCTCCGTGTAGCGGGCCATCTTTTCCGGGTCAAACCCGTCGAACGCCCGGTAGTAGCCCTCGCGCTTGTTCAGGATCGTCAGCCAGCTCAGCCCCGCCTGCGCGCCGTCCAGGATGAGCTTGGCGAAAAGCCGCTGGTCGTCATGCTCCGGCACGCCCCACTCCCCGTCGTGGTAGCGCACGTAGCTTTCCGTCCCCAGGCACCAGGAGCACCGGGGTTTGCCGTCGGCGAGCGGGGGGGCTTTCTTCATGCCGGCAGCCTGCCCCGCTTCCACCGCTTCGTCAAAGACGGGGGACTGTCCGGCCTCACTTCGGATTCAGCCGGAAAAATGCCGTGTCCCCCGGCACCACGAACTGGTAGCGCAGCCTCCCCTCCGGCGTGATCGTCAGGCCCGGTGCGGTGAACGGGAAGAGCAGGAAATTCTGCAGATCCGCGGCTTTCTCCAGCTCCAGCTCCAGGAGGAACTGGCCGGTGAGCGGGTCCCGCTGGATGAAGCGTGCCCCCACATTCATCGCCTGCACCTGCGCCGTGGTGAAAAAGCCCGCCGCGTTCAGGTTCGTCTGCGCCCCGCCAAGGTTCGAGAACAGCGTGCCCACCAGCGCCGCCTGGTTCACCGCCGGGTCAAACCCGAGCGCCGAGAGCTGAAACTCGGACGCGTCGTTGAGGCCGTCGCCGTCCGTGTCCGTGGTGAAGGAGATCGCCGTCCCCTTCAGCGTAATGTCATAAGGGTTCTTGCCCGGGGCGTTATTGAATAGGTGAATCACCCCCGTCCTCAGCCCGGCCGCACCAGCCGCCGGGTTGAACTGCGCGGTGAACGTCCTGCTGCCTCCGGGCGCCACGACACCGGGCGTGACTACGGCGGTGAAATCTGAGGCGTCCGGCCCGTCGATGCTGAAGGCGTTGACGGAGAGGGTGCCGGGGCTTGGATTAGTAATGGTGAAAGCAAGGGACAGCGGGCTGCCTGCCACTGTGCTGCCAAAGCTCTTCTCCCCGCCGTCCGCGATGGTTGTCCCGACCGGTTGCTGGACGGTCATGTCCGCCAGATTGCCCGTGCCGGTGAGGGTGATGTCGAAGGGATTTTCGTCGGCATCGTCGCTGACGATCCGCAGTGTGGTGCTGCGGCTGCCCTCGGCCGATGGAGTGAAGGTCACCGAAAAAGTCGTACCGAGGGCGGGGAAAACGTTCGGCTGCATGCCGGCTGTGTTCACCGTGAAGTCTGCGGCATTGCCCCCGGTCACCGACACGCCTACCGCTTTCAGAGGACCAGTGCCGCCGTTTAGGATGTTAAAAGTTTTCGCCGTTCCGGAAAATCCAACGTCCACTGTAGAAAAAGAGACGCTGGCCGTCCCAGCGACGAGATTTGTTCCCGCAGGCTGCTCCACCCCAATTTCAGGAACCCCGAAACGCGCCATGACGAGGAAAGGGGAGATCGTCTTGGGAGTGAATCCGGCAGAGAAAAAGTCACCTCCCAGAATCAGATTTCCCCCGGAGTCTGCTGCCAGTGCCCGAACAGGGGCGTCAAGCCCGTTGCCCAGCGCGGACCAAATACTCCCGTCCCATTTGGCGAACCTGCTCACGCCACGCACCGCAGTAGCGTCCGAAACCGTGATAAATTCTCCAGCCACGAAGACCGCTGTGGAGGACTGGGCGACAATCGCATTGACCGCAGGGGTAGCGAGGGTTGAGTTCACGCCATTCTGGGTGGCCGAGCCGAGCGGGGCCCACCGGCCGGTGGCCTCATTCCACCTCGCGATGCGGTTCGCGACGATGGTGGCTCCGCTGTTGTCCGCCACCGTCGTGAAGCCCCCTCCCACGTAAACCTCCGAAGTGGAGAGCGCTGCGATGGCATTGACGGTGCCGCCCGTTCCATTCAGGGCGCCCGTGCCCAGCGGGGACCAGACGGCCGCGGTGCTGTCCCACTTTGCCACCCGGTTCGCCGAGCGGCTGGCGCCCAGACTGTCCGAAGCCGTCGTGAAAATACCGCCGACATAAATCGCGGTCGGCGACAGGGCGTGGATGGCGTTAACCGTGCCGCTCACGCCATTTTGTGTCGCCGTTCCGAGACGGGACCACGCGCTTCCGTTCCACCGAACCACCCGGTTTGCCACCAGTCCTGCCCCTGTGGCATCCGAGACCGTCGTAAATGAGCCGCCTACATAGACATCACTCGCCGAAAGCGCGGAGATGGCGTTGACTGCGCCAGTTCCCACACCGTTTTGAGTCGCAGTGCCCAGCCGCGACCACGTTCCCGAGGTTTTGTCCCATTTTGCGATGCGGTTGGCGGACAGACTGGCGCTGGTGGAGTCCGCCACCGTGGCGAAGGAGCCCCCTACGTAAACCTCCGTCGGGGAAACCACGGCAAGGGCGTTCACAGTTCCCCCGGCCCCATTCTGAGCCACCGTGCCCAGCGGCGACCAGGCGCTGCCGTCCCAGCGGGCCACCCGGTTGGCCGTCACCGCACCAATCGAGAGGAAGTCCCCGCCGGCATAGATGTCCGTACCGCTCACCGCCACCGCACGAACTGTTCCGCCCGTCACGCCGTCCGCCACTGGCACCTGCGTCCAGAGACTGGTTCCCCCGTTCCATTTCGCGATCCGGGCGGCTCCAATACCCGGATGCGCCGAGTCAGCCACCGAGAGGAAGGATCCTCCCAGATACACCTCGGATGAGGAGACCGCTGCAATGGCATTCACACCGAAGGTGCCCCCGGCCACCCCGTTTTGGGTGCTGCTGCCGAGCCGGGACCACGTGCTGGTGGTGCTGTTCCATCTGGCCACGCGGTTCACGGAAATGGAGGCTGATGTGTAATCCGCCACGGTGTTGATGGTTCCGCCAACGTAGATTTCAGTCGGTGAAAGCGCGGCAATCGTGAGAACGATGCCGCTGGTTGGACTGCCATTCTGGGTCGGTGTACCAAGGGGTGACCAGCTGCTGCCATTCCATTTTGCGATCTTGTTCGCCGGGATGGTCGCCCCGTTTGCATCTCTCACGGTCGTGAAAGCCCCCCCCACGTAAACCTCACCCGCAGACAGCACGGAGATTGCTGTGACAGAACTGCTGGTTCCATTTTGGGTCGCAGTGCCCAGTGGTGACCAGGCGCTGCCATTCCATTTGGCAATCCTGCTGGCCCCCACCCCCGCCGCCCCCGCGTCAGACACGGTGGTGAAGCTGCCACCGGCATAAATCTCCGATGCGGACGCCACCGCGATCGCACTCACCGTGTTGTCGGCTCCGTTTTGCGTCGCAGAACCCAGCGGGGACCAGGCGCTGCCATCCCATTTGGCGATCCGGTTCGCGGACTGGCTGCCCCCGGCGTCGGCGACTGTCGTGAAGGTGCCACCCACGTAAACCTCCGACGGTGAAACAGCGGCGATGGCATTTACCTGCGTACTGACTGTGGTTCCGTTCGAGGCGGCCGTGCCCAGCCGCGACCAGCTGCTGGTGGACGGATTCCACCTGGCGATGCGGCCAGCAGCAATGCTGGTGCCGTTTGAGTCGGCCACGGTGCTGAAACTGCCACCCACGTAGATTTCTGTCGCAGAGGCCACCGCGATGGCTAAGACGCTGGAGCTGCAGCCATTTTGAGCCGCCGTGCCCAGCGGGGACCAGGCGCTGCCGTCCCAGCGGGCCACCCGGTTCGCGCTCACATTCCCGATGAATGTGAACGTGCCACCCACGTAAACGTTTGTCCCCTGAACAGCAATGGTGTTGATCGTATTGTCCGCTCCCGGCATCGCCGTGCTCGGCGCCAGCGCCACCCAGTCTGCGTCACTGAAGGTCGGGTCGATCCGGATGGGATACGCCGCCCCGGCGTCCTCCACACACACCGCCAGCTGATCCGCCGCGGGGGCCTCCATCGAGGCGGCCAGCTCATGCCCGGCCGCATCAGTCACCCGCAGTCGGCTGTAGGCCAGCTCCCGCCCGGCGCCCTCCAGCGTGATCTTTGCCCCACCCGCCGCCCTCTCCGTCCGGGCTCCCTCCAGCGCCAGGCTGAGCCGCAGGCGTCCGGCACCCGCAGGACGCTCCGCCACCAGGAAGTCCTGCCTCACTCCGTCCATGCTCACGGAGTACTCCTCCACCAGCCCGGGCCGGGAAAAGATGGCCGTTTTTCCTGAGACGGACACGACGCCGTGCGGTGGAAGCACCGCCGGGTCCGCCCCCTCACGCCCCAGACCAGCGGCGACCAGGCGAAAGACCCCGCCGCCGTCCTCCGTGGAAGTGAGGCTCAGCCCCTCCGGCGTCACCCTCCCCTCCAGTTTTTGAAACCCGCAGCGCAGCACAGCACCACCCGCGTCCGGCGCGAGGCTGAGGGCGTCCCCCTTGTAGTCCGCCGTCGCCTTCGCACCGATCTCGTTGAGTGGGATGCCAGCCGGGCCTGGCTCCCCCGCCCGTGATCGCCCGGCTGCGCAGGCCAGGAAAAGGAGCGCAGCCACACAGGCCAGCGGACGTTGAACAAACCGGACGCAGGAACGAGGCGCCGGAAGGAAGGAAGGACTGTTTTTTTTCATGGCAATGCAGCCCCTGGGTGGGGGGCGGTTCGGGACTGGGTTTTACAAAAATGCGGCAATGCCCCGTCTCCGGGGGCAGCGCTGGCGCCGGGGATCAGCCCGGGCACCACTCACATCTTCGGAATTGCCGGCGGATTGTTGCAAAAAAACTGCACCTCATGAAAAAACGAGGCGGCCAAGCCCTTCCCCAGCCCGGCCTACGGGCACTCCGCGGCGCTGCCGTCGATGAAGACGCGGTGCCAGAGTTCCAGAATGATGAGGGAGACGACCTGCTTCACGCAGACGAATTCCCGCGTGGTGTTCATCCTTTCCACCAGCCGGGCGACGGCGGACGGGGAGAAATAGCCGCGCTGCTTGAGCTGGGTTTCGTTCAGGCAGTCCTCCACCAGCTGCTTGAAGGGGCCCTTCTCGATGAAGTACTCCACCGGCATGTAGAAGGGGATTTTTTTCCGCTGGGAGATCTCCCTCGGGAAGACCTTCGCCGCCAGCTGGCGCTCGATGAATTTGTCCACGCCGCGGTTCAGCTTCAGGTGCGCGGGCATGCGGAAGGCCAGCTCGATGAGCCGGTGGTCGAGGAAGGGCAGGCGGTACTCCAGGCTGTGGGCCATGGTGTTCTTGTCCTGGCGGATGAGCGCCCAGTCCTGGAGCCACTCGTCGTACTGGAGCTTGAGCAGCCGGTCGAGGAAGGGCCCGGCGGAGTCGCGCTCGCGGAACATCCAGTCGTCGGAGGCGAGGCCCTTGAACTCGTCCGTGTAGACGGCCCGGCGCTCGTCCAGCGCCCAGAGGGTGCGCAGGGCGTTGAAGTTCTGGTTCAGGTCCCGCCTTCCGTACCCGGCCAGGAAATCGACGACGCGTTTTTTCCCCTCATTGCCGAGGGCGGCGGGGAAATGGAAGAACTTGTTCAGCACCTGCCACGGGGTCATTTTCAGCCCCGGCAGCATGACGCCCCGGTGCAGCAGTCCGGGCATCAGGCGGTGGTATTTCTCGATCAGGCAGATGACTTTCTGAAACGAGTAACCGGCGAACATTTCATCCGCCCCCTCCCCGCCCAGCACCACCTTCAGGTCCTTCGCCGCGCCTTCGGCCAGCTTGTCAAAAGCGATGATGAGCGCATCCCCCACCGGGCGGTCCATGTGCCAGACGATTTTCGGCAGGCGGTGAAAATCCAACGGCTCGCAGACGATGGTGTGGTGGTTGGTGCCGAGAAATTTCGCCGTCTCCGCCGCTGCGGGCGTCTCATCCACGGGGGAGCCAAAGCCGATGGAGTACGTGTTGATGTTGGACGAAAACTTCGTCATCGCCGCCACGATGAGCGACGAGTCCACCCCCGCGCTCAGGTAGGCGCCCACGGGCACGTCCGAGCGCATGGCGAGCCGGACGGAGTCGTAAAAGAGGGACTCGAACTGCTCGAAGTACTCCCCGTCCGAAAGCGGCGGATCATCCGTGCCGAGAGTGATGTCCCAGTAGCGTTTGATTTCCACCGCACCGTTCGCCCGGCGCACGAGGCTGTGCTTCGCCGGCAGGGTGAAAATGCCGGCGAACATCGTCTGCGGCTCCGGCACGTCCCGCAGGGTCAAATACGGGTCGATGGCCTTGTGGTTCACCCGCCTCTCGACGTGCACGCTCTGGAGCAGCGCCTTGATCTCGCTGGCGAAGAGAAATTTCCCGCCCTTGTTCCAGTAGTAGAGCGGCTTTTGCCCGCAGCGGTCCCGGGCGATGTGGAAATCGCCCGTTTTCGTATCGTAAAGGCAGAAGGCGAACATGCCGTTCATCCGCGCCAGCAGCCCCTCCAGCCCCCATTCTTCAAAGCCGTGGACGATGCACTCCGTGTCGCTGTGGGTGGCGAACCGGTGCCCTTTTTGCTCCAGCTCGTCGCGGAGTTCGACGTAGTTGTACGTCTCCCCGTTGTAGCAGACGGCGAGCGTCTTGTCCTCATTGTAAACGGGCTGCCAGCCGCCCTCCAGATCGATGATGCTCAGGCGCCTCATGCCCATGCTGAAGCCGGGCCGCTCAAAGGCCCCCTGGCCATCCGGCCCCCGGTGCCGGATGACGCGTCCCATTTTTTCCAGCAGGCCGTCCTCCTGGAAGCCGGCAAATCCATAAATCCCGCACATCGGCTGCCAAAGTCCCGATGATCAAGCCGCCGTCAACCTCCCGCAGCGCCCGGCCTGCGGAAACCTCAAACCTGGCACGGAACCGGCTTCATGGTTTTTCTGCAAACGATGAACAAAATGGATGATTCAGGGAAAGGGATGGGATGACGGGCGTTTCGGGAGAACCAATCGATTCGCGCCGGTTGCGTGCATTTTCACTCCTCGCGAGGGAGGGGAGCTTCGCGGGTGCGGCGGCGGAACTGCACCTGTCCCCCTCGGCCATGAGCCATTCCATCAAAACACTGGAGACTGAACTCGAATGCGAACTTTTTGACCGCCGCGGCCACCGGGCCCTCCTCACACCCGCTGGGGAGCGCCTCCTGCCCTACGCGGAGCGCATCCTCCGCGACATGGCCGAGGCCCGCGATGAACTCCGCACCCTCGAACAATGGGGCCACGGCACCCTGCGCCTCGGCGCCACCGCCTCCGCCTGCCAGTATTTCCTGCCCGCCGTCCTCCTGGAGTTCCGGGAGTGCTTCCCGGACTGTGCCCTGAGCGTCGTCGCCGCCGACACGCCGAAAAATTTGCCCCTCCTCGACGAAGGCCGCCTGGACCTCGCCATCGGCGTCGTCGCCAGCCTGCCCGACCGGAAGGAATACATGCCGCTCTTTGAAGACGAGCTAGTTTTCATCGTCAGCCCCCTCCACCCGTGGGCTGCAAAAAAGAAAATCGCCGCCCGGGACATGGCCGGCCAGCGGCTGATCGTTTACGACAAGAGCACCGTCACCTCCCAGATGATCCTCGGCCAGCTCAAGCAGATGGAGGTCGACCCGGCCGCTATTCTCGAACTCGGCAGCATGGAAGCCATCAAGGAAATGGCAAAAATCGGCCTCGGGGCCGGCGTCGTCGCTCCCTGGGTTGCCGAAAAAGAGCTGGAGGCGGGCACCCTCGTCCAGGTTCCCTTCAGCGGACGCCCCCTCACCCGCCAGTGGGCCGCCCTCTGGCCCCGGGGGCGACAGCCCTCTCTCATGGCGGAGACCTTCCTCGGCCTCTGCCGCACCGTCACCAGCGGCCTCCGGCTCCACCCGTAAAATTCGTCCCAAACCAAAATCCATGCAAGTATTCACATTGTAAATACAGGAGAATTACCATGCGGGACAGCCCTCACAAACGCGCTACGCAGAACTGAGAAAAACTGATGTGAGGGCGGTGAAATCTGTCGCTTATGTCGAATTCGGTGTTACCATGGGAGCCATTATGGCAACCACCACGACCACCACGAGACGTACCCGTTTTTCACGCCGCATCCCCGACCATGTGACCGATGAATTAGTGCATGTTCTGACAAAGCCCGGGACTTTTGAGTTTAATGAGCTGTTTGGTTTGGTCTATGAAAATCTGAAAAAACGCAACGCCGTCAGCGGGGGAGAAGAAATGCTCCGTCTCCGCGCCTACGAGAAACTTCAAAACCTTGTGAGCCGCTGCCTTGTCCGCAAGGAAGGCAAGCGCTACACAGGTCTTGAGGGCATCGCCGCCGCAGCCAGCATCAACCAGCCCAAGCCCGTCCTCCCCATCCGCCCTATTATTGTGGCCGATGACGACGATGACGACATCGTCGCCGAGCCCCTCGCCATGCTGCCCGCACCGGTGAAGGCCCCCGTGGCGAAGGTCGTCGCCGCCCCCGTCAAAAAAGTGGCCCCCGTCAAGGCAGTCGCCAAGCCGGTCGTGAAGGCCAAGGTGATCCCGATCAAAGTGACCAAGACCACCACGGTCAAGGCCGCTTCCGCGAAAGCCCCGGCCACCAAGCCAGTCAAAGCCGTCAGCAAGACAGCCACGGTGCGCGCCAAAGTCGCCGCCGCCCGCTAAACCACACGGTTTAAGCACTTTTCGAAAAGACCCCGCCCTCTCCGGAGAGCGGGGTTTTTTCGTAACCCGAAATTCTCGGCGCGTTTTACGGATTTGGAGCAGACTGGAGGCGTTTCAAAACATCTTCGGGCAGGCCGAGAGACTGCAGCGCCTGGTCGGCGGCGGCGCGGTCGGCGAGGCGGAAGGAGTTCAGGCTTTCGGTGAGGAGCTGCTCGCGCTGCACGGGATCTGAAACGGCCATGGCCCACTTCAGAGCGCCGGAGGGATCGCGCTGGGAGAGGGTGCGGGCGTAGGTGTTGATGGCGGCGTCTCGGTCCGGGCTTTCTGGTTGTTTTTTCAGCCAGTCGCCGGCGGCGGTGCTGTTTTTCGCCATCCAGGTGGAGACGATTTTCATCATCATGCCCATGGCCTTGTCGGGAGTGGCGGATTTCATGAGCCAGTCGGCCCCCTTGTCCGGATCGACGGCGGCCAGGACCATGGGAGTCATGGTGAGGGCGAGTTCGGAGCGCTCCTCGGCGGAAGGCAGCTTGTCGATCCAGCTCCGGGCGGCGGGCAGGTCGGCCACGGCGAGGTTCATGGCGAGCTGGCGCTGGAGGTTGGGTTTGTCCGCCTCGTCAGCCACGGATTCAAGTTTGGCCAGAAAGGCGTTGCGTGCCTGGCCGTCCACAGCACTGGAGAGGAGCGCCTTCACCGCCTGCTGGCGCTGGGCGCCGGGCTCCAGCTCCTGAAAAAAGGCGGTCGCCGCATCTGGCCCCAGCGCGGCGAGAGATTGCATGATGAACTGGGGCAGCATGGCCTCCATGTTTTGCCCGCGAAAGAGGGCGGTCTTGTGCTCCCGCCACCAGGCGAGCGCGGCAGGCTGGTCCTGCGCCAGCCATTG
>JANOAS010000134.1:0-30686 GCA_031411255.1 bacterium
AAACGACAACGGGCCGCGCTTTCGTCGAAGTTCAGGTCGGAAGTGGTCGCCGCTAGATTTGATAATTTTCATGCGTAAGCCCTGCGAAAGTTCCGAAAGCGAAGATTTCCCGCTTGCCAAGCGTTCTTCCTATGCTAAAACTCCCCCTCCCGCTGCACTGGTGGCTTGACTTCAGTTTCGTACTGACGCCTTTCCGGTTGTTTTTGCTCCTGATGCGCAGCGCGAAAAACCACTCATCCTGAAACGATTGTCTTCATGAAAGTTCGTCCGTCCATCAAACGTCTCTGCGAAAGCTGCCGCATCATCCGCCGGCAGGGCATCGTTCGCGTCATCTGCACCAACCCGCGTCACAAGCAACGCCAGGGTTGATTCCACTTCCTTAATACCACCTGACCACCCATTATGGCCCGTCTGCTCGGAGTTGACATCCCCAATGAGAAGCGCATCGACACTTCTCTCCCCTACATTTACGGCATTGGCCGCACCACCGCCCTCCGCATCTTGGAAGTGGCCGGCATCTCTCCTGAGACGCGCACCGGCCAGCTGACCACGGAGCAGCTGGGTGCCATCGTGAGCGCCATTCAGGCGAGCGGCCTGCCGATCGAGGGTGACCTCCGCCGGGACCTCCAGCTCAATCTCAAGCGTCTTCAGCAGATCAACTGCTACCGTGGCATCCGCCACCGGAAGAATCTGCCCGTCCGGGGTCAGCGGACACAAACCAACGCACGGACGCGCAAGGGCGGACGTCGCACCATCGGCGTAACCCGCGCGAAGCCCGGCAAGAAAGGCTAATCGCCGCCAGGAACCGCCACCAGTAACACTTTTCCACCATGGCTGAAGAAACCAAGAACACCGCCCCGGCCGCAGCTCCTGCTCCGGCCCCTGCCGCAGCTCCGGCTGCCCCCGAGCAAGCCGCTCCGCTCACCGCAGCGCAGCTCCTGAATCCCGATGGCGAAACCGGGCCGAAAGTCGTCCGCGCCAAGGGCAGCAAGAACATCTCCTCCGGCGTTGTCCATGTGCTCGCCACCTTCAACAACACCATCGTCTCGGTGACTGACCATCGCGGCAACGTGATCGGCTGGTCCTCCGCCGGCAAGATGGGTTACAAAGGTTCCCGTAAATCCACCGCCTACGCCGCCCAGCTCGTGTCCCAGGACGCCTGCCGTCAGGCCATGGGCCACGGTCTCCGCGAGGCCGAAGTTCACGTCAAGGGCCCGGGTGCCGGTCGTGAATCCGCCGTCCGCGCCGTTCAGGCCATGGGCATCGAGGTGAGCGTCATCCGCGACGTGACCCCGGTCCCGCACAACGGCTGCCGTCCTCCCAAAGCGCGCCGCGTCTAACCCCACTGTCTCACTCTTAATTTTTACTAAACATGGCTCGCTACACCGGCCCCAAAGACAAAATCAGCCGCCGTTTTTCCACGGCTCTCTTCGGCCCCTCCAAGGCCCTTGACCGCCGCAACTACGGTCCCGGCCAGCACGGTCCCCGTTCCGGACGCAAAAAGCTGACGGAATACGCCGTCGCCCTCAACGAGAAGCAGAAGCTCCGTTTCCAATACGGAGTGCTCGAAAAGCAGTTCCGCCTGACCTTCGCGGAAGCCCAGCGCCGCAAGGGCGTCACGGGTGACATCCTGCTCCAGCTCCTTGAGACCCGTCTCGACAACGTGGTTTACCGTCTCGGCCTCGGCAACACTCGTGATGCAGCCCGCCAGTTCGTCAACCACGGCCACATCCGCGTGAACGGCCGCCGCGTGAACATCGCCTCCGCCCAGGTCCTCCCGGGTGACATCATCTCAGTCCGCGAGACCGCCAGCTCCAAGCAGCTCGGCCTCCGCATGCTCGACCTCACCCAGTCCGCGATCACTCCGGGCTGGCTGGCCTTCGACAAGGACAAGCTCAGCGGCGTGGTTCATCGCCTGCCGAGCCGCGAAGAGATCGACCCGATCGTCAACGAGCAGCTCATCGTCGAACTCTACTCCCGTTAATCGCGGAACGCAGAGAACGCCCAATTTCGAAAAGGCCCGGCTTCAATGCTGGGCCTTTTTTGTGCATTGAACCCGGCTGCCCGGGTGGTTTGGAACAGAAGGAAATGGAGAACAGGGAGTGTCGCAGTTTTATTTCCCCTGCGGAGGCGCCGCGAGGAATTCCCGGATGGCCGTGGCAAAACCGGAGTCGTCGAGCCGGAAGACTGGATCCTCTTTTCGCCACCAGCCGGCAAAGAGGAAGCGGCAGCCGTGTGTGGTGTAGTTGACGAGGTCACGAGCGGCGAGGTCGTGCAACTGGGGATCGTCCGGTGCGGCGTGGGGCTTGGGATGCCACTCGAAGATGCCCCAGCCGCGGCTGCCGGGGGAGAGGCGCACGTATTGGTGCGGCAGCTCGGGATCGATGGAACCAAATCTCGTGATGCCCACGCTGCCATTCTGCGGGAGCCAGCCTGTCCAGACGGGGGAGGCACTGCTGCGGCAGCGTTTTTCGCCCACGGCTTCGCCTGGGATCTGGTGGGCGGTCACGAGGTGCTTCGGGATGCCGGCGGCGATGACGAGGTTCGCCATGTCCTGCACCCAGTGGGCGGTCAGATTTTGGCGGAAACCCCAAGCGGGGTGCGCGGGATGGCCAGGCGGGTATTTTCCGCCCTGGTCGCCGGTGTCCCAGCTCCATGCCTTCCAGAACCTGCTGGAGGGATCGCGCTGGCGGGGTGGATCGAAGCCCCCCTCCACAAGGCCGGGGCCTTCGCGCGGCATGGTGTTGAACTCCGGATTGGTGATCGCGTCTTTGAACCAGTAGGGATCCCAGTAGCGAATGGTCCACGTCTTGAAGTTCGTGCCGAACCATTCATTGAAACTTAAGCCGGTGCCGGAGGAGTGGGCGGGGTCCGGATCGTCGTAAAACGGGCTGCGCAGCACGCCGCCGATCTCAACCCAGCGCCCGGTGACGCCCTCCTCCGCGCCCTGGCCCGGGTATTTCGCGGAGCTGCGGGATGCGTCGTACTGTTCATTGTGGCGGAGCCAGTCGCGAAATTCCGTGACGGCAAACGGACTGTAGTCGCCAAGATTTGCGTCGCCGTCTGCGCCGTCGAGCGAGGCGGCGGCGATGGCCAGCTCCTGCTCGATGACGATGTTGACCACGGTGATGACATCCGGAAACTCGGCCACCAGCGGCTTGAGTTCGCTGGCCTGACTGGTGGCGGCGGCCTCAAATTTCTTCCTGACCGGAGCCGCGTAGCGCGAGGGGGTGGGCACCTTGTGGTCGCGGGCGTCCTCCTTGATCTCCAGGTCATTGGTGTTGTTCGTTCCGTTGAAAAATCCATCCCAGTCTCCGCCCGCCCGCCACTGGTAGGAGCGCAGGTCAGTGTCGAAATTTCCCCGGCGCGTGTGTGTTTGGAGCGGCAGGATTACGCCCAGTTCGAGCTTCTTTTCCCGCGCCAACTGGCAGGCGAGCCGCAGCTTTTCCGCCCCCGGGAAAATGAAGGCAAATCCGGTCCGCTTTTTCTCCGTACCGGGGCCGAACTGTACCTTCAGCCGGTCCATTTCAGCCGCTATCTCGGGGGCTTCCGCCTTCCGGATTCCCTCCCAGATGGCAAAGACATGGACCGCATCGTCAAGGGCTGCGGCGGGCGTCGCGCACGCCGCCAGCAGACACGCGACGAGGCTGCGCCGGATCACCATTTGGCCAGTCAGGAAATTCCGAATTCTCACACCACCTCTGTCGCTCATTTTCGCAACAGTGCCAGCGGGAAACGGGCGCAGGATCTTCCGTTTGTCCCCGTCCGGGCTCAGTATTTCGCTGTTCCTCACTTGAACTCGCCAAAACTCACCTTTTCAGGGGCACTGGATTCGTCGAGAAACTGCAGCGTCGTCGCCGGGCCGAGATCCGGGTTTTCCCATGAGCGCAAGGCCCAGACGACTTTTTTATCCGGGGTGACTTCGATGGCCTGGATCGGCGGGTTCGCCCTGTCCAGTTTGCCGCTCCACTGGTTGAACCAGTTGTTGAGCACCGTGTTCCCGTTCGGCAGCCGCCAGGCCAGCTGGAGGCTGGTCATCGGGTAGTCGGGCGCATCGGTTTTGGCAAAGGACCAGACAGTTTTCCCGTCGCGGCTCACCTCGCGCACGCCAGTTTTTTCAGTGATCAGTACGTTGCCACTTTTCAGCGGCTCCACACCCCAGGGGCCGGAGGATGACGTCGTCCAGACTTCCTTGCCATCAGCGTTATACTCGCTGATTTTACCGGCATCCATGTGCGCCACCAGCAGCGTGCCCGCCGCAGTGAGCCGCGCGTGGCGCAGCTGGCCGTGAACGCTTTTCGGGTT
This sequence comes from bacterium, assembly GCA_031411255.1. Lineage (GTDB taxonomy): Bacteria > Verrucomicrobiota > Verrucomicrobiia > Verrucomicrobiales > V1-33 > JANOAS01. The sequence goes on from JANOAS010000134.1 coordinate 4,306, forward strand.
GCCCACCGGCAGCTCAAACTGCTTTTTCGTCTCTCCAGTGGAGATGTTCACCACCTTGACCAGCGCCGGGTTGCCGCATTGCACAAAAAGGACATGCCCGGTGCCGATTGCCTGTGCGGTGTGGATCTCGCTGCCCGGCGGGGCGTCGAAATTCCAGAGGACCTTCTGGTCGGGAGCGATCAGCTTCACGGCGAACTGGTGGGCGAGGAGCAGGTTCCCGTTCGACAGCAGCACCGCATCGCTGATTTCGCCTTTTCCAGCCGGATCGTCCCAGCTCCAGACGATTTTTCCCTGTTTAATGATGAATGCTTTCCGATCCTTCGACTCGCCTGCGTAGAGGAAATCGTGCTGGGCGAGGTCTTTGCCCGGCAGGGCTGCTGCTGGTGACTGTTGAGAGGCGGCAGGTGGAATGGTCGCGTCTGCCCGGAGGGAGCTGGTGAGGCTTAATGCAGAAGCGAGGAGAGGAAGGATGAGCGGGGTTTTCATGGAGTGTGCTGTTTTTACGGCGTGCTGGCGGTCAGTTTGCCGGGGCAGGGGAGGTGGGGCAAGCCGCAAAGTCCCTGAGCCGGCCTTGGCGAAGGGCGCGGAATCCCTGACGGCTGCCCCCGCCACGGGGGGGCTTGTGAAAAATTTCACAAAAACCCCTTGCTGGTGATTTGATCCCTTTGATAATCTCCCGAGCTTGGCCCGTCGCGGATTTTTCGCGGGGCTGTCGAGCGAGTCCTTACCAGCGAATGAGCGACACTGCCACTGCCCCCCCCGCCGCCCCTCCCGCCGTTGAAATGGTCAACGTGCAGGTCGATGGGGTGTGGATGAAATTCCCCAAGGGGATGCGGATGATCAAAGCGCTTGAGGAAGCGCGCAAGGTCATCCCGCACTACTGCTACCACCCGAAACTCACCTCGCCAGGCAACTGCCGCATGTGTTTGGTGGAGATGGGAATGCCTGCCCGCCCTGCACCCGGCCAGACCGAGGTGGAAAAGGACGAACACGGTTTCGCCAAGATCGGCTGGAGCCCTCGTCCGGTCATCTCGTGCGCCAACACGGTGAGCGAGGGCATGGGCATCCGCACCGAGTCCAAGCTCGTCCAGGAATGCCGCCATGGGGTGATGGAGTTTCTCCTCATCAACCACCCGCTGGACTGCCCGATCTGTGACCAGGCGGGCGAGTGCAGCCTGCAGGAGTTCAGTGTCGGCTTTGGCCGGGGCACGAGCCGCTTCCAAGACCAGAAGGTCAAGAAACCAAAGGCTGTGGAAATCGGGCCGCGCGTCCTGCTGGACGACGAACGCTGCATCATGTGCTCGCGCTGCATCCGCTTCACCGCCGAGGTGGCGGACGAGCCGGTCCTCGGGTTCACCGAGCGCGGCAGCCACACCACCCTGGCCGTGCATCCGGGCAAACAGCTGGAGCACAACTACTCGCTCAACACGGTGGACATTTGTCCGGTCGGCGCGCTGACCAGCCGGGATTTCCGCTTCCAGATGCGTGTCTGGTTCCTCAAGGAAACCAAGAGCATCTGCACCGGCTGTGCCCGGGGGTGCAACACCGTCATCGGCTCCCGCGAGGGTGTCATCCACCGCCAGACGCCGCGCCAGAACGATGCGGTGAATTCGGACTGGATGTGCGATGCCGGTCGGAACGACTTCCACTTCGTCAACAGCGAAGCCCGCCTGCTGGATCCGATGATCAAGGTCGATGGCAGGCATGTCATCGCCAGCTGGAGCGAGGCCATTTCCACTGCGGCGGGGAAACTGAAGGGCCTCGCAGGCCGCCAGATCGCCGTCATCGGCTCGGGCCGCATGACGAACGAGGAGCTTTTCATGCTGCGCAATCTGGCTGCCGCGCTCAAGACCGAGTGGGTGGACATCGTCCCCCGCACGGGCGAGGCGGACAACTACCTCGTTGCTGCAGACAAGAATCCCAACACGAACGGGGCGAAGGTCATCCTGACCGACGAGCCGGGCGGTTCCCTCGCCGACATCCGCGCCAAAGTGGCCGGCGGCGAGATCAAGGGGCTCATCGTCTGGAACGAAAACCTGCTCAAAGCTGCCGGCTTCACGAAAGACGAACTCGCCCGCCTGAGTGTCCTTGTTTCCGCCCACGTGCTGGCGAACCAGACCGCTGAACTGGCCGATGTGGTGCTGCCAAGTGCTGCCTACGCGGAAAAACGAGGTTCCATGATCAATGCCTCCGGTCGCCTGCAGCGGCTCAACCAGGCTTTCCAACCGCCCGGCCACGCGCGGGAGGACTGGGAGGCACTCCGCGACCTCGCCAATGCCCTCACCGGGGCCGCTGGACCCCACCTTCTCGAGGACGTGGTCAAGCAGATGGCTGCCGGCGTCGAGGAATTCACCGGACTGAGCCTCGGTAAAATCGGCGACTCCGGCCTGCCCCTCCTCACCACTGGCGAGCGCATCCCGCTCCTCGAACGCGAAGCCGAACGCAAGGCAAAAGGCCTGATTGTTGGTTAATGGCATGAAGACCAAATTTGAAGCCAGTCAGGAGACGCCCCGGCCACCCGCCGGCCTCCAGTAACCGCCCGTTTCCCGCTCAATGCCCGAACTCATCATCATTCTTTCCACCGCCGCCAAGATCGCCTTTCTGGTCTTGGGCGTCATCATGCCCATCGTGGCCTACTCGGTTTACGCCGAGCGCCGGTTCAGCGCCATCCTCCAGGACCGCGTCGGCCCAAACCGCACCGGCATCCCGCTCACCCTCTTCGGGTTTAAAAAAGACATCCCGTTCTTCGGCCTCATCCAGCCCCTTGCGGACGGACTCAAATTCTTCCTCAAGGAGGACTTCGTTCCGGCCCACGTGAACAAGTTCTACTTCTGGCTCGCTCCGGCCTGCTGTCTCGTTCCAGCGCTCCTCACCTGCGCCGTCATTCCCTTTTCCAGTGACCTGAAGTTCACTTGGGATGGAAGCGAGCACCTCATTTCCTTCAGCATCGCGAACCTCAGCATCGGGCCGCTCTGGATTTTCGCCATCTCCTCCCTCGGCGTCTACGGCATCGTGCTCGCCGGCTGGTCTTCAAATTCGAAGTACCCCTTCCTTGGCAGCGTGCGCTCCAGCTCGCAGATGATTTCCTACGAAATCGCGATGGGTCTGAGCATCATTCCGGTCCTGATGATTTTCGGAAACCTGAACCTCGGTGAGATCGTCACCTTCCAGGCGAAAAACGGATGGCTCCTCCTCCCGGCATGGGGTGAGGGACTTTCGATCAGGAGCTGGATTCTCCTGGTGCCGGTGCTCATCTCCTTCATCGTATTTACCATTTCCATCTTCGCAGAGACCAACCGCACCCCGTTCGACCTTCCCGAGTGCGAAACCGAACTCGTCGGCGGATACCACACCGAGTACAGTTCCATGAAATTTGCCCTTTTCTTCATGGGTGAATACGCCGCCATGGTCGTGGGCTCCGGTCTCATCATCACCCTCTTCCTCGGCGGCTGGTCGCTGCCCTTCGGGCTGAGCAGCTGGTTTGCTCCCGGATCCTGGATCGGTGCCCTGGTTCACCTCGGCTGCTTCTTGACCAAGATCGTCGCCTTCATCCTCTTTTTCATCTGGGTCCGCTGGTCGGTTCCCCGGTTCCGCTACGACCACCTCATGCGCCTCGGCTGGGTGTGGCTTTTCGAAATCGCCCTCGTTAACATTTTCCTGACGGCGGGCATTCTGATGCTCGTCAAATAACCGTTAACGGACAACTCTTTCCTTTCCCAAATGGCTGTTAAATTACTGAAGCGCCCAAAGCTGAGCCTCGCGGAGAAAATGTTTCTCCCCAGTCTGGTCAAGGGTCTGAAAATCACCATCGGACACGCGAAGAAGAACGCCACCAAGTTCTTCAATCGCGAGGGAACCGACGTGTGCATGCAGTATCCCGAGGTCAAGTGGGATGCCGAGTTGCCTGAGTATTATCGCGGAGCGCCAGCGCTGGTGACCGACGAGCATGGCCGCGAACGCTGCGTTTCCTGTCAGCTCTGTGAATTTATCTGCCCTCCGCGCGCCATCACCATCCTTCCAGGGGAAATCCCCAAGGACGACAAGTGGGCGAAGGTGGAGAAGGCCCCCCGGAAATTTGAAATCGACATGATCCGCTGCATCTACTGCGGCATGTGCGAGGAGGTCTGCCCGGAGCAGGCCATCTTCCTGCGCAAGGACTACGCCATCACCGGAGTCACCCGGGCTGAAATGGTCCATGACAAGGAGCGCCTCTACGAAATCGGCGGAGTCCGCGAGGGGCTCGTCAACAAGTGGAACGACCTCAAGTAGACTGGCCCCAGACTTTAACCGGAAACCCGCAACCGTTACCCTACCTTGACCGCCGCCTTTTACATTGCCTCCGCCGTCATGATCGCCTTTGGGGCGATGGTGGTGCTGAATCGCAACCCCGTCTCCAGCGCCCTCTCGCTCGTCGTGAGCTTTCTCGGACTGGCGGGCCTCTTCATGTCGCTGGACGCCTATTTCATCGGCATCATTCAGATTCTGGTCTATGCCGGCGCCGTCATGGTGCTCTTTCTGTTCATCATCATGCTCATGGATCTGAAGGCGGAAGTCCGGCGGAAGCTCAACATTCCAGCCGTCATCGGCGGGGGATTGATCGCCGTCCTCTTCGTGGCGCAGCTCGTCGCCGTCCTTGCTGATTTTAAACCCGGCCAGCAGCCGATGCCGGCACTGGCAGAGGGCCGTGCCACTGATGTGAAAGCTGTCGGCACCCTGCTCTTCGAGCGGTATCCCTTCCACATTCAGGTCATGGGCGTCCTTCTCCTCTCCGCCACCATCGGCGTCATCGCACTCAGCAAAAAGGAGTCCGCGAAATGAACGACATCACGCTCAACCACTACCTGCTCGTCAGCGGCATTCTGTTTGCCATCGGGCTCACCGGCGTCATCGTACGGCGGAACCTGATCATCATTTTCATGTGTCTGGAGCTGATGCTCAGCGCGGCGAACCTCACCCTCGTCGCCTTCAGCCGGTTCGGCACGGTGGATGGACTGCCGAATTACAACGGACAGGTTCTCGTCTTTTTCACCATCACCGTCGCGGCCGCAGAGGTCGCCGTCGGCCTGGCCATCATTGTGGCCCTCTACCGTGCCCGGCAGACCGTGCACGTCGAAGATCTAAACTCCCTCAAGGGCTAGCCGAACGCCGCAACGAACACCTTTCCCATTCCATTTGATGCTGCTGCCCAGTCTCATCCTCTTTCTCCCGCTGATCGCTGCCGCGCTCATCCTGCTCCTGCCGAAGCCGGCAAAGGGGCTGGCCCACATTGTTTCGCTCGCCTCGGTCGTCACCACCCTCGTGCTGAGCTTCATGCTCTGGGGGAAATACCGCGACACCGACGAGATCGTGAAGGCGGTTAACTGGATTTCCATCGGCCCCCTCCAGCTGGACATTGCCTACAAGCTGAACAAGCTCGCCACCGGCATGATGCTGGTCGTCACGATCATCGGGACTCTGGTCCAGGTGTTTTCGCTCGGTTACATGAAGGAGGACGAGGGCAAGGCGCGCTACTTCGCCGGGCTGTCACTTTTCATGTTCTCCATGACCGGCATCGTCCTCGCGGACAATCTGGCCATGATGTTCATCTTCTGGGAACTGGTGGGCGTCAGCTCCTACCTGCTCATCGGCCACTGGTACACCAAAAACTCGGCCGCCGATGCCGCGAAGAAGGCCTTACTCACGAACCGGATCGGCGACTTCGGGTTCATGATCGGCATTCTGCTCCTCTTCGTTGCCACCGGCCACGTTGATTTCAACGGCATCGCAGCGAACCTCAAGGGCCACGAAGGCATTGTCACCCTCGCCACTCTCTGCCTCTTCTGCGGCGCGGTCGGCAAGTCCGCCCAGCTCCCCCTTCACGTCTGGCTGCCGGACGCGATGGAGGGCCCGACTCCTGTTTCCGCCCTCATCCACGCGGCCACCATGGTCGCGGCGGGTGTTTACATGATGGTCCGCCTCACCTTCCTCTTGGAGCTGCCCGAGGCCGCGACCGCAGCCAATGTCATCGCCGTAGTGGGCGCTGTGACCGCCCTCTTCGCCGCGCTTTGCGCCACCCAGCAGAACGACATCAAGAAAGTCCTCGCCTACTCCACGCTTTCCCAGCTCGGCTACATGGTGCTCGCCGTGGGGGCTCTGGCTCCGCAGGCCGCCTTTTTCCACCTTTTCACCCACGCCTTTTTCAAGGCGCTCCTTTTCCTCGGCTCTGGCGCGGTCATCTACGCCTGCCACCACGAGCAGGACATCTGGAAAATGGGCGGGCTGTTGAAAAAAATGCCGCTTACCGGCTGGACGTTCCTCATCGGCACGGCGGCACTCATCGCCCTGCCCTTCGCCACCAGCGGATTTTACTCGAAGGAGGCCATCCTCGGTGCAGTCTTGGAGCACCACCCCATTCTTTTCTGGATGGCTGCCGGCACCGCCTTTCTCACCGCCTTTTACATGACCCGTCTGGTTGTGGTGGCCTTCTTTGGCCAGGCGCGTGATCACGGTGCCGACCACGCCCACGAGGTGCCCGCTCCCATGTTCCTGCCGCTTCTCATTCTGGCCGTTCCCGCCATCATTGCCGGCTTTCCTTTCCTTGCCGGGCTGATCCTGGACCTGCCCCATGAGGAGCACGCCAGCCACCTGCCGCTCATCGCCTCGGTTGTCAGCCTCATTGCCGGAGTGGGGCTTGGCTGGAAAACCTACGCGGGCAAAACTTCGGAGCCGGTTCGCATTTCGGTCTTCGCGAACAAATTCTACATCGACGAAATCTACGCCAAACTCGTCGCCATCTTCCAGGACGGTCTGGCCTCCCTTACTCGTGTGTTCGACCTTCTTTTTGTCGAGGGTCTCGGCATGAGAGGCGCCGCCGGGATCACCGCTGCTGCGGGTTCAGTTTTCCGCCGCCTGCAGGGTGGCAATCTTCAGGGCTACGCCTTCCTCTTTGGCGCGGGTGTCCTCGCCCTCGTCTACATCGCACTGATCAAGTAACGCTTTCATCGTGATTCTCGAAGCTCTCATTCTCATCCCCATCCTCGCCGCCGCGGCCCTCGCGTTCGGGGCGCCCGCCCGTCTGACCGCGATCATCGCGGCGCTGGTGAACGTCGCCCTTGCGGTCGTCGCCGCCGTGCAGTACGACCCGGCCACTCCCGGCTACCAGCTGGCGGTTTCCACCCCGGTGCTGCTGAAGCCTGAGATTTCCCTCGCCTTCGGGCTCGACGGACTCAGCCTCGTCATGGTCCTCCTGACCGTCATCGTCACCCTGGCCGCCGTCTGGGCCAGTCCGGCATCGGTGAAAAAGGGCAGCATTGCCCTCTATTACGCCTCCAGCCTGCTCATCTCCGCTGGTGCCCTTGGCGCTTTCTTGGCGACCGATCTTTTCTTCCTTTACGCCTTCCACGAGCTGGCCCTCATCCCGACCTTCCTGATGATCGGCATCTTCGGTTCCGGAGACCGCCGCACCGCCGCGTGGAAAATTACCATCTACCTCGGCGTGGGCAGCCTAGTCCTCCTCGCCGGTCTCGCCGCGCTGCAGATTAACCTCAGCCCTGCTGGACAGCCCACCTTTGACCTGGTCAAGCTGACCGCCAATGTCGCCAAGGCGGGCGTCTGCTCCTGCACCCAGGACCTCATCTTCGCCACGCTGGTGGCCGGGTTTGGCATTCTGGTGTCCCTCTTTCCCTTCCATTCCTGGGCGCCCCAGGCTTATGCCTGCGCCCCCACGCCGACCGCGATGCTGCACTCCGGCGTGCTCAAGAAATTCGGTCTCTACGGCCTGATCCGCGTTGCCCTCCCGCTGCTGCCGGAAGGTTCCCGCAGCCACTGGGTGCTGAACATTCTGCTCATCCTCCTGCTGGGAAACATCCTCTACATCGGCCTCGTCACCGTGGCGCAGAAGCACCTCGACGAAATGCTCGGGCACTCGTCCGTCATGCACATGGGCTATATTTTCCTCGGCATCGCCAGCTGGACCGCCGCCGGCCTTGGCGGGGCCGTTCTGCTCATGGTGGCCCACGGGCTCAGCATCGCCCTGCTTTTCCTGCTGAATGGCCACCTGCGCGACCAGACTGGCACGACCCATTTCTCGCGCTTTGGCGGAGTGGCGAAACAGGCTCCCTTCCTTGGCCTAGCCTTCGGCATGGCTGCCTTCGCCTCTATCGGGCTTCCGGGTTTTGCCAACTTTGCCGGTGAAGTCACCATTTTCTTCGGTGCTTTCGGCAGTCAGACGGCGGGACTCTGGTTTGCCACGGCCACCGTTCTCGCCCTCTGGGGTGTGGTCATCTCTGCCGTTTACATGCTTCGTGCCACCCGCCGCATTTTCATGGGGGAGGCTCCTGCGGACGCCCCCGTCGTCGCTGACCTCGCTGGTGCGGGAAAACTGGCCGCCATCCTTTTGCTCGTCGCCCTTCTTGTTCTTGGGTTCTGCCCAAACCTCCTCCTCAACCTTCTCAAACCCGCGCTGACCGCCCTCACCGCCGGGAAATAGTTCACGCCCTCTCTTTTTCCGATGCCCGCCTATTATCTAGATATCGCCGTTCTTGTCCTGGGCCTTGTCCTGCTCATGGTCGAGGCCTTTGCGGAAAAGCTGGACAAGCGTGTGCTCGGCTACACCGCCATCGCCGGCCTTGGGGCCATCCTCGCCGCCCTGTGTTATGTGCCCGCGACTGGGACTGAAATCTGGGGCTTCTACCGCGTGGACCACCTCGCCCTTTTTTACAAAGGGCTCGCCCTCGTCACCACCATCATCGTGCTTGTGATGGCGCTGGAGTATCGCGGAGTACTGGCTCACTATGGGACGCCACTCGGCGAGTTTCTCTGCCTGCCGCTTTTCGCCTGTGCCGGTCTCATGTGGATGGCCTCCATGAACGACCTGATCGCCATCTTCGTCAGTCTTGAGGCGGTCACCGTCACCTTTTACGTTCTCGTTTCCTTCATGCGGCGCAACGTCGGCTCGCTGGAGGCCGGGACGAAATACCTCATCCTCGGTGCCGTCAGCACCGGCATTCTGGTCTACGGCATCTCCTGGCTTTTTGGCCTCACCGGCCAGACCCACCTCTCCGCCATCAAGGGCGTGCTGGCCCATTACCCGGGCGCCACGGGACCCCTCCTTTTCGCCATGGCGCTCATGCTCGTCGGCATGTCGTTCAAGGTGGCGGCCGTTCCCTTCCAAATGTGGGTGCCGGATGTCTACCAGGGCGCTCCCACGCCGGTCACCGCCTTCCTCAGCGTGGGGTCAAAGGCCGCCGGTTTCATCGTTCTCATCCGCCTCCTTGGCGTGTTCATTCCCTCCGTCGTCGGAGCCAGTGTGCTGACCACCCTCGGCATCATCGCCGGGGCCACCCTGCTGGTCGGGAACCTCGCCGCTATCGGCCAGGGGAATTTTAAACGTCTCCTCGCTTATTCATCCATTTCCCACGCAGGCTTCCTCATCCTGGCGCTCGCCCTCAAGCCGGCTTTGGGCGATCTCAACCCGGTGCTCATTGTCAGCTTCTATCTTGGCACTTACCTGGTCATGACGCTGCTTTGCTTCCTGGTCCTCGTCATCGTCCGCGCCGCCCAGCCCGCAGCGGAGGGCAGCGAAGATCTGAGCGCCTTTGACGGCCTCGGCAAACGCAGCCCGCTCCTTGCCTTTGCCTTGACCATAGGCGTCGCCTCCCTGGCCGGCGTGCCGCTCACTGCCGGGTTCTGGGGGAAATTCTTCATCTTCCGCCTCGCTGTCGGCGCCCATTCCTGGTGGCTGGTCGGGCTGGCCATCGTCGGTGCCGCCAGCGGCTTTTACTATTATTTCAAGGTGATCCGCTCCATGTACTGGAACGAGCCGGCTGCCGGGGCCTCCGTGCCGGTTGTCTCGAATCTCGCCCGGGTCACCCTTTTCATCCTGCTCGCTGCCGTGCTCCTTTTCGGCATTTTCCCTGGCCAGCTACTGGCGTGGGTCGGCTGATTTTGGGCACAGCCGGACTGGGCTGAGAGGTCGGGATAAATTCGCGTCTGGACAGACTGGGGGCAGGTCATAGACTGCCAGACAGGTCGTCTTGCCAGACGCGCCTTCCCACCCCATCCCACCCCATCCCCCACCACGTCTCCGCTCATCTCTCAAATCCCAGCGTCCCCGCGTGCCCAGACAAAATTTATGTTTTTCGTCCGGGCGGTTGCCGTGGTTTCCCTCTCACTTTCCTCAGCCCGCGCCGCACTCGTGGGACACTGGCCGTTCGATGAGGGCGGCGGCACGGCTGCGGCAAACACCGCCAATGCCGCCTTTCCGGGAACCCTTGCAAACTTTGCCGCCGGCACGGAATGGCTGACTCCCGGGATCGTGGGCGCTTCTGCCCTCAATGCGGACGGGGTGGATGATGTGGTGAACACGACTTTCACCGGCATCACCGGAGGCGCGGCCCGGTCCGTTTCAGCCTGGGTCAAGTATCCAGTCGCGCCGCCCAACACGGAATCCCGCGCCATCCTCAGCTACGGTGCGAACGCGACTGGCAACCGCTGGACGTTCCGTATTTCGGGCACACACCGTCTGCGGCTGGAGGTTCAGGGGAACGGCACTGAGGGCACGACGATTCTAAATGACGGCCTCTGGCACCACGTGGCGGCTCTGCATTCTGGAGACACCCTGGCGACAAGCGCGCTCTACATCGACGGTAAACTGGAAATCCTGGGCACGGTGACGACGCCGACGATCAACACGCTGGCTAGTGCCGGACAGGGAATCGCCATCGGGGCCAGCAAGCATTCCACAACGTATAATTTCCCCGGCGGGATGGATGATGTGGGCTTCTTCAACACGGCGCTGACCCCGGCGGACATGGCGCTGATTCACGCGCTGGGCCGGGCGCACGGGATCGACCTGACGCAGTTGGACGAGGCCCAGTCCTTGTGGGCCGGACCGGCGGGGGGAAACCAGCTGATCGGCGGAAAGAACTGGTCAAAGGTGGGCGGGCTCACGGGCGTCGTGGGGACGATCGCGGGCGCTTGGGCGACGAATGATTTCTCAGTGGTGCTGGACGGCTCGGGAAACGGTATCCGCATCAATGAATCGGTGCCGCCGGTGATCAGTTCATTTACGGCCACACCCGGAAACCTGCTTCCTCCAGTCTCCGCAGCCACGCTGGGCTGGAGCGTCTCCAGCGGCACGACTATGACGGTTTCCATCACGCCCGGAGTGGGCGATGTGGCGGCCGCTGGCACGGTGAGCGTCACTCCGGCCGCGACCACCACCTATACCCTGAGCGCCACGAATGCTGCGGGAACGGCTACGGCCACCGTGCAGGTGGGTGTGAAGGAACCGCAGGCTCCGCTGCAGATCAATGAGGTCATGGCCGCCAATGACGGGGTGCTGCTGGATGAGGATGGCGACACGCCGGACTGGATCGAGCTGCGCAATCCCAATGCCTTCAGCGTGGGCGCGGCTGGCTACCGGTTGCGCGACGGAGGCGGGAGTGACTGGGTCATCCCGGCGGGCGTCTTCATTTCCGCGAACGGCCACCTGCGACTGTTCGCCTCCGGCGAGAACCGCACCAATCCGTCGGCGAACCTGCACACGAATTTTTCCCTCGGCGGCGGTGGGGAATCCCTTTCCCTGCTGGCTCCGGGCTCGTTAACCGTGGTGGATGCCATGCCCGGCACGGTGGTGTTTCCGGACAATGTATCGTGGGGCCGCCTCAGCAATGGAGCGACCTTCGGCTACCTCGCCACGCCCACTCCCGGTGCGGCCAACAGTGGGGCGGGAAATCCCGGGCCGCGCATCGACAGCGTGACCACCACCCTGCCCGGCGACGCAGTCAAGCCGCGCCGCCCCGCCGTGGATGAAGGCACGCAGGTGGCTGATTCCATCGACCAGTTTTCCGACACCCAGGGCCAGAATGGCTGGAACTACGGCTGGTTTGCCGGTGCCATTACGGCCTACGCTCCCGCCTCGTTTGTTCCGTTCCCGCGTTATGCCGGGCAGTCGGTGTGGAGTGCGACGAACAATTTCAACCCGGCCAACAGCCAGTGGGGGCCGTCCTGGGAGCGCGCACTCAGTACCACGACGCCACTCACGGACATCGGCAGCGACTACATGATGCCCGCCATAGCCGGTGAGAATAACTGTGCGGTACGCCGCTGGGTGAGCCTGGTGTCCGGTCCAGCCATCATCACGGGATTTTTCCACCATGTGGCTGCGGCGGGGGATGGCACGCGGTGGCAGCTTTATCAAAACGGAACCCCGCTGGTGGATGGAGATCCCGTCACTGCCGGGGTGCAGACGCTGTTGCTGAAAGCCCAGCTCCGTCGCTTCTCCGTGAGCGTCAATCTCACGGCTGGCGACATCGTTGACATGGTGTGCGATCCCAACTCCACCGAGACTAGCGACGCCAGCCGCGGGTGGTTCCGCGTGCTGCTGAATCCACCGGTGGAAAACCCCGCCGTGCACGATCTCACCCTGCCCGTCTCGGCCACGCTGGCGGCCACTTCTGGTGCTGTGAGCGGAGCCACGCTCTTCTACCGTTTCGACTACGCGCCGGAGCAGTCGCTGGCGATGACCGGTGGCGCGGGCGGTGTCTACACCGCCGCCATTCCCCTGGCGGGCTTGAAGGCAGGGCAGATGATCCGCTGGCGCATTGTGGGCACGGATGCCGCCGGCGGGACGAAGACCTCCCCCTCGTTTTTGCCGCCATTCGATTCTTCGCAATACCACGGCACCGTGGCGGCTGACCCGGCACTGGCGTCCAAGTCTGCCCTGCCGCTGCTCGATTTCTTCACGGAGAATCCCAGCATTGCGGAAACCACCAGCGGCACCCGCTGCAGCCTCATGTGGGCGGACGTTTTCTATGACAACCTGGCCGTGGACCTGCATGCCACCTCCTCCACCAGCTATGCGAAGAAGAGCTTCGATGTGGACTTGAACCAGGGGCACCGGTTTCATTTCACCGCCGGCGGGCCCGGTCACACGGATGTGAACATCCTCACCAACTGGCGCGACCGCTCGAAGTTCCGCAATCCGCTGGCCTACGAAATCTTCGGCAAATCAGGCTCGCCCACGCTCCACTGCGAAACGGTGCGTTTGCAGTTGAACGGCATCTTCAACGGCACCGTGGACCTCACCGGAGAGGGCAGCGAGGGATCGCTGGCGGAGAACGGGCTCGACCCGAACGGAGCGCTCTACAAACTGCAAAACCTTTTCAATTCCACGCCCACCCATGCGTCCATCGGCAGCACTGTGGAAAAGAGGTCCCGTAAATGGGACCCGGGCAGTGCAGACCTGCTGGCCTTGCTCAATGGCATGCTGACCAGCACCACTGACGATGACACCGACCCGCTCGTAAACGACAGTCCTCGCTTCCGTTTCCTGTGCGACAAGACGGACGTCTCCGCCACGGCCAACTGGATCGCCGCCATGTTCTTCTCCTCGGCCTACGACTGGGGGCACAAGAACTACATGCTCTATCATGACAACGACGGCACAGGCCGCTGGCAGCCGTTCCCGTGGGATCTGGACCTGTCCTTCGGCCACTACTTCGACAACGTGACCAACGGCTATTTCGACGACGTGATCCGCACGAACACGACCGATGGAACGATCCACAATTTTTCCCTCAACCACAACCAGGTCGAGTTTGTGCCGCCCAACAAGAACGCGCTCTTCATGACGTATCTGGAGGACCCGACGCTGAAGGACATGATCAAACGGCGCCTGCGCACTCTCTCGGAGCAGTTGCTCCTCGCCGCCGCTCCCGCTCCGGACTTCGAGGGCCGCATCGATGCGAGTCTGGCCCTGCTGGATCCGCCTGCGGTGGCCGAGAGCGATGCCGACCTGGACCTCCGCATCTGGGGTTACTGCAATCAACATCAGTCAGGTTCCTTCACCTGCACCTCCCGAAGTACCTCGCAGGAAGTCTCCCGCATCAAGGACACGTGGATGCCGGCCCGCCGTGGCAGGATGTTTAGCGACAGTCCGCCGCTGGGCGCTGCCTATGGCGGAGCCATCCCCGGGCCGGAAACCGCGAACCCGGTCATTCGTTTCGGCTCGTTTGATTCGAGCCCCGCCAGCGGAAATCAGGACCAGGAGTTCATCGAAATCACCAACGCCTCCGCTGACTACATCGACCTCACGGGCTGGACGCTGAGCGGCAGGGTGAGCTACACCTTCCCTCCCGGCACCGTCATACCACCAGCGGGAAACACACGTTTCAATGGCCGGCTGGTCGTGGTGAAAAACCTGTCTGCTTTTACCCTGCGCTACCCGGGCGTGACGGTACCAGCTTTTGGCGGCTACGCGGACAACCTGAGCAACAGCGGCGAGCGCATCACCCTGCGCGAGGCCGGCGGGGAAACGATTCTCTCCTTCACCTACAGTGATTCCTGGTTCAAGCCCGCCGCCGGCTCCGATCCGACCGATGGTGCCGGACGTACGCTTGTGTTCAGCGACCCTGCGCTGCCCTACACCGCCCGGGACGACAGCGGCAACTGGCGCATCAGCTCGGCATCCTCGGGTGACCCGGGGAGTGGGAATTCAGTCCATGCATGGAACTACGCCGAGTGGCGGCGCGTGTATTTTGATGCCGTCGAACGTCCCAACGATGCCGTCAGCGGTCCTTCCGTGCCGGGTTCCATCGGCGTGGACAATCTGGTTCTCTTTGGCCTCGGGCTGGAGCGGAATCCGGCAAGTGCGGTAGGGCTTCCCGTTGTTTCCCTCGTGACAGATGGTGGGGTGGAATACGCCGCCCTCACCTTCCGCCGCCTGAAGGTCCCGCTCGCTACGACCTACACGGTGCAGGCCGGCTCGGACCTTACTGGCTGGACTCCCGTCTCGGTGCAGATCGGCAGCGTCGTGGACAATGGCGACCAGACCGAGTCCGTCACCATCCGCAGCAGCCCCCCGGCGACTGGAAATCCAGCACGCGAATTCATGCGGCTCGTCATTTCCGCCCAGCCCTGACGCCCCGCTCTACCGGTCCAGGTCGGTGCTTGCGGACGATTTTTCCCCGTGGCTCAGCCCGCGGACGGAAATTGGAGCCTTGATTTCCAGTTTTGAGGACCGATTTGTCGCCGCATCGGCGACTTTTGCGACGGCGCAGGCGCGCTTCTGCCCGTAGGTTTTTGTCTGCCGGCGGCCCTCCGCGATTTCCGCATAGCTCCGGCCCTCCAGGAAATGAGCGGCTATGATGGCGCGCTCGCGGTCGTCGAGCCGGGCGAGCGCTTCATCCAGCCGGGGCAGGACGCCCGTGCAGAGATCCCGGCCGCCTGGCGTGAGCGTCTCCAGGTGCGCGGCATGGCGGTTCATGACCACAGCCCGGCGGCGTTCCAAGCGGCAGGCATTGCCTTTCCGATTTCTCGCAACCCGGCATGCGGAGTGAGCTGCTCTTCAGTTCTGGACGACACGGAGACGCACGAAGTATCTCGCCTGAGTGCCCGGAACGAAGGTGTAGGAAATGGTGGTTGCGTTGTTCTGGTAGGAAGCGCCCGTGACCTCGACCCAAAGGTCGGCCACGCCGAGATCGGTAGAGTCTTGGATGGAATACATCAGGCTGCTGGTGCCTGGGCGTTTTGTGAAGCTGAGGGTGTTTCCGCTGACTGTGCCGACGGCGGTGTTTGGCATGGTGGGATCCTGGCCGGACAATGCGTACTCTAAGAGGTTGCGGATGCCGTCGCTGTCAGGGTCGTCGTTTGGGCCTCGTTTGTCAGCAGGGACGATGCGGCCGGCGAATGTGCCGGTGATCCATGAGGAGAAGGTCGTTACCGCGGCGGCGGTGAGGTGGCCGCCTGTATTCAGGCCGAATGAATGAAAACCAGGGGCTGAGATGAGGGCGAGCTGTGCGGCCGTTAGGCCGCTGCTGGTGGTGCCGAAGCGGAGGGATGCGCCGGGGACGAACGTGCCGGTGATATTGAGCGTGCCGCCGGTCCACGCGATTGCGCTGCTGTTCGCGAATGCAAGAGTGCCGCCGGTTCCAAGATTGATGATCGCGTTGCCCGTTATGTCGAGGGTTCCGAGCGTGTCGGTAAAGGTCGCTGCGTCGAGGGTGGCGGTGCCGATTGAAACGGCGGTGGTATTGGCGAGCACGTTGCTTGCGCCCAGTGCCAGCTTGCCGCCGTTCACGGTGGTGTCGCCGGTGTAGGTGTTCGCGCTGGCAAGGGTGAAGGTGCCCGCGCCGCTCTTGGTCAGGCCGAGGTTGTTTCCGTTCGTTGTTCCCGGCATTGCGGCCGCCGCTACCGAACCATTCGCAGTATCGCTTCCGAGGTTGCCTGAAAAGGTGTGGCTGGCGCTGTTGTTGATCGTTAGCGTCGCCGCCGGGGAGACGTTGCTGTTCACGACGCGCTGTCTTCTCAAGGCGGCTTTGGAGCCGACTCTTGCGATGTTGGTCAGACCGGCGAGCTGTTGATTGAATCCATTCAGATTCAGCTCTGCAAAGCGGCCGGTGCCGCTGCCGTTCCCGCCGTCGATGGTCACCACCGTGGTCGTCGGCAGTGCGTCATGGATTCCGAGCTTCACAATGATCTGGTTCTCCCCGGCAGTGGTCGTGCCATCCGTCGAGGCAGTCGTGTTTAGCAGCGTGCTGCCAGCGTAGGTGCTTTGCGCGCCCAGATAGACCGTGGACAAGGCGTTGTGAGGAACGATGCTGGAAAAGGTGACATTGCCGCTCCCGGTCAGCACGCTTCTGAGGGTGAGCGTGGAGACGATTCCGCCACCCGGATTGTTGGTAGGCGCGCTGATGGTTGCGGTGGTCCCACTACCCCCCACCGTGGCGGGCGCGCTGATGACCACTCCATCCAGGTTGGGTTCCAGCAGGCTCCCACCAGCCAGCGTCAGGCTACTGGTGGTGAGAAAGGCCGAGGTATTGTCGATGTCCAGCGTGCCGGCGCTGACGATGGTGGCGCCGGTGTAAGTATTCGCGCCGGACAATGTGAGCGTGCCCGTTCCGGTTTTGGAAAGCGAGCCAGTGCCGGCGATGGAACCATTCAAGGTCAGCGTTTGCGCCGCGCCGACATTGATTGCGGCATTCGCGCTCAAATTGACGTCATTCCCCAGCGAGCAGCTCGCGGTGTTGGACAAGTTTCCGCCAATCAACACCAGCCTTCCGGAGCCCAGCGCCGAGTTGTCGTTTGCCACCAGCGTGCCGGCGCTGACGGTCGTGTCGCCGCTGTAGGTGTTCGCGGCCTCCAGCTGCACGGTTCCCGCGCCATTGAGCGTGAGGCCGGGATAGCCGCTGATTTTTCCGTTGAATGTCGCCGTGCGATTCGTGGCGACACTCCAGATGCTCGGGACGACCAACTGCACCAGACAGTTCACCGTGAGATTCTGCGTGGCGGTGGTCATATCCACGCCCGCGTCATCGAGGCCGAGGGTCGCGGTGCCATTGATGGTCACCAGACCACCAGGATTGACGATTTTGATGCCAGCCCAATCCTGATCTTTGGCAAGCGTGGTCGTGTTGGCTGATGTGACCGTACTGTTCCAGACCGCCTGCTGGTAAAGCCCGGGTTCTGCAGTGCCCACCCAGCTCCCTCCGTCCTCCAGATTCGTTGTGTTGTTGGCTTTCGTGATCATCGAGGTGGTGGTGGCCAGACTGCCCGGCCAGGATTGCACCTGCGCGCCGCTGACCAGAATGAGGTTGTAATCGGCCGGAGCATTGAGGTTGTTGGCGCCGAAATACATGCCCCAGCGGAAGGTGGTCGTTCCGGTGGGGCGGGAGTAACTGCTGGAGGCATACAAAACGCCATCAACCCACAACTTGTAATTCAGGCCATCATCGAGCACCCGGACATCGAAGCCGCCGCCGGTGAAAATCTTCTTACTGCCATCGGGATTAGTGACGATCTTGTCGGTGCCGCTCCGGTTGTTCACGGTCAGCGAACCGTCGCTGTTCATACCTAGCGAAACCGCCCAGTCATTGTCCGTATTCTTAAGTTGAAAGCAGGAATACCCCTGCGCGTGGCGGGCGATGGTATAGTGGGCGGTCCATTCGTAGGTCATGTTATCGGTGTAATTCCAGCCACCGCCCATGAAAGCCTCCGTGTGCGAGGAGGTGCCTGTCCGCGTGGTGGCGGTATTCTCATCGTCCACAAACACCCGGAGGACATGCGTATTGCCATCGGTTTGAAACCACCGGGTGAAATCCGCAAAATTTGACGTCGACGTGTTGCACGCGACATGGATCCGCTGCGAGGGAATCACAATCGGACGATTCCCATAGAGCCCGGTTTCGACGGCGGCATTGTTTACATTGATCGCCGAGCCATACACCGGGCCGGGGTCAGAGGCGTCTACGTTCAACGTTGGTAAAATGGCGCTCCAAAGCGGGTTCGCCGGGCTGCCGGTATCCGTGTAGAGCACCGCCGGAACGGGCACGGTGAATTTCCAGCCCGTGGTGCTGGTGATGCCGGCGTAGCTATTGCCCGAAGTATCCTTGATCGCGCCAGCGGGGATCAGCACATAATAGGTTCCCGTGGGCAGGACATTGGTCGGTTGAATGATCAACTGTGTGGTGCTGAAGGCCAGCCGGAGGGACGAGGTTACGTTAAACGATTCCACCAAACTGGCATCGCTGCTCTTGTGCAACTCGATGCTGCCGCTGCCGGCCATGATTGTCTCGTCAAAGGTCGCCACGAGATCGGCGTCGGCTAACACATTCGCGGCATTGTTGGCGGGAACGATGCTGCTCAAGGTAGGCGGTGTCGTGTCGCCGACGGCGGTGATCACATAGTCCAGATAGTTTCCATTGACCTGCAAGGCGCCACTCTGATTCCAAGCGAGCGTGGGAACGGTGCCCAGCGTGAAGCCGTTGGCGTTGGCCGGGCCGCTGCCAAACTGGATCAAATGGTAGGCGCCATTGAACCCCAGCGCCGGCGGCAGGTTCAACGTCACTGCGCCCGCTCCTCCGCTGAGGGTCAGGGCGCTGTTCACCTTGATGGCAGCCACGCTGGTGTAGCTGGACAGGGTTCCCACAGTTATGGTGCCCGCTCCGGTGAAGCTCAGGTTGGAAACGGTGAGGTTGTTGGTGCCGGGCGTTAGCGAACCGCCAGCGTTTACCGTGACGACCGCGTTCACCGTCCCGTTTCCGGCCAGAGTTGCCCCGCTGCTGACCGTAGTAGGGCTGGCGCTGCTGCCGTCCACCAGCAGGGTGCCGGCGCTCACCGTCGTGGCACCGGTGTAGGTATTTGTCCCGGCGAGAATAAGGATGCCGCTGCCCGTCTTGATCAGCGAACCACCGCCGCTGAGCACACCCTTGTAGGTGGTGCTCCTGTTGTTGCCACCCGCAGTCAAAGCGATGGGAGTGCCGGCGTCGTTGAGCAGAGCCAGGTTGAATCCGGTGCCGGCGCTGCTGGCGGCCAGACCGCCGAAGGTGAACGCATTCGCTGAAACGCTGTTGTCAAAGATCAGATCGGCGTCTGCGCTCAGGGTCACGGTGCTGTTCTGCAACGCGAGTCGGTTATTAAGATAAACGCGTGCGCCGCCCGTGGCCCCGGCGCTGAAGGTGGTGGTGCCGCTGAAGGTGTTGGCGCTCCCCAAAGTGATGGTGCCGGTGCCGGAGGTGTCCGGGCCGGCGAGGACGAGATTTTTGCCAGCTACTCCCGTGATCGCGGCGTTGACAATGAGGGACCGCCCTGTGGTGGAGTTCGCCGCAGCGAGGAAGGTGTTGGCGCCGCTAATTCCCAGAGTGAGCGTGTAGGGGCCACTACCTGGTTCGATGGAATTCGAGGTGCCGGCACCACCAGCCTTCTGGGTGAATCCACCAAGGGTAATGTTTGAGCCGAGGGTGATGTTTGCCGTACCGGAACTGTTTTCGGCAATGTCGTTGTTGGAGTTGACCCAGGCGAGGATCCATGGGCCTGCGGTGGCGGTGGCCCAGCGGTTCACTGTGGTTGTATTCCAGGTGCCATCGCCGCCCGCCGTGCTCCCGTTTGCGCTCCAGAATCTTGTGGCAGCATGGAGCGGAGTGATCGTGAGCAGAGCCGACAACACGGCAAGGATCGCCGTCCGCCCGCGCCCCATAAACGCCGCCAGGAGTGGGCGGATGGCTAAGCGTTTGATCCCGGCTGGTGCCGGAATATGGGAGGCTTGGAAGTTCATAGGAGTGGACTTGCGGGATGCCTTGCTTGGACTTGATGCCTGAGGGATGTGGGTGATCAAGGGAGGGGAATTGGGGAGAGTGGGGAGGGGAACGGGCAAAGCGGGCTGGCCATACGGCACTGGCTGGTCATTTCGAAGGCTGGAGCGGTCCCCGGGGGGCGTGCATGGTGTGCGTTCTGTTTAGTGGAGGGTATCCTGCCCTAAAGGGACTTCCAAGACATTTCGGCCGACAGCCCAAACGGGAGAGGAGCGCCGGAAAAACCAAAAGCCGCGACCTGGCGGGGTCGCGGCTTTTGGGAATGAGTGATGCTCGGGCCGGAGTTACTCGGCGGCGGCGGGGGAGTCTCCGGCGGCGGCGAGTTTGGCTGCGCGCTCGGTGAACTCGATGTGGAACTGCTCCGGCACGGGCTCGGGGCCGCGGTCGCGGGTGCGGGACCAGAAGTCGGTGAAGCGCTCGTTGGGCTGCCGGTTTTTGGCGAAGTCCTCGAGGATCGGGCGCAGGACGTTGGGGATTTCGTCGAAGGCGACGACTTTTTGCTCCAGGCCGGCGAGCCGGTCGCCGCGGATGCTGCCGCCGATGAAGAGGGCGTATTTGCCCGGGGCGCGACCGACGAGGCCGATGTCGGCATTGTAAGGACGTCCGCAGCCGTTCGGGCAGCCGGTCATGCGAATGAGGATGGGCTCCTGGGCAATGCCGAGTTCGGTGAGGATGGCGTCCACCTTGTCCAGCAGGGAGGGCAGGACACGCTCGGATTCACTGAGGCTCAGGCCGCAGGTGGGCAGGGCGACGCAGGCGTGGGCGACGCGGCGCACGGCCGTCATGCCACCGGCGTGGGGCACGGCGTGCTCGGCGAGGATGGCGTCCACCTTTTCCCGGTCGGCCGGGGAGATGTCGGCAAAGATGATGTTCGTATTCGGCGTGATGATGACGCCGCAGCCGAGGGTGTCGACGATTTCCCGGAAGGCGGTGCGATACTGCGGGCCGCCGTCGCGATCCACGACCCGGCCCATGCTGACGTGGACGGCGCAGTAGAGCTTGCCGTCGCCCTGCTCGTGCCAGCCGAGGCGGTCCTCGACGGTCTCAAAGCGGAGGGATTTTGCCGGCTCGATGGCGGAGGCGCTGCCGTTGGCGCGGGACTTCACCTCCTCGCGGAAGGCGTCGATGCCGAGCTTCTGGACGAGGTATTTCATGCGGGCGAGCTTGCGCTCCTCGCGGTTGCCGAGGTCCCGCTGGGTGCGGATGACGGCCTCTGCGACGGCGACGACGTGCGGCCTGGCCACGTAGCCAAGCGGCTGGCCGAGAAACGGCCGCGTGGAGAGCTGGCCGTGGCTCATGCCAAAGCCGCCGCCCACTGTGATGGTGTAGCCCTGCACTTTTTCGTCCACGACGTGCGGGACAAAACCCATGTCCTGGCTGTAGACGTCGACGTCATTTTCAGGCTGGACGGCGATGCCGATCTTGAATTTGCGCGGCAGGTAAACCTTGCCGTAGAGCGGGTCCTCCTCGCCCGCAGGCTGGTCGCACGCGGTGGTGAGGTCGAGCTTCTCGCCATCGAGCCAGATGTCCGTGTAGGCGGCGCTGCGCCAGAGAAAACGGCGGCTCATTTCCTCCGCCAGAGACTGCGCGTCATCGACGATGGCGTTTTTCACCGGGGCGGCGGGGCTCATGGTGTTGCGCACCACGTCGCCGCAGGCGCCCATGGTGGTCAGGCCGCTGTGGTTGATGGCGGCGATGACTTCCTTCAGCCCGCCCTTGAGCACGCCGTGAAACTGGATGCCCTGGCGGTTGGTCAGGCGCAGGGTGCCGTTCGCCAGCTTTTCCCCGAGGTCGTCATGCACGATGTACTGCGCCGCCGTCATGCGGCCGCCAGGCATCTTGGAACGGACCATGAAGGACCAGGCTTTTTCTTTCTTTTCCTTCGTCAGCGCGGCCCGCTTGTCGCGGTCGTCCTGCTGGTAGGTGCCGTGAAATTTGAGCAGGATGTTCTCCGCGTCCTCGTAGTGGGTGAGGGCGGAGTCCGTCAGCCCCGCCGCGATCGTGCCGCGGAGGCCGTTGGATTCCAGTTTGATGTCTTCGACGCTGCCTTTGGCCATGGTGGTGTGTGCTGGGTGTGAAAAAATGGGGGTCCGGGAGAGGGGCGAGTTTCGCCGGATTCTGCCAGAGGTAAACGGGAAATTGCGCCCCGGCAAGGAAAAAGACGATAAAGTCTATGGGATAGGTCGAGAATGCGTGTTTGGGGACAAAAAAACCGGCCTCCGTTGTGGGGAGGCCGGTCGAAAAGGAGCGGAAGCGGGATTTTTCCTGAGGAAACGTCCGGCTGCCGGCGGAGGATCAACCGACGATGCTTTCCTTGTGGAAGGAAAGCCAGTCATCGAGGTTGTTGAGGTTGACGGCGTCGAGGATACGGCCCTCGTCCTTGATGTTGTTGGCGCCGAGGATGGCCTTGCGAATGGCCTCGCTGTGGTGGTAGCCGGCGATGGCGCTGTTGAGCTTGTCGACGGCCGCCTTGTCGAGGGAGCCGCCCTTCTTTTCGAGGACCCAGGCTTCGAGTTCAGGATAGGTGGGCTTCTTTTCGGCGATGAAGGCCTGGAACTCTTCCTTGTTCAGCCCGAGGCCGTCGAGGACCATCTGGTCGTAGCCGGCGCCGATGGCGGGGTAGTCGTCATGCAGGCGGCCGACGGCACCGAGGGAGGCTTTTTGCCAGAGGCGGGGCAGGTGAAGGACGCCGATGGGGCCGGCGATGCCGGAGCTGATAAGCGGGATGATTTTGCTCATTTTGAAGTGAAGGTTGGGTGGGTGTATTGACGACGGGGAAGGTCGGGGAAAACTGACCCCCGCATTTCCTCTGCGTCCCGTGCTTGGCAGGGACGCTCTTTGTGTATACAGATTTCCCAAGATGCGGCAAGCAATGAAACACTGGCTCAGACTTTTCCTGGTGGTCCTCCTGGGGCTCGGCGGCGTGGGCTGCTCGGGACCGCGCTTCGGCATGGAGTGGCGGAAGGCGCTCAAGACAAAGGCTCCGGCTGCCGCTGTGGAGGGTGCGTGGGAGGGGGGCTGGCTGAGCGATGCGAACGGGCACCACGGCCCGCTGCGCTGTGTGGTGACGCGGCCGGTGGCGGGCTCCGGGGTGAGGGAATTTTACTACCAGGCGCGCTGGGGCGGGGTTTTTAGCGGGGGATTCCGCACGAAGGACGAGGTTTCGGACGCCGGCGCGGTGCGCGGGGTGTGGGATCTGGGGACTTTTGGCAAATACGGTTACGAGGGGACGATGGTGAACGGCGTGTTTCAGGCGAAGTACAAATCGGCGATGGATCATGGATCGTTTACAATGAAGAAAAAATGAGCTGGCGAGGGCGCGTGCCTGCAACGCGAGCCGGGGCAGCGGGGGCAACCGCGAACGAGCGCGAATCAGGAGGAAGGAAATTGGCGGGGAATGACGTGCTCACGGCGGAGGCGGGACCGCAGGGGGGAGATGGCTTGTGGCCTGCGGACGGCTGGCGACGCTGCTGGATGCCGGTTTCTGACTTGACCGGATGGGGGGTGATGGCAAGCTGTCATACGGGTTGACTGGCCCGCCTTTTTCCCATGAAACGATTCGTTTTCTCCCTTCTGCTGACTCCGGCGCTCATGGCGGCGGAGCCGAAACTCGATGCCAGCAAGTATGGCAAGGTGCTTTCCGAGAAGGCGGCAGTGAAGGTGAGCAGCACGAGCGAGTACGACACGCCGGAGACGCACCTGAATCTGGTGCGGGGGCCGAAGGTGCCGTGCGCCTTTCACACGGGGAAGGAGAAGAACCCGAGTGTGATCCTGAAGCTGCCGGCGGTGGCTGAGGTGAAGGCGCTGGAGGTGCTGAACCGGGGCGATGGCAGCGGGTACCGCGAGGCGACGCTGTCGGTCTCCCTCTCCGAGGACGGGAAAACGTGGACCGAGGTGTGGTCCGCAGGGGGCAGGGAGGAGGACCGGTGGGTGATCCCGTGCGTGGATGCCTCGGGCCAGGGAAAAAAGGCGGGGTGGGTAAAGCTGGAGACGAAGCCGGCGAAGGCGGAGTTCTTTCACCTGAGTCGCGTCACGGTCTACGGAAATTGAATTTTCACGCTCATTCACACTCGACAGTTTTCATGAAAAACGCCGCCCGTTTCCTCCCGATTCTCGTCCTCACCCTGCTGGCCCCACTGCCGGGGCGTGCGGACTTTCCCCTGACGCCGCTCGACCGGCAGGCCCCGCCGGTGGTGGTGCAGACGGTGGGGCAGGTGGTGAAGGAGGGCAGCTACAAGGCGTGGGCGGACTACCTGGGCGGGCAGTTGTCGGCAGTGGTGGGGCATGCGGACTTCACGGCGACTCCGGAGGGGGTGAAAAAGATCGCGGACAATCCGGTGCTGGCGCTCTCTCTGGCGCAGTGGCGTCTGCTGTCGGCGACAGGGCCCGAAAACCTGAAGGCGGTGGCGGAGAAGGACGGTGTGGAGTTTCTGACCTGGCTGCTGACGAACCGTGAGGCGCTGCACACCTACCTGGGCAGCGGGCCGCTGGACAAGGAGGGGACGGTGCACGGACTGGAGGTGTGGCGGGATATTTTCCGCGCGGATCCGCAGTGCCGAGAGGGGCTGTGGCTGCGGGTGTCTGCGGCGGTGGCGCTGGCGCACACGGTGCCGGTGAAGTCCCTGGCGGACGGCGGCGAGATCGACCCGGTGAGGCGCTACCAGTATTTCCGCACGGCGCAGGCGAGCGGGCTGCTTTTTGATTCCTTCAGCAAGGCGGCGGCGTGGGAGCTGAGGTTCGTGGTGAACTCGTGGGCGCGGGACGAGGAGCTGTCGTGGGTGGTGGCGCAGACGGCGGCGAAAAACAAGAGTCAGGAGAAGATAGGCGAAGCGTGCTGGATGGTGCCCTACCGCGGTGAAAATGCGAAGGGGGTGAGTGTGCAGAACGGGGCGGAATATTACGACCACAAGCCGGTGACTCTGGAGCTGATGCACACGGTGGGCGGGGTGTGCGGGGCGATCTCGAAGTTTGGCACTGCTGCCGCGCAGGCGCACGGCGTGCCGGCCATGCCGGTGGGGCAGCCGGGGCACTGCGCGTTTCTGTGGAAAAAGGATCCGCAGACGTGGCGCACGGGCAACGACATCAGCGGATGGCCGGGCTCCGGCGAACACGGGGGGATCTACATTCACTGGGGCGACCGGGGCAGCTACGTGCTGCTGATGGAGGAGGCGTATCGCGATCCGGCACGCTTCCTCGCCAGCGAGCAGGCGCGCTGGCTTTCCCTGGCGGCGAAGGACCCGGCGAAGTCGGCAGCGCTGCTGGAGGCGGCGGCAAAAATCCAGCCGCTGAACGGCGGTGCGTGGCTGGACCTGATCTCCACACGTGTGGTGGAGAAGGCGGCTCCGGCGGTCTGGCAGCAGCTGGCGGGCGCCATCATGCGGGCGCTGCCGGACCACCCGCAGCCGATGATCGACTTTCTCGGAAAACTGGAGAGCCACCTGGAGCTGGCGGAGCCGGAGGCCCGCGCGCGCTACACTGCGGCGGTGAGTGCCGCCATCGCGGGGGGCTCTGCGGAGGCCCAGCGGGGCTGCGGGCAGGCGGCCCAGACGGAACTAATCCTGCGCCAGGCGACGGCCATCGTGCCGAAAGCGGCGGCCCGGGTGAAGGCCTACCTGCAGGGTGAGGACGAGGACGGCAACGCGGTGGACAAGGCACCCGCCCTGGGCGAGGCGCAGCGGACGGCGATCCAGGCGCTGGTCGAGGCGGCGGTGGGGGCAAATGCCCGGCGCCCTGATCTGCAGGAGGCGCTGACCGGCCGGTACCTCGGCCTGATGTCGTCAAACCCGGCTGCCCTGACGCGGGCGCTGAAGTTCTTCGGCGGGCTTTTTGACCAGGCGAAGGCGAACCCGGACCGCAAGCCCGCCATCGCGCTGGCCCGCCGGTTGATCCTCCTGGCGGAAAAGGCGGAGGACGTCTCCGAAATGGAAAAGTACAGCGCAGAGTGCCGCCGGCTGCTGGAGGCGAAGTGACTCCGGCACCCGGCGTGATCCCGCCACGCTTCGTAAGGGAGCGTTGAGGGTTGCGCCGGTTTCCAGAGCACTCCAAGTTTGCGGCTGTGCGTTTTTCTCTCCCAGTCGTGACGGGCCTTTGCCTTGCTGCGCCCCTGCTTCAGGCGGGGGAGGCGGTGGTGCGCTGGCCGGGTGAAGTGGCCTCCCTGCTCGACCGCCAGTGCGTGAAGTGCCATGGCCCGCTGGAGCAAAAGAGCGGGCTGGCTCTGGACTCTGCGGAGGCGGCGCTCAAGGGCGGGGACGACGGGGCGGTGGTGGTGCCGGGAAAACCGGAGGAGAGCCCGCTGATCAAGGCGCTGGCGGC
>JANOAS010000135.1:0-2116 GCA_031411255.1 bacterium
AAAGCCGGAACTCCAACCTTCGTGCAATCGCTTGGCGAAGTATTCCCGCACCAGCGGGTGCGCATCCAGGGAAACGAGCGTGCCCGCCGAATCGCGGTTCACGGTCAGAAGGGCTGCCTCCTGGAGCGCCTCCAGACTGCCATTCCAGTCCTCCTCTGGCAGGCCGACGAGCGGTTCGGTCAGGCCGGGGATGGCGGGGGCCTTCAGCAGGGCCTGCAGGCAGTCGGCGGTGGCGGGCCGGTCAAAGAGGCCCATGAGGGAGAGGATGGCCAGCTCGCGCTGCGCCTCCTCGCTGCCATTGGCCAGCCAGTTCTCATACGCCGCCATGGCGCGGAAGGCGTGGCCGTTGTCCGTCTTCTGGTCGGCCTTGGCAAAGGTGACACGGTCGCGGCGGCGGATGTCGCCCTGAAAGGCGCGCTTCAGGAAGGAACCCATGAGGTGGAGCGTGAGGGCATGGCCGTCCACGTCCTCCACGAGGGCCTCAAACTCGCTGAGGGTCTCCCTTTTCCCGTCCGTGTCCGTGTGCGGGAGGCTCGGGCGGTCGCTGCCGGTCACTCCGTGCGCCTTCAGCAGCTGCACCCCGGCGGCGCGGGAAAGACGGGCGAGTTTCACCTCCTGCACCGTCTTTTCGAGAAAGGCCCGCAGGTCCGGCAGGGCGTAGCGGGTGGTGACGACGCACAGCCCGCGGCTGCTGGCGGCCAGCCCCTTGAGCAGAGCGGCCACGCCCTGGTCCTTGAGTTCGCCGGGCGTGGGCGAGGTGGGGGCATACTGCAGCGGCTCCAAGCCGTCCAGGATGAGGATCGCCCGCCGCTCGCCGACGAGCTGGGCCAGCCGCCGCCCCTTGTCGAACGCGCCCGCCGCACTGCCCGCCATCGCCTCGTCGCCAAAAAATCGGAGCGCCTCGGCCAGAAAGAGGTCGGAGGACACCGCCGCCTGGTCGCGCGTGCCCTGGCTGTAGAAGGACCACGCGAAGACCGCATCGCACCCCGGCCAGTCCTGCGCCGCCAGGTCGGCAGCCCACTTCGCCACCAACGAGGTTTTTCCCTCTCCCCCGAGGGCAACGAAGGTCAGGACGTGCGGACGGGGGGATGAGGGGGAGACTGGGAGCCCGGGAGCGGAGGAGACGCGGAGACAGGCGGACCAGGCGTCCTGGAGGAGCTGGGTCTCCGACTCGCGGCCGATGAGAGCGGCAGGGGCGTAGCGGAGGATGCGGGAGATGTCCGCCTGGAACCCAGAGGAGTGGACGATGGGGATCTCGGCCACCAGACGGCGCAGTTCGGCCTCGTCTTTGAAATGGTAGTAGAGGTGGTTGATTTTCGTCACGGCCACCCGGTGCGCCAGCTGGAGGGCGGCGGCTTCGGGTTCCTCGGGCTTTTCCGCAGGATCGGCCGGCTGGCAGACGGCGGCGTCCTTCGACAGGAAAACGAAAACCGGTTTGCCCAGCTCCCGGGCGATGTCGTACTCCATCTGCGTGTAAGACCGGCGCGGGGCCGTGGCCGGGCGCAGATGGGGCTCCGCCCCGTAGCGGAAGCCGACGAGGTGGATGACGGCGTCAGATTCCTCCAGCTTCCGGCGCAGCATGGCCTCCACCGTCCGGAAGTCCGGGGGAAAACCCGGCTGGTTCTCCGCAAAGCACCCTTTCATCTCGATCTCATTCTCCACAGCATCGCGGAACGAGCCGAACTCGTGCGAGACGCCGCTGAGGAAGATGGTGGGCCGTGACTTCATGAAACCGGAATAGAGAGTGAAAACGCCAGTTGTCGAGAAACAACCGGGCGGCGGGCTCGCACTTTTCCCCCTCCCCGCAGGAATCCCTCTGGCAGCGCTGCCGGGGCCTGCCATCGGCGACGGAGGCAAAATCGGCCGCCAGACACCGGCGCCGGACGGTTGGGCACGCTCCATTCGTCTTCATTCCCCTTGCCCGCAAAACCGGGCAACCGCGATTTTTGACCAGGGAGAATTGCGCCTCCGCACCCCAGGGTTTCCGCATATGACTATGCGAGGCGTTGATTGGTGACCAGCGTCACGGCCAGGGACTTGTTGGCCGCGTAGTCCTCCAGCGCGGCGGTGAAGTCCTTCCGGCCCGAGGCCCGCACCGGCGCCAGCAGCGCCGTGC
>JANOAS010000136.1:0-2045 GCA_031411255.1 bacterium
AGCACGCCCACGGCGAGGATGCGAAGCGCGGTCGTGCTGTTGGTCGTGCTGCGCAGCCTGTTGTCGCCGGTGAACGGGCCGGCGAACGTCGTCCAGTTCGTCGTGGTCAGATTGGTGGTGGATTCGACGTAGTAAGTTTTGCCCGCCGTCGTGCCGAACGTGACGGAGAAGGAATTGGAATTCCTCGCCCACGACGAAACGGTGAGGCCGGCTTGGAAGTAAAAATAGTTGAGCGCGGATGGCGTATGAATCGGCCCGCCGCCGGTGCCGTTGGCCGATGTGTCAATGATGCGGCAGCCCAGTGTGTAGAGGCCGGGTTTGGTGGCGGTGAAGGAGCGTCCGTGGATGTGTCCGTAAGGATCAGAGCCGGGCAAGCCGTCGCTGTCGCTCAAGCGCAGCAGGTTGGTGCCGTTGGTCACGCCGACGGCCAGCGAGTGCAGCGGGAAACTTTTGGTCGGATTTCCGAACTCCTGAGTCCACACGCCGAACACACCGCCCGGGGGCCCGCTGATGGACACGAGTTGCAGTTGCAGGAACGCGCCGTCCGCCGCGTGGCCAAACGTCGGGCCGCCGTTGTCCAGCGTGCTGGCCAGAGACGTGAAACTGATCCCCGCGCCCTGATGCAAGTTGGAAAATGTTCCCCCGTTGGTGAAGGAAAGAAACACGTTGTAGCGAGCGCCCGTGTCGAAGGCGGAGCCGTTGGGAAAATAGAGGCGCGCGTTCTGCGTGGTGTTGCTGGCGCCGGCGTTCACATGGACATGCTGCGCCCGAAGCGGATTTGAGCAGAGCAGCAGAACTCCGAGCGCGAGCGAAGGAAAATGGTGGCGGATCAATTTCATGCGGATGGATTTACGGGTGGCCGTCGGGCCGGATGAGCCGGTCGCCTGTGGTTTGAATTCGTTGCTCAACTTTCGACCACGCGAGCTTCTCGACATGTCCGTCGGCGAACAGGTAGTTGGCCCCGAGTTCGTGACGCTTCACCGCCACTTGCGTCGGGAAGATCGGCGGCGTGTAGCCCCCCGCCGAATCATCCGCGAAGTGAAAATGATCCGTGCTCTCGTAGGCGTCGTCGCACTCGGCGATGAAGGCGGTGGCCGACGGGTCCGGGAGGGAAGTCAGCTTGGAATAATCCAATGTCTCTGCGCCAAACGGATGCACGGTCAGGAAGTCATTCACCGCGTAGCTGTAGAGGCGGTTCTGGTTCTTATCGTCTATGCAGCGATACACGTTCGTCCCGGTGTACGGCAGCAGCCGTCCGACCCACGAGGCGTGCGTGTGCGACGATTGCGGGAGCGTGTCCTCATTGTCGTCGCAATGCATCATCGCGCCGATGCCGAGCTGCTTGAGGTTGTTCAAGCAGTGGGTCGCGCGCGCCTTGGCCTTGGCCTTGGCCAGCGCGGGCAGCAGCAGCGCCGCCAGGATCGCGATGATGGCGATCACGACGAGCAGTTCGATCAATGTAAAAGCGCGCTTCATAAAACTGTCTCCAGCCTGGAGCACATGGCTCGGCGGCGGATTGGGAACTTGAGTTGTCCGCGCGTGAAATCACGCGCGCAGAAAATCGCGCCGCGCAAAGCGGCGGATCAGTTCAGGGAGAGCCGGGCAACGTGGGCGCAGGAGCGCGGGCTTTAAGCCCGCAGCGGCGTGAGATGGTTGAAGGTTGAGTCCTTCCTCTGGATTGACCTAGTTCACCGCGCACGGACTGAAGTCCGTGTGGACAACACTGGTCAAATCACGCCGCGCCGGTTGACCGGCTAGACCGTGCGAGGCGGAGGCAGCGGAGGCGCGAGCGAAAGAAAATCCGCGCGTTCCGATTGTGGAGTGAAGTGCCGGATGGGTCTCGGCGGGAACAGCCCGCACGATCCGGCGATGAGTTGAAAATCCATTTTGCCTTCGAGCTTCTTCAAAACCTGCTTCTTCTCGGAGGCCTTTCCGGCCTTCACGATTTTGCAGAGCTTGCAGGGATGCTGACCGTCGAAGGTTTTTTGCAGCGCGACGGAGACGGACTCGGTCCTAGAGAAATTAACCGCCATGCCGAGCCACGC
>JANOAS010000137.1:0-30009 GCA_031411255.1 bacterium
GGGCGCATTCTCCACGTTCAGAATGGCCCAGGCGACCACCTTTTTGATGCTGTCCGTCGTCCAGTCACCATCCACGTAACTCTCACCGAACCCGACATCACCGAAAAGCAGACACTTGTGGAAGAAGGCCGGGCTCTTCACGACGACCGTGGCCGAAATTTCCGCCCCGGGCGTGCCGAAGCGGCGCACCGTGCCGTCAGGGAGGGTGAGGTGCAGACACCCCGCCGTCATCCGCTCCAGAGCGCTGAGCACGGCGAACCGGGCGAGAGGAAATTCCGGCGCGTCGTCCGGCAGGGCAGCCGCAGTGGTGGTGGTCGTGTTCATGGAAGTTTGGGCTTGAGTGAGGAATGGGGGCGCATGACATCGCGCTGGAGGTCGGTCTGCGCGGCCTTGCGGCGAAAAGGAATCCGCCGCGCCCAGAGCAGCAGGGCGTGCCAGTGGATGAGAAAGATGACCCTCAGCGTGATGAGCGGGTATTTCAGCGTCAACCACGCCAGCCGCCCCGCAGTGAGTGGAATCCGGCGCCCGGTGAGCGCGCTCAACAGGACGGGCCGGCCCGCATCCCGGTCGTCGATGTGGATCTCCAGATGCTCGCCGGGGACCTTCAGCTTGAAGTCAAACTCCAGCTCCAGCCCGGAGAATGGGGAGACGTAAAAGTGCTTCGGCGTGAGCAGCCGGAATGTGCCGTCGGGCTCGGGTTTCGGCAGCAGATAGGGCTTCATCTCGCCAAACGTGTTGCCCACCTCCGCCACGGCGCAGAGGGGCGTCCCGCCCGCATCGTGGCAGAAATAAAAGGACACTGGATTGAAGATATAGCCAAGCACGCGGGGAAGAGTGACGAGCGTGATACGCGCGCTGCCGGGCAGGAGGACGCCTTTTTCTGCCAGCCAGGCTGTGAGATGATCACGCAGGCTGCCGTCATCCAGCCGGGGCAGCGTCAGGTGGTCGCGATCCTTGAAAGTGTAAAGATTCCACCGGTTACGACTGAACCCAGGCAGGTGCTTCGCCAGCGCGTCGATCTCGTCCAGATCCAGCGCGAACATAAAAATCCGGTAGTCGAACCGGTGGTCGCGCGGCTCCAGCCGGTGGTGCATGACCGTGCACTCGTAGAGGCAGGAGTTGAAGGCCTGAGTCACGCCCATATCGCTCCCCCCGTGATGGCCCGCGCCGCCTCCAGACCGCTGGTAAATCCGTCCTCGTGGAATCCATACTTGAACCAGGCCCCGGCGTAAAAGGTGGTCTGGTCGGCCGAGAGCCGGTTCAGCGCGGGCAGTTCCCGCTGCGCTACCACCGCACCGAGGGAAAAGAGAGGATGCTCGTAGTCAATCTCCCGCAGAACACGCGCCGGATCGATCCTGTCCCGGCAGTTGAGTGAGACGAAATAGTTTTCCCGCTCGGAAACGCCCTGAAGACGGTTCATCCAGTAATGCGTGGTGGGCAGGAGCGGGCCGCCGGAGGGGTTGGTTTCCATCCGGTAGTTCCACGCCGCCCAGCACCGCTTCGTGACGGGCATGATGGAAGCGTCCGTGTGCAGGGTGGCCGTGTTCGGCTGGTAGCGGAATTCGCCGAGCAGGCGCTGCTCCATGTCCGTCGGGTCCGCCAGCAGGGCCAGCGCCTGGTCCGCATGGCAGGCCAGCAGCACACGATCGAAACCGGTGGTCGCGCCGTCCGCCGTCGTCACCCGTGCCCGGTTGCCCACGCGCTGCACCCGCACCGCCGCCCGCCCCAGCTGGATCCGGTCGCGAAAGGGCGCGCTGATTTTCCGCACGTAGCTCTGCGCCCCGTCCACCACCGTGAACCACGGATGCTGCGTGTGCAGGCCGAGGAATCCGTGATTGTGCCAGAACCGCAGCAGCGTGGTGGCAGGAAACTCCAGCATCAGCGCCGGCGGCGTGCTCCACACTGCACTCGCCATGGGCACGAGATAGAGGTTGAGAAAATCATCGCCGTAGCCCCGCGCCGCCACGTAGTCGCCCAGCGTCATGGTGGCAAAGGCCGGATCATCCAGCGCAGCCACCGCCTCGGCGTTGAAGCGGTTGATCCGCATCAGCATCCTCCAGAACCTCGGGCTCAGCAGATTCCGCCTCTGGGCAAAGAGCAGGTCCAGGCTGCCGCCATTGTACTCCAGCCCGCTGGGTGTGTGCTGCACGCTGAAGGACATGTCCGTCGGCTTCGTCGCCACCTCCAGCTCCCGAAAGAGCCGCGTCAGGTTCGGATAAGTCTCGTGGTTGAACACCATGAACCCCGTGTCGATGGGCACCGCCCGGCCCGCCTCGTCCACCGTGATCGTGTTCGTATGCCCACCCGCATAGCCATTCTGCTCGAAGAGCGTCACCTCATGCCGCTGGTGCAGAAAATGAGCCGCGCCGAGTCCGGAGATGCCGGTGCCGATGATCGCAATCGTTGACATGGGACGAGAAAACTAGGAGCCCCCAGCCTGCGCCCCGCGTGCCTCCTGGTAGATCGAGGGCGGAACGGCCCGCAGATCCCAGATGATGCCCAGCGCGGCCAGCAGGCGAAGGAGATACCAAGTGATGTCGATTTCCCACCAGTAGAAGCCATTGCGCGCCGCGTGCTGGTAGCGGTGGTGGTTGTTGTGCCAGCCCTCGCCCAGGGTGATGAGGGAGAGCACCAGGCTGTTCCGGCTGTCGTCGCCCGTCTCGAACCTCCTCCGGCCGATGACGTGGGCGAGCGAATTGATGAACAGTGTCCCGTGCAGCAGGACCACCGTGCTGACAAAGAAGCCCCAGACCAGCATCTGCGGCCCGCTGGTTTCCAGCCCGGCCCGCGCCAGCAGCGCCCCCAGCCCATAGAGCACGGCAGCAAAACACGCGGGAACAACCAGGTCAAAACGGTTCAGAAAGCGCAGCTCGGGATACTTCGCCAGATCGGGGATGAGGGCGTAGTTCGTGGGGAAATTCCGGCTGCTCGTCATCCAGCCGATGTGCGCCCAGAGCAGTCCGTGGCGGCGCGGCGAGTGGTGGTCGTGCTCGTCGTCCGAGTGCTGGTGGTGGTGCCGGTGCACCGCCGCCCACCAGAGCGCGCCCCGCTGCACCGCCAGATTTCCCCACACGGCAAAGAGGAACTGCGCCACCCGCGACGTGCGAAACGTCTTGTGCGAAAAATACCGGTGGTAGAACCCCGTAATGGCGAACATCCGCACAAAATACAGCGCCGCCGCCACGACCACCGCCGGCCAGCTCCACCCCACCCACCACAGCCCCGCGCAGCCCGCGTGGATGAAAAGAAACGGCACGCAGCGCCGCCACTCAAACTTGTCCGGTTTCTGCCGCACGGCCTCCGCGCCCTCCGGGAAATAATCCGAGTCGAACCACTGCCGCATCGACACCAGCGCCCGCTGCAGGAGCGGACGGGGCGAAGCCTGGAGCATGTCTGGAAGAGGAGCCATCCTGAACGAACGTTTGAAAACCGACCTTGGACGCAAAACCCGTCAATTTCACCCGCAACTTGCCACCCGGCCCCGATGCATCCACCCTTTGCCCGTGGATACCCTGAACGGCAGCGTGGAGCGCGTGACCTTTCACAATGAGGAAACCGGCTTTGCCATCCTCAAAGTGATGGTCAAGGGCCGCCATGAGCCCGTCACGGTGAAGGGCAGCGTCGCCAGCATCCAGCCAGGCGAGGGCATCTCCGCCAGCGGGGCCTGGATCAACGACTCAAACTACGGCCGCCAGTTCGCTGCGGAGTCCATCACCACCGTGCCGCCGGATTCCGTGGAGGGCATCGAGCGCTACCTCGGCAGCGGCCTCATCGAGGGCATCGGGCCCGTTTACGCGAAGCGCCTCGTGAAAAAATTCGGAGCCGAAGTCTTCGAGGTCATCGACAAGACCTCCGCCCGGCTGGAGGAGGTGGACGGCATCGGCACGAAGCGCCGCACCGAGATCAAGACATCCTGGGAAAAGCAAAAAATGGTCCGCGAGATCATGGTCTTTCTCCACCAGTACCGCGTCAGCCCGGCCCGCGCCGTCCGCATCTACAAGGCCTACGGCGAGCTGGCCATCATCAAGATGAAGGAGAACCCCTACCAACTGGCCGCAGACATCTGGGGCATCGGGTTCCGCACGGCGGATGAGATCGCCGGTCGCATGGGCATCCCCACAGACGCCCCGGAGCGCCTCCAGGCCGGGCTGCGCCATGTTTTGAAGGAAGCCACCGGCGACGGCCATTGCGCCCTGCCCGTCGAGACGCTCGTCGCCGACACGACCAAGGCCCTGGCCGGGCGCGAAGCCATCGAGGCCGACCGCGTCATCGCCTCCCTCACCGCCATGCTCACCGCCGGCGACCTCAAGGCCGAGGACATCGACGGCACCCGCCTCATCTTTCTCCCCCACCTGCTCAAGGCCGAGACCGTCTCCGCCGCGAAGCTCAAACAGCTCGCCTCCCAGCCCCCCAGCTACCCCGCCATGGACGAGGAGCGCGCCCTCGCCTGGGTCGAGACGAAGACGGGCAAAAAACTCGCCCCGGGCCAGCAGGACGCCATCCGTGCCGCGCTGAAAAATCGCCTCCTCGTCATCACCGGCGGCCCCGGCGTGGGGAAAACCACCATCCTGAATTCCCTCCTCCTCATCCTCCAGGCCAAGGGCATCCAGTTCACCCTCGCCGCCCCCACCGGCCGCGCCGCCAAGCGCCTCTCCGAGTCCACCGGCCACGAGGCAAAAACCCTCCACCGCCTCCTGGAGTACCAGCCCGCCGCCGGGTTCCAGCGCAACCACGAGCGCCCGCTCAGCGGCACCCTCTTCGTCCTCGACGAGACCTCCATGGTCGACGTCATCCTCCTCTGGCATTTCCTCGAGGCCCTCCCGGACAACGCCCACCTCGTCCTCGTGGGCGATGTCGACCAGCTCCCCTCCGTCGGCCCCGGCAGCGTCCTAGCCGACCTCATCAATTCCGGCGTCCTCCCCGTCGCCCGGCTTACGGAAATCTTCCGCCAGGCCGAAACCAGCCGCATCATCACCGCCGCCCACGCCATCAATTCCGGCCGCATGCCCGAGCTGAACCCGCCCAAAGGCAGCGACTTCTACTTCATCGAGCGCGAGACCCCCGAGGAGATCGCCCAGACCCTCGTCCATGTGGTCAAAGACCGGCTGCCACGCGGCTTCGGCGTCGATCCGGTGAAGGACGTCCAGGTCCTCACCCCCATGAACCGCACCCTCCTCGGCGGCGCCTCGCTCAATACCGCCCTCCAGGCCGCGATCAATCCCGCCCACGAATTTAAAAACGAGATCGAGCGCTTCGGCGTCACCTACCGCGTAGGCGACAAAGTGATCCAGATGCGCAACAACTACGACAAGGACGTCTTCAACGGTGACATCGGCCGCATCACCGGCATCGAGAGCGAGCCCGTCATGGTCAAGGTCACTTACGACGACGGCCGCGAGGCCATCTACGAGTCCGGCGAACTCGACGAACTCCGCCTCGCCTACGCCATCACCATCCACAAAAGCCAGGGCTCCGAGTTCCCCGCCGTCGTCATCCCCGTCAGCACCCAGCACTTCGTCATGCTCCAGCGGAACCTCCTCTACACCGGGGTCACCCGCGGCCGCAAAGTCGTCATCCTCGTCGGCGACAAAAAAGCCCTCGGCATGGCCGTCCGAAACATAGATGCCCGCCAGCGCTGGTCCGGCCTGCGCTCCAGGCTGGCAGGGGGCTCAGGCCAGTCAGCGGGGAATTGACACACGCCCCCCGCTGTGGGATAAACTTGGCATGAAGCTGATAGCTGATTCCTTGGGACGCCTGACCGCAGCGGCGCTTTTCAAACCCGGAAAAGCGTTCGATGCCAGTCCCATGCCTGATGGTTCGATCAGGATCGTGGAACTGATGGAGGAGGCCGTACCCGCAGCGGCGGTCACGTTCAACCCGGATGGCACCATCACCTGTTCAAGCCGGGCCAGCCGTGCGGCCATCCTCTCCACACTGCGGGCAGACCGTGACTCCCAATGAAAGACTACTGGGACTCTTCCGCCCTCGTCGAGGCTGTCTACGAGCCCGCCTTGATGAGACGCCTTCAGGCTGAACCGGGCTTGACCCGCCCCCACTCGCTTGCCGAAGTCTTTTCCGTACTGACGGGGAACCCCGAATCGCGAATTGCCCCCGACGATGCCGCACTCGTGCTGGAAAAGCTTTCGGCCAGTCTCGAGTTTGTAGAAATCGGAGCGGTGGACATCCTGGCGGCGACGAAACGTGCGGGAAAGCTCGGCGTACGTGGGGGAAGGGTTCACGACCTTCTGCACGCGGTCGCGGCGGAAAAAGCCCCCGCCCGGAAATTGTTGACGCTGGACAGGCACGATTTCAAAGGCCTCACGGGCCTCGAAATTGAGGTCCTGTGAGAGTCCAGGTGATCCCAATCCCCGCCGTCAGGAGACAGGATCTGGACATTCCCCGCCTCCCCCCGCCTCCCCCCGCTACTTCCCGCTACTTCCAGCCATGGCCCCTCTCGTCATCACGATTTTCACCATCTGCACGTTCGTTTCCTACGTGACCAGCGTCATCGCCTCGCGCCATTTCGTGACGCATCGGCGCAAGCCATCCTATGCCATCTCCGCCACCGTCACGCTTGCCACGCTGGTTTTCACTATGTGGATTGTCACTCAGGGCTCCTTGTTTGATTGGGAAATGTGGACCGAGGGCATCCCCCCAAAGTATGCTCCCTTGCGCGATTGGGTTCCCGCAGTTTCGATGTACTTTTTCCCGTTCGCGGCCGTTCCATCAGTGCTTGTTGTCCGTTACTACCGGAAAAAGTTCATGCGGAACATCCCCTCCCGCTGAGGGGCGGTTGGACGCGCGCCGCCCCGGGCGCTTGGATCACGTAAATGAAGAACTTCGAAGGCCGGACCATCATCCGGCCTCAGCAGGAGCATTCACGGCTGCCCGCGATCTCAGTCGCGGCGGCGCAGGGCGGCACCGGCCAGACCGGCTGCAGCCAGCAACAGGGCTCCCGACTCCTTCGCCCCCTCGGCCCACCTCCTGGTCACCGGGGGGGGAAAGCCCGGAGCGAGTTTCCCCCACCGAGGTCTCGGGTGCCTGCAACTCGAAGCGAGTTTCGCCCACCGGAGACTCGGGAGGCTGCAACCGGGAATCGTTCTCCCCCACCTTGGAATCATTCTCGCCCGCCCCGTAATCACCCTCCCCTGCCTAGAATCGTCCC
Source organism: bacterium (assembly GCA_031411255.1). Classification (GTDB taxonomy): domain Bacteria; phylum Verrucomicrobiota; class Verrucomicrobiia; order Verrucomicrobiales; family V1-33; genus JANOAS01. The sequence goes on from JANOAS010000137.1 coordinate 7,166, forward strand.
CTCCAGGTTTCAATGCCCCAATCCGGAGTCCTGAGCCGGAGCGGAGCGGAGACAGCCAGCCGGCAGGCCGCCTCCGTTCCGCTACAGCTCAGGACTTCTAAACCTAAAAACGGCGAGAATTGAACAGGAGGGAACGGAGAAAACGGAGGAAGAACTTGTTGCGCCCACCTCATCAGCCACCTGCCTGATGAGGTGGCCGGACTCTGATGTCCCAGCCTTGAGTGCTGGCGCTCCGTTTTCTCCGTCTCCTCCTGTTCCAAACCATTCCCGCTTGTCGGCTCAGAGTTGCCCCGCTCGCAATCCGCCTGGCCCAAATTCCCGTCGTCACCTTGGGGTTGCCCGAGGCCACGAAGGCTCCCACAAGAAACCGACGGAAATCCGGGAACCGCATCCCGGTTCAGCCCCCCGGAATCACCCACCCTTTGAGGCCCTCACAGCCCCGGCACCGCCTCCCGCCACGACTGCGGGGCGGTCTTGAGCAGGTGGGCGCGGAAGGCCTCCCGCACGTCCGCCGGGAGCGGCGGGGTGAAGACCGCCCACTTCGCCAGCACCGCCCACGCCGCTTCGGCGAGGGGCAGGCTCACCCGGGTGTCGGCGAAATCCTCGGCCCTCAGGTTTTCCGTGAGGACCCCGCAGAGTTCCACCGGGGCCGAGGGTTTCTGTGCCTGGGCCAGCTTCTGGAGCGTGGCTGCGGCGAGGGTGAGCAACTCCCGCCGCGCCGGAGCGGACTCCGCCAGCGCCGGAGTCTCCCCTACCAACTGCCGCCACACCGCCAGTGCGGCCCGCCACTGGTTTCCTTTGGCGCACAGTTGCAGCCGAAGCACGGCGTACCCTTCCGGGGTCAGCTTGGGATCGGCCAGCCGCTCCAGCGCGTCGTCCCGGTAGTGCATGGGCGGGACGGCGTTCAGAGTGTCGAGGGGGATGTCCTGTTTCCAGACGAGGTTGCGGCCTTCGAGGTCGAGCAAGCCGTGCTGGAGGAAATGAAGGAGGTTGGGCAGGCGGGGCGTGGTCTGGGTGAGCCGGATGATGGCCCCCTCCCGTTCGGCCGCCAGCCTGCCATCGGCACTCCTGGCGGCACCCCGGCTAACGAGGGCAAAATCCGGTTTGCCCGGCAGTTCCTTGCCCGTCGCAGTGTCCCAGAGTTTCATCGTATTGTCGTCTGACCCAGAGGCGAGGCGGCGGCCGTCCAGGCTGAAGGCCACGCTGGTGACCCAATCCCAGTGCCCCGCGAGGGTGGCGAGTTCCTTGCCCGTCGCGGTGTCCCAGACCTTCACCGTTCTGTCCGCTGACCCCGAGGCGAGCCGGCGGCCGTCCGGGCTGAGGGCCACGCTCCTGATATCGCCCGAGTGCCCCGCGAGGGTGGCCAGTTCCTTCCCGGTGGCCGTGTCCCAGAGCTTCACCGTTCCTGCGCCAATAAATGGCCCAGACCCCGAGGCGAGGCGGCTGCCGTCCGGGCTGAAGGCCACGCTCAAGACCGAATCCGAGTGCCCCGCGAGGGTGGCGAGTTCCTTGCCCTTGGTGGTATCCCAGAGCTTCACCGTTTTGTCCTCTGCCCCCGAGGCGAGGCGGCGGCCATCAGGGCTGAAGGACACGCTCCTGACATCGCCCGAGTGCCCCGCGAGAGTTGCGAGTTCCTTCCCTTTGGCCGTGTCCCAGAGCTTCACCGTTTTGTCCCCTGACCCCGAGGCGAGGCGGCTGCCGTCCGGGCTGTAGGCCACGCTCAAGACCGCCTCCGAGTGCCCCCGGACCCAGACGGGCACGGCGGCCGGGGCGAGTGAAACGGAGAAATCCACCACAGCTTTCTGCTCGGTCAGGCGTTCTGTTTCCGCAGCCGGGTCGTGGGCCAGGGGCGAGCCGAGGAGCGGGGGGAACTTCGCCTGCCAGTCCGGCGACGCCTGCTCCCAGCCGAAGCCGCGGAAGCCCACAGCCCGGGCGGCGAGGAACTGGGCGGTGAGCGGGTCCTTGTTTCCCTCGGCGGTGCGGGCGCGCTCCAGCCAAGTTTTGCCCTCCTCCAAGGTGGCGCGGTCGAGGCGGCTGAGGGATTCGGCGAGGGCGGATTCGGCGCGGGCGGCCTCGGCTTTGGCGAGGGCCTCGTTCCTGGTGGCGGCTGAACGCTGGTGGTCTGCCTCCTGTTTCTGGCGGTTGGCCTCTGCTGCCGCAGCGGTGGCGGCTCCGGCCTTGCGCCAGCCGAACCAAGCCCCGGCCAGAGCCAGCAGGGTGAGCACGGTCATGAGGGAGGCGAGCAGGCGCGACTTCCGCTGCTTGGCGGCCTCCTCGGCGAGTTTGCGCCGAGCCTCTGCGGCGGCCTCGTGCTGGAGGCGTTCGTCGCGGGAGCGCTGAACGATGGGGGCGAGGACGTCGTGGGTGATCTCGAACCACTGGACGCCGGCCCGCTCCTCGGTGCTGAGGAGGCGGCTATTGACGAGGGCGAGGAGGTCGGCGTCGGGGTCGGTGGAGCCGGCGCGGGTGAAGGCGGCCAGGGCGTCGTCCCGGGAGACGGGGCAGCGGTGGCCGGCGGTGTCGATCATCCGGTCCTCGACGAAGTGCCGCACGCCGGCAGGGAAGCCGGCGAAGCTGCGCTGGTAGAAGCGGGCGAGGATGACGCGGCTGCGGGCCTCGAGGTCGTCCTCGTCCTCCCCGGTGGCGCCGGCGTCGAGGGAGACGCGCTCGGTGGTGAGCTGGGGGCGGTTTTGCTCGAGGCGCTCGGCATTCAGCTCGTCGCACACGAGGCTGAGCAGGGGCGGCACGGCACCGATCTCCTCCAGCGGCACGTCCGGGGCGCGGTTGGCGACGAAGCGGACGATGCGGGCGGCGGTCTCCTCATCGACAAGGTGGCGGCCCTCCATCTGGCCAGGCCTGTAAACGGCCTCGAGGGCTTGGGGGCCGTTCAGGAGGTGGAGGGCCATGCGGTTGCGCATGAGGGAGGGCAGGAGCCGCTTCCACGCCTCGAGGTGGGAGAGGTAGTCCTCCCGCAGGGTGATGACGACGCGGAGCGGGGAGGGCGCGAGGTCGTAGTCGCGCACGAGGCGGCGGTCCTCCTGAAAGCGGCGGGTGAAGGCGGCGGGGGGGCGGTTCTCTATGACGTCCGCCAGCTGGGTGAAAAAGGCGCGGACCTCCTCCTGCCGCCCGGCCCGCTGGCCGAGGGTGAAGATTTCCTCGAACTGGTCGAAGATGAGCACGGGGGGCGCGGTCTCCATGCCAAGCGGACGAAGGCGGACGTGGTGGAGTTTTTCCCAGAGGGTCTCCGGCCCATGGCCCGGAGCTGCGGCCCCGGCACCGGCGAAGAGGGGGGCGAGGGCGGCGTGCAGCTGGTCGGTGAGGGGCGGGTCCACCTTCTCAAACCGGAGGCGGAGGAGGAGGGGGCGGCAGTGCTCGATGGTGAGCTTCGGTATGAGGCCTGCGCCGAGGAGGGAGGTCTTGCCCAGGCCGGACTGGCCGTAGAGGATGGTGAGGGGATTTTCCCGGGTGCGGAGGTAGATCTCGGAAATCTCCGCATCCCGCCCAAAGAAGTACTGCTGGGTGGCGGGGGTGAAGGAGGCGAGGCCGAGCCAGGGGTGGTCGGCATCCACAATGCGGGAGAGGGAGGGAAGGTCTGACATGGCGGAGGGCGGGCATCAGCCGCGGGGACGTCCGGAGGCGCGGTAGGACTCGAGGAGGGAGCGCATCTTTCCAATAAACTCCGGGGTGGGCTGGCCGCCGGGGAGGAAGTGGGCGTGGATTTTCCCGAAGCACGGGGGCTCGTGCTGCGGGGCGAAGCCGTGGGGGCGGGGATCGTGGATGACGACGGGAAGGTAGAAGACGAAGCCGTCCATGTGGCGGGCGGCGGCCCAGTCGCGCTCCTTGTGAACGTAGCGGGTGCGGGCGGCATCCGCCTCGGTGGCGGGGGAAATGAGGGAGAGGAAGAAGCTGCAGTGGACGCGGACGGCGGCCTCGAGGGTGGTCTCGTAGTTCTCCCCGACCTCAAGCCGGCCGCGGTCCAGCCAGACGGGCAGCCCGGCGGCGTGCAGCCCGCGGGCGAGGGCGAGGGCGGCGGCGCGGTCCTCGCTGGCGTAGCTGATGAAGAGGGAATCCTTCGGCATCTCCAGCGGGAGGCGGGAGAGAAACCCGGCGTCATCGGCTGACTGGCCGTGCCTGTCCTGCCAGCGGGCGGCCAGCTCGTGGACAAAAAGGGAAGGGCTGCCGGGCACGACGGTGGTGCTCTGGACGAGCTTGTCGAAAAAGAAGACGAGCGGCGGATCGATGTTTTCCGGGAGATCGGTGAGGCACTCGCCCACGGCATTCTGGCTGCGGTCCGAGAGGCGCTCCTGACGGGCGACGCGGAAGAAGAAGCGGACGATCCAGTCGGTAAACGGGGCGCCCAGGACGAGGAGGTAGCGCTTTTTCAGCTGGCGGAAGAGGCGCTCCATGACGTCCTGGTGCTCGAGGAGGCCGCAGATGATCTCCATGTAGTCCTCCTCCCAGACGGCGAACTCCGGGTAGGTGCGCTGGTAGTGGCCGAGGATGTGGTAGACGCAGGGGCTGGTGAGGGGCTCCGGGATGTCCACCGGGGTGCTGGGGGTGAAGGCGAGCAGATCGCGCGGGGCATCGAACACGCCGGGCCTGACGAGGCCGAGGGCGGAGGCGAGCAGGGAATCGAAAGTGCTGCAGACGAAGAGATCGAAATCCGTGATGCGGGCCAGGGCGAGGAGGGTATCCGAAGGCTGGGGCTTGAGGTCGTCGAGCATCTCGGCCAGCTCGATGGCGATGTCCTTCCGCGAACCCCGCCGCATGAGATGGGCGCAGGCGGCGGCGTTGATGGCGGAGTAGGTATCCGGTGAGTCGAGCTTCAGCCGCCGGGCGAGCAAAGGGGCGAGGTAACGATGGAGCGGAATGTCTTTTCCCGTGCCGGGATGAAGAATGGTGACCAGTTCCGGCCCGATGACGGGAAGCACCTGATGCGCATGGATGTCGCGGATGAGGGTGCGCCAGTCTTTGTCGGTCAGAAATTCTGGTTCAGGCATGAAATTCGATGGAATGAGTGGGCCGGGGGGCGTGAGTCAGCAGGGCTGAATAAGGAGCCGGAAACTGGCGTGGCAAGCTGATTTCCCCGGCGGCACGCTGGGTGCAGAGTCGTCAGGATGGACAAACTGCAGCAGAAAGGGCATCCGGATTTTCCCGGCCCCGGCAGCCCCCTCCCCCGGCATGGCCGTCCGAAACATCGACGCCCGCCAGCGCTGGTCCAGCCTGCGCTCCAGGTTGGCGGGCGCTTCCGGGCCCGCCCCCGGCCGGGAGCCCGGAGCGTTTGACAGGAAATCCCCCGGAGCGAGTTTCTCACACCGGAGACTCGGGAGCCTCCAACTCGGAGCGAGTTTTGCCTGCCCTTCGGAACGAAAGGCGTTTTCAGCGCCCACGGGCGCCTGCGTTACAGGCGGCCCATTCCCGGACCCAAGAACGGGCCGGCGAATCCATAGGCATAAACTTTTGGTTTCTAAAGATTTTCATCGCTCCGGACTGCCGGCTCCTTCGGGGCCTGCCTGCGGAGCCGGAGATCGATCAATTTCCTGAGGCCCAGGGCTGGAAGGCAGAAGACCACCGCCGGCGCCCAGCCAAAGACAAGCAGGCCCGTGCTGGCTCCGGTCCCGTCGTAGCTGTCGTTTCCTCGCAAGTGAGCCGCTTCCATTCTCCGGGGCAGGTCGGGATCGCCCCGGACGACCAGCAGGATCCACACGATGAGAATGGCGAGGGCGCACCTGGCGTCGTCACGGCGCGGCCACTTGGGCCAGCGGGGCCATATCAGGATCACGACGGGGAGAAGGAAAATCAGCGCCAGCAGTAACGCGTCCATCCTTCACCTTCTCCGCCAAGTTAAAATCCGCGATGGTTTTTCCGCGAGGCGGTCACGGCCTGGCTGCCGGCTTGCCGATTTTCTCCCAGACCTCCGGCAGGCCGCGCAGGCCAAGGGCGACGCAGGCGGCGTTGACGCGGGCTCCGGGCTCGAGGGTGTGGGTGTGGTCGGCGACGGTGAAGTAGTCCTGTCCCACTTTGGCCTCGCCCTCCTTATCGTAGCGGTCGGCGATGATCCCGTTGAGGTCGACGAAGGCGGCACCGGATTGTTTGGCGGCCTCGGTGGCCCAGAGGACGAAGTCTCCGGTGCTGCGGTTCACTTTTCCCCCGGTCCACATGTTGCGCGGGATGAGGGAGAGAACGACGGGGGTGGCCCCCTTTGCTTTTGCCTCTGCGGCGTACTTGCGCAGGTACCAGCCGTAGCTGTGGACGGTCTCTTTTTTTCCGGTGGCCTCGACGGTGACTTCCTGGGTTTCCTCGCCGTTGCCCTTGATGGAGGCGCGGGCCTTTGGTCCGCTGAGCGGGCCGTTGTCATTGTGGCCAAACTGCATGAGGACGAGGTCGCCCGGCTGGAGTTCGGCAGCCACCTTGTCCCACAGCCCCTCTGTGGCAAAGGTGCGGCTGCTGCGGCCTCCGAGGGCGCGATTTTTCACGTCGACGCGGGCGGCGTCCAGCTCCCCGGCCAGGAAATCCCCCCAGCCGTGCTGGCCCTTGGTTCCGTTTTTCACCGTGGAGTCGCCGATGAGCCAGACCACCGGCTTCCGGGGAGCGGGGGCTGGTTTTTCCTCCGCCCGGGCTGAACCGAGGAGGGCGAGGGCGGCAGCTGAGCACTGGAGAAAACGAGCGCGGGAAAGAAGGGGCGTGGTCATAAAAAGGTTACTTGTGCACCCACGGCGCCATGCCCGTGAGGTGGGCGGCCACGGCGGCGACAAAGGCGGCGACGATGACCATGAGGAGGATCAGCTTCCACGGGGAGAGGGCGGGCTCGGGGGCGAGGCCGGGGCGGTCAAAGTGGAGCGGGTGGCGCTCGAATTCGTCAGGCGGGACCTCGGTCAGGGCGAAGGGCAGCGGTCCGTCCTCGCGCCAGCTTTCGTCGGGCTCAGGCTCGTGGGTGGCGTGGTCGCGGCGGGAGAAGAGGACCTCGGCAAAGCCGCCCTCGCCTCCGGTTTCCTCCTCGTGCTCCGGAGCGGCGTGGCCTCCGCCCATGAGGGCGCTGAAGTCGAGCGGGCCGGTTGCAGGTTCCACGGTGCGGGTCTCGTCGCGCAGGGTCGGGGGCTCCGGCTCAACGGGAATGGGAGCGGTTTTCCCGGCGGCGCCCTTCTTTTTCGCCGCAGGCGGGCGCTCGATGGCACGGGTCTCAGGTTTGGGGACGAGCTTTTTCTCCAGCGCCGGCTGCTGCGGCGGGGCGGGCGGCTCGGGGAGCGGGGCGGTGCGTTTGGCGGCGGCTTTTTTCGCAGCGGCTCCGGCGGCGGTGGCGCGGGTGGACTCGGCCACGCGGGCCGACTCGGCAGCGCGGGCGGCTTCCTCGGCTTTCGCGGCCTGCCGGGCTTTGGTTTCTTTTTCCTTCGCCTCGCGGGCCTCCCGGACCTCGCGCGCCTTGGCCGTGGCGGCGGCAGCGGCGGCCTGGGCTTTGTTTGCAGCCGCCACGCGCGGGGCGAGCAGGCCGGTCAGCTCCTCCAGAAACGCCTGGCGCGGCATCCCACCGCCCTCCAGAGCCTGCTGGACCAGCGCCCCGGCGGGCCCGGCCAGCACGGACTCCCCGCCGAGCAGGGAAATGGCCAGCGCACCGTAGTCAGCCGCCTCCGGCACGCGCAGTCCGTCCAGGCCAGGCGAGGCCTCGCCCAGCTTTGGCCCCAGACCGAGGAGCCGCTCGCGCCGGAACCGGTTGGGCTGGGTGAAATTCAGACACACCGGGTGCGCCCGCAGCCGGAGGCGGAACGGCGGCCAGGCGTCCAGCGGCGTGCGGCCCAGCTCGTCATCCGTGGGCAGCTTCCGGGAGTCATCCGTGTGGGTGAACTCGAGAAAAATCTGCTGCGTGGCGAGCGCGGCGGGCACGAGCTTGAGCGCCTCCGCCTGGGCCACACCCTTCTCGATTTCATTCAGCACCATGGCCGCCTCGGTGGGAGAGAGCCGCTTCCGCAGGCGCATGGCTGCATCCAGCGTGAGCCGGGGCGGCGCCTCCTCGATGAACCACCCGGCGGCATCATCCGGCGGGGGCTGGAGCACGCGCACCAGATTTGGCTGGCCCTCGGGCGAAACCCGGGCCGCCGCCTCGCGCAGGGCGGGCAGGAAAAGCCGGGGCATCACCCGCGCCGGCGGCAGGAGCTGCGTCATGACCGCCCGCCCGCCCATGAAGGCCCGCTGGCAGTAGGGCTGCATGGCATCGAAGGCCGTGCGCTCCAGCCGGCAGGAGTCGCCCAGCAGCTCCCCCAGATCCCTCAGGGTCAAAAACTGGGCCTGCAACGGCAGCCGGGGCCGCAGGGTGACGGGCAGGCGCTCCGGCCGCGAGCCGAACTCTGGCTCCTTCCGGCAGCGCTCAAGCGATGCGGCCACCTGCTCCATGCTGGTGAGGGTGTTTTTCCCCACCGGATCCAGCAGGGACGCCAGCAGCTGGGCCAGCGGGGTGGAGAGCACGAGGCTGGAAAGATTTCGCCCCGCAGGGATCGAGTCCGACACCAGCCCGGTCAGCGCATAAATGAGCAGCCGCCCGAGGTCCCGCACGACGCGGCGCTCGACGGCACGGCCATCGTCCTGCGCCGGGGCGCCCTCGCCAAAGCCAAATTCGCTCAGCTTGACCACCAGCTCTGACGTGGTCTCCCCCTCCAGGAGGAGGCGGGCATTGAACAAGTCCACCCGGGAAAGCAGAAGCGGCTCGTTTTTTAACACCAGCAGCCCCTGGGTGATCTGGGCCGCCATTTCCAGCACCAGCCAGGCCGGGAGCGGATTGCACCGGGCGAGAAAGGTGTCCAGCGGCTCGCCGTCCAAAAACTCCGTGACGTAAAAGAGCGCGCCCTCGTCCTCCCCAAATTCCCTGACTTCGACCAGATTCCGGTGGTTCAGCCGCATGAGCGCCTGCGCCTCCGTGCGGAAGTACTCCTGCACCGGGCGGGACTCCGGCACGCTCGTATCCACGCCGGCCAGCACGCGCAGCTCGACAAACTGGCTCCGCCGCGGGTCCACCGCCAGGCAGATGACCTCCTTTTCCCCCCGCCAAAGCTCCAGCGAGGAGCCCCGAGCGTCCTCGGCGATCTGGTAACTGCGAAAGGATTGAAGCGTGGGCATGAGCGGTGAAAAACGGGGGAGGCCTGGGGCGGGCGACGCTAGCACAAGGGACAAGATTTCACCAGCGCGAGGCGAACTTCATTTCATGAGCATCGGCAGCCCCTGCTGGAGCATGCGCTGGACGAGCACCGCCACCAGGAGCGGCCCCGCATACGGCAGGACGCTCAGCACCACGTCCAGCACCGGCTGCAGGCGGGCATCCAGCCCGAGCGCCCGCTCCCAGTGGCCCGGATTGCGCACAAATGCCTGATTTTGAAACCAGCCAATCGTTTTCAGCCCCGCATACCCCCCGCACAGCACGGAGACGCCCAGCGTGCCGCCCGCCAGATTTCCCCGCGCCAGCAGCACTCCGGGCCACGCGATCAGCCAGCCCAGACCGAGGAAAAACACGACCAGAATCACCGAGGTTGCGTCCTTCAGCCCGGCCTTGAAGATCCCGTGGGCCGCTGCGGAGAAAAGCACAAGCGCCAAACCGCCAAGGGCCGCCACCAGCCCCCACCGCAGCACGATTCCCATTGCCTTGAAAACACCGAGCAGACTCATGCCCCACCCTTCCCCGCCTGCCCCACGCCGTCAACCACCCGGGGAACCGAACTCTTTTCAGGGGATGCGCATTTTTTCCGAAACATGCGGGCATATTTTGCGAATAGTAGAGACAGAAGTGAAGCTTCGCCCGCCACCCCTTTCCTGATGCGCTGTTCGCTGTGGCCACACCGGCAGCCAACTTCAGAAAATGACGCGCCGACCGGACCCCAGCCGGTCGGCGCAGATTTTTTTCAGCCCCAAGCCCTGCTCCCGGCGCCGTTACGGCCACATGGTCTTGCTGTCAGGCTCCTGCCTGGAGGAGTCCTCCTGGAGGGCGTCGTTCCGGTGAATCCAGACGCTCTGCACCATCCCCAGCAGGGCCATGATCATGACGACGAACGTACCCCCGTAGCTGATGAACGGCAGCGGGATGCCCGTGATCGGCAGGAGGTGGACCTGCATCCCGATGTTCTGAAAGACGTGGGCGAAGAACAACGCCGCCACGCCGACGACGATCAGCCGGCCCATCTGGTCCCGTGCGCAAAAGGCCACAAAGACGCACTGGAAGACGAGGAAGGCGAAGGCCCCCACCATGAGCAGCGAGCCGCGAAATCCCTGCTCCTCCGCGTAGACGGCGTAGATGAAGTCATTGTGGGCCGTCTGCCGGGGAATGAAGCCCAGCTGGTGCATCGTCTTCTGGTCGTCAGCCAGGTTCTTTCCCTGAAACCCCTTGCCCGTCCAACCGGCGGAGCCGATGGCGCGGACGACGTTCACACTGGCGTAGGCCGGCCCCTGGAGGGATTTCTGATCCAGTTCCTCGCCCTTCAGCAGCGCCCACTGCACCTTGATCCGCTCCTGCTGGTAGGGCTTCAGGGCAAAAAAGTAGGCCGGAGGCAGGACGGCCAGCCCGATCAGCCCGATGGCGATGAGGTAGCGGTAGGGAATGCTGCCCACCAGAAACATGGAGGCGGACACCGGCACCCAGACGAGCGCGGAGCCCAAGTCCCCCTGTTTTAAAACCAGCAGGAGGGGCACCCCGGTGCAGACGCCTGCCACCACGAGACGCACGAAGTGGTAACGAAAGAACGGGTGCAGCTTGTGCAGCTCGCCGAGGACGAACCCGAGCATGACGATGCCGGCGCCGATGGCCGTCTGCGAGGGCTGAAAGGTGAGCGGCCCCAGCACCAGCCAGCCCTTGGTTCCGTAAACTTCCTTCCCGATGAAAAGCACGAGCACCAGTCCGCCGAGGCCCACCATGAACATCGGCAGCGCGCCCCAGCGCATCCAGCGGTAGTCGATGAGCGCCGCTCCAAAGAACACCACCAGCCCCAGCAGGGCCATGCGGATCTGCTTGGACCACATGTCCACAATGCCGGGCGCGTCCGTGCGGAAATGAACCGCGCTGTAGATGCAGAAGACGCCGACGATGATCAAACCGATCATCGTCAGGAAGAGCAGCCAGTTCAGGCCGAGAAATTTTCGAAACAGCGGAGTCATCGGGAGCGGGCGGAGGAGCCCGGGTCAGTCAGGGCCGGCCAATCTACCCTCTCCGCGTCAGGCGGCAAGCATTCGCCTGATTTTCCTGCGGAAAGAGCCTACTGCTGGGTGACCTTCACGCGGAAGAAGAGCGGTTTGCCGAGGTGATACGCAGAGGCCTTGTGGGTCTCGATGTTTCCCGCGGTGGAGGAGACGGTGTCGGTCAGTTGCATCCCGGCGGGGGCGCCCGCCTGACCGGGAGTGTACCAGTTCGTGCCGTCCTTGGACGCCTGCACCACCAGAGTCACGCCGGTGATGGACTTGTCCTTCGAGTAGGTGACCTCGCATTTCCCAGCCGTGGTGGCGGCGGCCGGGGTCAGCAGCCGGGTGGAGGAATTGTTCGCCGCTGGGTTCAACCCGAAGGCGTATTCCACGAGGTTGGGCAGACCGTCCTTGTCATAGTCGTCGTTCGGGTTGAGGGAAAGTGTGCCCGCCGTCAGGCCCAGAGTGGCCTCCTTCGTCACGACGGCCGCCTGGTAGCCGGCGGGTTCGGTCACGGTTACCTCCAGCGGAGCGCTGTAGGGCCAGTTTTTCCCGGAAATGACGGGCCGAACGCAGAGCTGCTGCACCCCTGCCGTGGTGGGAGTCCAGGTGAAGCTGCCGCCACTCACCGCGCCCTTGTCCGTCAGGGTCACCTCATGGGTCGTCGGGCTGCCGCCGCTGGTGGCGAAGGCCACGTCATCAATGAACCAGCCATACAGCGAGGAAGTTCCGCTGGCGAAATTCCCGGTGGACGCCCCGGTGTAGGCGAAGCGCACCTGGATCATCTTTCCGCTGTAGGCTCCCAGGTCCACCGTCCGGCTGGTGAATGTCGTGTCGCCATTGCCCGAGGCAAACCCGCGCACGAAGTCCACCGTTTTCCAGTAGGTGCCACCGTCCCAGGAGACCTGCACTTTTCCCGCCTGCCCGAGGCGCGCGCCCCTCATGCGGCTCTTGTAGGTCAGTTTCGTGCCTGCACTGCAGAGGTACTGCGGCGTCAGGCGGATCGTCTGCGGCCGGATGATCTGGACCGTGGCGTCGTAAGGGTGGGCCAGGTGCCACGACGTGCCGGGAGAGGTGGATGCCACGGTCGTGTCCAGCGTGGAATACGAGCTTCCGGCGGTGTCCACCGTGGCCTTCGTGTAGGAGCCGCAGTCAAACGTGGACGCGGCCGCCTTCGTCCCCACTGCCAGCGTGTAGCCGGTGGCCCCAGGGACGGTTGGATAAGTGAAGGTCGCCGGCACTCCGCGGACCACCGTGGCTGCTCCCGCCGGTTTCGGCGGCGTGTAGACCGGTTTCAGGTCGGTTTTGACGTTCTGCTTATTGCTGATCGTCACCGCCGTACTCTGCGAGACGGAGAGACCGGAAAAGCTCACCGTTGCCGCCTCGGAGTTCCCCGTGACATCGCGCGTCACCGCGTAGGCGCCTGACTTCGACGTCACCGCGTACTCCGTGGACCCAGTCACATTCACCGTCACCCCGCCGATGCCCTCGCCCGGCGTGTAAAATCCGTCGCCATCATAGTCATAGTACGCCACGCCCGTCACAAACGGCTTGTTTGCTGAATTGTACGTCCGGCCATAGTCTTCTGTTGCCAGCATGGAGCCGACCGCAGCCTCGGTCGTGATGTTTTCCTTGATTCCCTCCACGATCCCGACTCCCACCTCCCGGTAAAGGACTTCGTGGGTGTTCACCCGGTGCCCACGCCCGGTTTGCATGCCATGATCCATCTGCCCCTGAGTGTTGTACCCCCAGTCCGCTTCGAAAGCCGCCCGGATTTCGTCCAAACTAACCCCGTAAGCATAAATATTTTCCGCCAGCCGGCCCGGGTCCGGGCCAGGAGGAGTGCTGACGATCAGGTAGCCCTGCCGCTTGAACCGGTCCTGCAATGATTCATAACCGCCAGTGGCCAGATCCTCCTCGTGGTACTGGGACTGGGTGTTCAACATCCACTGCGAATGATCCCTCGCGGATTTGGTCAGGTTCTTATTGGGGGCCAGCGGCGGGGCCTTGGGCAAGGGCGTCATCTCAGCGACCATGTACGCCTTGTCCAGGGCGTAGGATTCATAGTTTGGCAGCACATCAGGATCGGTGGAGGCCGACAGCCTGCTTGCCTCAGCCACTGCATTGTCCCGGGCTCTGTTGATCAACTCTATCGTGTACTGCTCAGCGTCCGTCGGCTCCCCTACATCATGCAGCGTCAGGCCCATCGTTTCGAAAGCAGAGGCGCCGGAGCCCGTGGCCCCCGGCTTGCCGGCAGGCGCCGGGGTCACGCTCGCCGCAGACCCAATCACAGTCGGCCTCGCTGCCTCCGTGATTTGCCCTTCTTCGGCTCTGGCTCCGCTCCACAGGATTCCAAACCCCGCTAAAACGATAGTGTTTTTAATAATCCCCATAACTTTATATAATATCCGTAAATTTTGCGTCACGCCAGAATCTTTTTCAAAAAAATGGACACTGCCTTTTTTCCAGACCTCCAAGCTCCGGCTGCCACGCCACAAAAACAGTGACCATTCATTCATTTTCAGCTTTTTCTGAATGTACAAAACAGCACACGCAATTGATGAGGAAACCTGACTAATAAAGATTTCCTAACTTTAAATTTTGATTCTTATTTGCAGATTTCTAGGCAAACAAAGAAGTTAAGAAATCTTGAACAACAGAGCCCGAACCGCCCCTCTTGGGTGACCATCGATTTTCTCAATTCAGAACCCGCTTATTTTCGATGGTGCCTCCATTCTCCGCCTGCGGAGAGTGGCAGCATGACCACCCCCGGCCCGCTTTCCGGCAAGACGCCCGAAACCCTGCGCAGTGAACTCCACGGCTTCCCGCTGGCGGCCATTTCCGCCGTGCTGGCCTTCCGGGAGACGCCCTCCCCCGCTGCGCTGGACCAGGCCATGCGGGCCATCCTGGAGTTTTACCTGCCCAGCCGTCTCCGCCGCCCGCTGGATACAGTGCCTGCGGAGACCCGGCTGCGGGAGGACCTGGGAGTGGACTCGCTCACCCTGGCGGAGGCCACGTTCAAGCTGGACGACCTGTTCGGTGTGGCCATCGAGACCCGCGAGGCCGCCGGGATCGAGACGTTGGGCGGGCTGCACGCCTTCCTCTGCGGAAAAATGGGACTCCCCCTTTCCCCTGCGCCCGCCCAATGAACGACGCGCCCGTCATCACCGGCCTCGGGTTCATCACCAGCATCGGGAATGACCGCGCCTCCGTCATTTCCGCCCTGCGGCACCTTCACTGCGGCATCGAAAAGTGGGACGCCGTGCCCGGCACCCCCGTTCCGGTGAAGGTGGCGGGCACCCTCAAGGGATTCGACACCAGCGCGCCGGACTCCGCCGGGTGGACGTGGCCGGACCGGTGGGAAATCGACCGTACTCTGCTGCGCGGGCTCGCTCCGCAGGGACTCTACGCGGCCTGCGCCATGGAGCAGGCCATCGCGGAGGCCCGGCTCACCACAGCGGACCTCGCGGACGGGACGACCGGGCTTTTCACCGCCAGCGGCGGCTCCCCGCGCATGCTCCACCACCATCTGAACCGGCTCGCCGCCAGTGGCTGGCAGCGGGCTCACCCGCTCGGCGTGGTCAGCAGCGTGGCCGGGACGCTCGGGTTCAACTTCGCCGCGCACTACGGCATCACCGGCTCCACCTGCGGCTTCGTCTCAGCCTGCGCCAGCGGCAGCCACGCCCTCGGCTTCGCGTCCGATGAAATCCGCCTCGGCCGCCAGGAGTGCGTCATCGTCCTCGCTGCGGAGGACCTGACGGCGGAAACGCTCCTCCCCTTTGCCGGCATGGGCGCCCTCTCGCTCAACCCGGATCCCGCCACCGCCTCGCGCCCGTTCGATGCGGCCCGCGACGGCTTCGTCGGCACCGGTGGCGCGGTCGCCATCGTGCTGGAGTCTGCGCAGTCTGCCCGGAAACGCGGAGCCGCCGCGCAGTCCAGGCTGCTCGGCTGGGGGCAGGCGGCGGATGGATTCCACCTCGCCCAGCCCCACCCGCAGGGCACCGGCCTCCTCGCCGCCATGCGCCTCTGCCTGCGCAGCTCCGGCATCGACGCGGAGTCGCTGGATTACATCAATGCCCACGCTCCCTCCACCCCCGCTGGTGACCGCGCGGAGGCCCTCGCCCTCACCGCCCTCCTCGGCGAACACCGCCCTGCCGTTTCCTCCACCAAGGCCCTCACCGGCCACGCCCTCTCCCTCTCCGGCCTCATGGAGGCCGCCTTCTGCTCCCTCGCCCTCAGCGAGTCACTCATCCCCGGCCAGGCCGCCCTCCACACCCCGGACCCCGCCGCAGCCACCCTCCACCTCCCCCGCCAGACCGTGGAAAAAACCCCGCGGCACGTGCTGAACAACGCCTCCGGTTTCGGCGGAGCCAATGTCTGCCACCTTTTTGCCCAATGAATCCCACACTTCTCCGGGCCGCCTTCTCGTTTGCTCTCTGTTGTCTTGCCTCCTGCACGTCCAGCAGCAGCGGGCGCATCCAGTTCGTCGCCCAGCATGAGGGAGCGGTCTGGCAGGGGCGGAAGGCTGCGTCCCCGGCTGGCGTGTTGCTCTACGCGCTTTCGCACAATGGAGTCCCTGCGAGGAAAGTGGAGCGCCCGCCTTTTCCCTTCCACCAGGCAGGCCCGGCGGACGAGCGCACCTTCGTCGTTTACCGTGAACAGGCGGAAAAGAGGCTCGCCCGCGTGCTGGCCGCCCCGGCATTCCAGGGCGACACAAAAGCCAACTGGCACCGCTCCCTCGCCGAGGCAAAAATGTGGGCTCCCGTGGCCATCCTGCTTGCCCCAGTAACCATTGTGGACGCCCCCTTTGCCCTCATCCGGGAAACCAGGGACCGCGCGAAGTCCGCACCGTTGGAGCGGCGGGCTGACCTCTCAAAATTCAAGCCCGGCTGCCCCGTCACCGATCTGGCGGGCATCTTCGGCGCGCCTCTTTGGCAGAACGAATCCTGGCTCGCCTTCGGGCCGGCTGCGGATCGCGGTTCCCTTGCCTGGGCCAGAGTCCTCGTCCGCCAGTCCGGCGGCAGGGCCGTGGCCGCTTACACGGATGATTTTTATTCCGACGACCACCTGACCACCTTTTAACCAACCCACCACAGCTCATGACCTCACCACTCACGCTCTTCATGCTCCGCACCGCCTGGACCGGCATGGCTCTCGGCGTCCTCTCTGGCGCCATCCTCGGCCTGTTCTTCTGGCGGCACGATTTCATGGGCGGCTATGATTCCTGGCGGCGGCGGCTCACCCGGCTCGGCCACATTTCCTTCTTCGGCCTCGCCTTTGTGAACATCGCCTTCGCCGTCACCAACCACGCCGCCCCACTCGATGCCTGGTGGGGACAGGTCGCCGGCCGCTCACTCTGCGTCGGCGCCATCACCATGCCGCTCTGCTGTTTCCTCTCCGCCTGGAAACAGCCGCTGCGTCACCTCTTTTTCATCCCCGTCGGCAGCGTGGGGCTGGGAGTCATCGGCACCCTGCTCGGGATGCGCGGGCTGTAAGTTCAGCGTTTCCGGCCCACAGCCGCCCAAAATTCATGCTCGGTCAGACCCGTGACGGTACCACTTTCCATCTCCGCATCCCGGCGGCAGGCCTCAGCAAGTCCGTCGTCTGGGGAGACCTCAAGGCTTTCCACCTGTGCCGCAGCTGGTTTCAACCGGGAACAGCGGTCAAGGCCCAAGTCATGGGTTCTGGTTTCATCGTCATCGGCCATGACCGGAACCTGCCAGATACCTCCACCCTCCGCCAACCTCATTTCACCCCTGCCTCCAAAATTCCACCCCGCCACCCATGAAACTCGGTCTCATCGCCATGTCAGGCGTCCGTTGTCAAAATCAGGAACTCCTGGCCATGGGCCTCATGCTTCCTGGATTTGTCGAGCGCAGCCAGGTCATTGCCAGCCTGCCCAGCCTCGGCCTGCTCACCCTCGCGGGGCTCACTCCGCCGGAGATTGACGTCACCTACCTGGAGGTCCCGGACCTCGCCGCGCTCACCTCGCTGCCTGGCGATTTCGATGTGGTCGCCATTTCCTCCTTTTCCGCCATGATCAAGGACGCCTATGCCCTGGCCGACCGCTACCGGGCCGCCGGCGTGCTCGTCCTCCTCGGCGGGCTCCACGTCACCGCGCGTCCGGACGAGGCCGCCGCCCATGCCGACGCCATCGTCATAGGAGAGGGGGAACCCAGCTGGCCCCGCCTCTGCCGCGACCTCCTCGACAACCGCCTCCAGCCCCGCTACGATTCGCGCCCCCACCCCTTTGACCTGCGCGACGCCCCCATGCCGCGCTTCGAGCTGCTCGATCCCTCCATCTACAACCGACTCACCGTGCAGACCCAGCGAGGCTGCCCCTACAACTGCGACTTCTGTGGTGCCTCCATCCGGCTGGACCCGCGCTTCAAGGTGAAGCCCGTCGCCAAGGTCATCGATGAAATCCACCGGTTGAAGGACATCTGGCCGCACCCGTTCCTCGAGTTTGCCGATGACAACACCTTCGCCGACAAAAAACGCGGCCGCGAACTCGCCCGCGCCCTCATTCCAGAAGGCCTCCGCTGGTTCACCGAGACGGACGTCTCCATCGCGCGGGATCCCGAGCTGCTCGCCCTCATGAAGGACAGCGGCTGCGCGCAGATCCTCATCGGCCTGGAGAGCCCCCGCGCCCGAGAGCTGCAGGGCATCGAGCACAAGGCCAACTGGAAGCACCACCAGTCCGACACCTACCGCCGCGCCATCGACACCATCCAGGATGCCGGCATCACCGTGAACGGCTGCTTTGTCCTCGGGCTGGACAACCAGGACACCACCTCCTTCGACGCCGTCTTCGAGTTCGTCCGCGACTCCGGCCTCTACGAGTGCCAGATCACCGTCATGACCGCCTTCCCCAATGCCCCGCTCCACGCCCGCCTCGCCACCGAGGGCCGGCTCATCGACCCGGGCGCCTGGGAAACCTGCACCCTCTTCGACGTCAACTACCGCCCCGCCGGCATGTCCGTGGCCGAACTCGAAAACGGCTTCCGCGACCTCGCCCGCCGCATCTACGACAGCGAGTTCATCGAGTCCCGCCGCCGCCGCTTCTTTGCCCGCCAAGCCGAACTCCGCCAGCAGCGCGCCCTCGCCGGTTAGGCCCTCCAAGCGCGCCTACAGCTGCTCCACCCGCAGCCGCAGATACCGCCGGACCGCTGCCGACATCGCCACCGTGTCCTGAATGGTTACCACCGTCCGGTCCGCCTGCTCCGTGGAGGAAACCACACGCGCATTCGCCGTCGTCAGTCCATCGCTGGAGGTCCACACCGCCGTCCACGGCAGGGTCACGTCACCCGCCGCCTCCACCGTGTAGCGCAGACCTTGGGCAAATTTCCGCACCGGAAAAGTCAGTGTCAGGCTGGGGCTGGAGGCGCTTGTTTTTCCCGCCACGGGCAGGACCACGCCGCTGTCCGGCGCCAAGGGATCCCCCAGCAGCGCGTACTCCAGCAGGTTCTTCAGCCCGTCGCCGTCAGGATTTCCCGCCCCCGTCGCCGTGTCGGTAAATCCCTTCCGCCCCGCCCAGGTCGCGTACGTATCATTCACCGTCACCGCCACCTGCTGGCTCGTGGTTTCTCCGTCCAGGTCAGTCGCCGTCACCGTCACCGTCGTCGCGCCCCCGGCCAGGCTGGTCAAATGCAGCGCCCCGCCCACCAGGCTCGCCGCGGCCACCGACGGATTCGTGTTCCCGGTTACACCGTGGGTCAAATAAGTCGTGATCGGCGTGACCGAGTTGATCGTGATCAGCTTTGCCTGGTCCATCGCGGCCGAGCTGCCCGGGACGCTCGTATCGTTGAAAGGCAGGTCGGCAAAATCAAACGCACCGTAACCGGAGGTTGACGGACCGGCCCCCTGCATTTGCACAGTGTAGTTCCCCCGTGGCTTCGCGGCGATGGCGTCCGCCACCACCATTCCCGGCGTCGTCACCCGGCCAAACACGGTGAATCCGCTGTTCTGGTCGTCCAGCTGGATTCGATTGTCATTCACGCTCACGAAAAACTGGTTTGTCCCGCTGTCCGGCTGGTCCTTCTGCTTCGCCATTGAAATCGTCCCGCGCAGGTTCGCGATGCCCGGCTCATTCTTCACGCCCGGGTCCGTCGGAATCGGAGCGAACTTGTCCGGATTCTGCACGCCTTTAAACCCTCCCCCCTGGATCACAAAGTTGCTCGCGCTCCGGTGAAAAATCGCTCCGCCGTAGTCCCCACGGTTCACGTAGTTCATGAAATTCGTGACGGTAAGCGGCGTGAGGGAGTTGTACAGGATGAAATCCATGTTCCCCACGTTCGTGGAGACGCGCACCGCTGATTCCACCTCGGGATCGGTGAATGTCCCCGCCAGCGTCGTGTCCCGCGTCTGCCCCGGCGTGGCCGTCCACTGCGGGATCACCGTGCCGATCACTGGCGGAGCCTTCACCCAGGCCACACGCAGCGGCAGCGTCTGCGTCGCCACATGCCCGTTGGCAAACGTCGCCGTCAGCGTCACTGGATACAGCCCCGGCACCGTCGGTGTGCCCGTGATCAGCCCGCTCACCGGATCGATGGGCGACACCCCTGGCGGCAGCCCCGTCGCTGTCAGATTCGTCCGGGCCGAGGTGGTACTCGTGGTCGCCTGATAGGCAAACGGCTCCCCCGGAGTGATGGTGGCGTAGGTTTTGCCCGTAAAGTTGTCCAGCGTCGTCGCCGTCGCCTCCGCGGAGTAGGGCGAGATCGCTGTCAGCCCGTTCCCCACTGCGGCGAAGGCCTGCAGGCGGAACTTGTAGCTGCGTCCCGGCGCCACCCCGATTCCCGCCACCGCCTGCGCCGCCGCCACCACCGAGACCACAGTGAACCCGGCATCCCCGTTCCCCTGCACCTCGACCTGGTAATAGTCGGCACAGAGCGACTGGTTCGTCCAGTTCAGCCGGATGTTGAAGTCATCCAGCACCGTCGCCGTCAGGGCCGCCGGCGGCGCATCCAGCGGCAGCGTCACCGTCGCGATGTTTGAGTAGGCTGTTTCCGCCCCGGTTTTCACCGCCTTCACCCTCGCCTGGTAGGTTGTCCCGGGAATGCCCCCGATCGGCCCAAAGTAAATCTGATCCGCAGAGCGCGTCCCGGCAAAAGTCTGCCAGGTCGGGGCACCGCTGCCCACACTGTATTCCACCACAAACCCCGTTTCCGTCGTCGCATTGTCCACCCACCGCAGCGCAAAATCACAGGCACTCAAACTGGTGGCAATCATCGAGGTCGGCGCGCCAAATGAACCCGTCACCACCGTCGCAATGTTCGAGTAGCCCGAGTAAACCTTGGGCGATCCGTTGTACGCCCGCATGCGAAAATCATACGAAGTGTTCACCGCCACCCCGTTAATGGCAAAAGCGGCCACCGTCCCCGTGCGCGCCCCCGCAAAATCCAGCCCATTCACCGTCCACGTCGCCGAACTAGTCAGTTTATAGTCCAGGCTGAAGCCCGTTTCGTCCAGCGAATTGTCATTCACCACAAGCTGAAGCGACCCCGCCGTTGCCATGGCCCCCGCCACCAGCCCCCCCGGTGCCGCAGGAACCGCCGCCCGCAGGGCAGCAGCCGTGCACAGAAAGGCCAGCATCGCGGCACACAGCCGCCCGATTCGGGGGAAATGGGAGAACATAGGGGGATGGGAACAGCCGGGCGGAAAACCCTCCGCCTCGCCCTCGCAGAGTACCCGGAAAAGACGCCTCATGTCAACGCCGAAAACCGCCCCACCCAGCGTGCCCAGAGCCCCTTGCTCCCAATCCACATTTCTGCCTCCCACACCTCAAAACAACACCCGTCCCTGCACCAATCAGGTTACCCCCACCCCTCGCCCAGGACCGCCTCCCATTTCCCCACATGCGCCTCCCACGTCAGCGGCAGCACCCGCGCCCGCGCCGCCGCGCCCACCGCTGCACGCTCCGACGCAGAGAGGGCGAGCACCGCCTTCATCTTCGCGTGCAGTTCGCCGGCATCTCGCGGGTTCCTCAGCAGCCACCCATTTCCACCGTCCTCGATGAACTCATGCGCCCCGTCCGCCGTGGAGATGATACCCGGCAGCCCGCTCGCCATGGACTGCAGCACCGTGTTCGCACACGCATCGTAGAGCGTCGGGTGGACAAAAAAATCCGCCTTCCTGTACAGCGCCGCCATGTCATCCACCGCGCCCAGCACCCGCACCCGGCCGCCCAGACTCAGCCTGCTGATCATTCCCCGATACCGCGCCCCCAGCGGCTCCCCCGCGATCCACAGGTCCGCCTCCGGCAACTCCGCCAGCGCCGCCAGCAGCGCATCCAGCCCCTTCCGCCGGTGGTTCGACCCCGCGTAGAGAAACACCGGCCTCTCGTTTCCCGGCCCAGCCTCACCAGGGTGAAACACCGCCGTGTCCACCGCCGTGTGAATGACCGTGAACCGCTCCGCCGCCACCCCGTATTCAGCCTGCAGCTGAAGCGCCACCGGTGCCGCATTCACCACGAACCGCGCCGTGCGCCCCCCCGTGTAAAGCTCCCGCTCCAGCCCCAGCTCCATCCTGTTCTTCGGCCGCCAGCGCTTGTACCACGGCAGCAGCCGCGAGTACAGCGCGTGGCACCCGCCCCCGGCCCGGTGCACATCCTGCGCCACCGTCCGCCCGAAGCCCGCCACCCTCTCAACCCCCAGCTCAGGCAGCACAGCAGCCGCCTGCCGGGAAAAATCCCGCAGCGCCCCCCCGCGCAGCTGCCGCCACTTCACCGGCAGCGCCTCCGTCACCGCGTCGGTCTTCGCCGTCACCACCGTCACCTCATGCCCCCGCTCCAGCAGCCGCCGGGTCAGCCCCAGCAGATACTTCTCCATCCCCCCCGTGGAGACAAACTGATGATAAACGAGCCCGATCCGCATCTCCCCTCCACCATCGCCAGCCCCTCCATCCCTTCAAATTCTTTCGCCCCTCCCCCGCGCCACTGGTCCGGATGGTGCCTTCCTGCCTTCACTGGCTCCCTTGATCTCGGTATTAACAAACTCTGCATCAGCATTGCACCGCTGGAAACAGCTGCCAAGCACGATGGGGTTTTCGCCCCATAGCGAGGCTGGAGGCACGGCATGTATGGGATGGAGTATCAAATCCGCCCTTTCCATGCCTCGTTCGATGTCGGCAGCTGCTGCGCTGCTGACGCCGACCTCCCGCGTCGGCACAGGCCCGCGCGAAATGGCAGCCAGTGCTGTCGCAGTGCCGCCCGGATGGCAGCAGGGACCGAACTTAAACAAGCCGCTCCATGTTTCACGTTGTTGGCGGCGGTTTTATGATCCGGTGCTGAATACAATGATCGCGGAGGCACTGAAGGCGAGCCCCCACGGTACGTTCCGCACTGGAAAAAGTGACTCAGACTCTCGAAGCGTCCACGGCGGATCTGGAGCAGATGGGCGAAAATTTTTACGGAGCTCAGGTCACGCTCGCGGCCGATGTGGGGACGGCTTATGTCGCGCTGCGATCGGCGGCATCGTGGGCATTCTCATGGCCCTGGACCTTTGTTACAGTCTTGCACAAGTCATCAAGGTGCCGTTCAACTTCAACATGCAGATAAACATTAGACATCTTGCATGAATAGCGATTGTGTTAATATCAGAAAAACAGCGACTTGGCCACCTCGTTGCGGCAGGCGCGCCGGTGATTGTAGAGAGACGCTGCCACCAGCATGACATGGTCGTGGAAACCCTCCTTGCGGT
>JANOAS010000138.1:0-5728 GCA_031411255.1 bacterium
GACCGGCCAGCCCCCGGTGGCGGTCGTGTCCCAGTCAAAACCGCTCACCGGCCTGGCCCCGCTGACGGTGAACTTCTCCAGCGCCGGATCGAAGGACCCGGACGGCGGTTCGCTCGTCTATGACTGGGATTTCGGCGACGGCACGGAGTCCGCCCTGGCGAACCCGACCCACGTTTACTCCACTCCCGGCACGTACGGAGCCTCGCTCGTTGTCTATGATCCGACCGGGCTTTCCGGCGCGGCGGCGGTGACCATCACTGTGCAAAATCCCTCCAGCGTCATTTATGTAGCCGGGATCACCATCACCAAGACGGCGGCCACCAGCGGCACGACGGCCACGGCAGTGGTGACGGTCAAGGATGCCGCAGGCGCGGTGAGATCCGGAGCCACTGTGACCGGCACCTGGTCCGGCGTGACCACGGGAAGCTCCAGCGCCACCACGGGCACGACGGGCACGGCCACCTTCACCAGCGCCTCCACGAAAAACAGCGGCACCTTCACCTTCACCGTCACCGGCGTCACCCTCAGCGGCACGACCTATGACGCGACGCGGAACCTGAAGACGAGTGCCGCCATCGTGAAATAGTGCAGCCGCGGTGGCGGAGGCTACTCCGTCACCAGCCGGGCGATCTTGCCGAGGAAGGCCCAGTTGTGCCACGCCTCGCCGCAGATGACCACCGCCAGGAGCGTCGTGGCCGCAGTGGTGAATTTCGGATGGCGCTTCAGCCACGCATCCGCACTGAGGGCGACGAGGAAGACGATGGTCGACGTCCAGATGGCGGCGTAGAGCATGCGGTCGTGGCCAAAGAGGAAGAAGAAGCAGAACTCAAAGAGGAGCGTGCCCAGCGCGGCAAGCACGGCGGGCTTGAACGGCCAGAGGTGGCGGAAGCCCGCCGCAGCAGTGGCGAGAACGACGCCCCAGAGCCCGAGCAGTGGCAGGGAGGGGCGGATCATTTCCCACGACCCAGCCTCGATGGAGGCCATCTGCATGTCGAAGACCGTGGTCACGACAGGCTCCGGCGCCACGATGTTTGAGAGAAACATGTGCTGGAGGAGAATGCGGGCGAAGTGGAACGGCTGCTGGAGCCGCTCCCAGTAGATCCAGCCGGACTCATGGGAGAAGGCCTCCTTTGTGAAGAAGAGGAGGGACTTTGGGTAAACCGCCAGCTGGAGGTAACTGAGGGCCACGGTGGCGGCGATGGTGATGGCCGTCACCTTCACCAGCCGCAGCACCATGGGCAGAAACGGGCGCTGCCAGTAGCGGGCCAGCGACCAGATGCCGACCTGCACGATGTTCGTCGTGAGAATCGCCCAGGAGTAGACCGCAGCCGCCTGCCACCAGAAGCCGCCCGCATCACGACGGCTGGCGACGAGCGCGAGCGCGGTGAGGCCGAGCGCGGTGAAGATGTAGGTCTCGGGCGTGCTGGCGTAAAACATTTGCACGCTGGAGCAGCCGAGGACGCCGGTGAAAAGCAGCGCACGCAGCCTGGCGACGCCGTGGGTGAGCAGCAGGCAGTAAAAGAGCGCGGCTGCAGCTGCGCCGCCGAGCGAAGTCAGAATGATGGAGGCGTGCTTGGCGACGTCGAGCTTTTTCATGCCGATGGTGCGTGATTTCACCCAGACCTCAATCAGGTTTCCGAGTGGGCAGTGGAGGATGAGGAAGTTCGGATGGCCCGAGGTGTGGGCGTGGCCCTTGTCGCGCTCTCCGGTCATGTCTTTGAGGGCCCTGCATGTGTCCGCGCGGAAGACAACGTCATCCCGCACGTAAACCGGGGAGCTTTTCATCTCCTGGGCGGCGCACCAGTAGAAGAGGAAAAATCCGGCGAGGATGAGGAACGGGGTGAACAGCGGAGAGCGGGCGCACTTGGCGAGGGGAGCAGGGATCATGAGGAGAAAAGGGTCACACCGGTTTCGCGAGGATGGCGATGATGGCCACGAGGGCGGCGACGATGTAGCTGACGCGGTCCTTCACGGCGAAGGCAATGGCGTCCTCCGACACCTCGCCCCGGCCCGCCAGCAGCCAGATGCGGCTCAGCCAGTAGAGCAGGCAGGGCAGGATCCACCAGAGCATGGCCGGCTGCTGGTAGTGGCCGGCCACGTAGGGATCTTTCAGGTAGAGGGCGAGGATGAGCACAGCCAGGTAGCTGGAGCCCGTGCCCAGGCTGCGGAGCTGGTCCAGATCCGCCCGCACGTAGCCGCGGCGGCGGAGTGGCTCCTCATCACCGGCGCCCCAGCTGCGCAGCTCGGCGAAGCGTTTCTGAAAGGCCAGCCCGAGGAAAAAGAAGAGCGAAAAGAGCAGCAGCCAGTTCGACAGCACGACGTCCGTCGCCACTGCCCCGGCGAAAAGCCGCAGGGTGTAAAAGCCCGCGAGCATGATGGCGTCCAGGAGCATGACGCGCTTCAGCCACATCGAGTAGGCGCAGGCGGTGATGACGTAGATCAGGTAGGCGAAGAGGAAATCCCGCGAGAGCCCCCACGCCGCCGCGGCCCCGCAGACGAGGAGGACGACGCTCGCCACCCAGCACTGGCCTCGGGTGACCAGGCCGGCGGCCAGCGGGCGCAGGCGCTTCACCGGGTGCTCCCGGTCGGCGGCCTCGTCCATGAGGTCA
Source organism: bacterium (assembly GCA_031411255.1). Taxonomy (GTDB): domain Bacteria; phylum Verrucomicrobiota; class Verrucomicrobiia; order Verrucomicrobiales; family V1-33; genus JANOAS01. Next base: position 2,610 of record JANOAS010000138.1, read on the forward strand.
TTGACGAGGTAAATCCCGGAGGCTCCGGCGCAAAAAATGGCGAACGCGAGGAGCGCCCGTGTGGCGAGGGCCGGGTTCTCCCACTGGTGGGCAAAGACCAGCGGCAGGAAGATGAGCACGTTTTTCACCCACTGCCTGGAGCGCAACGCACGCAGCCACACCCCTGGCGACGACCGGGGTGGGGCGGTTGAGATGTTCATTTTGCCGGGGCTGGACACGCGCCAAGGTTGGGAGGAATCCGGCCATTGCAAGGTGAAATGGCCCGCAGCGGCCTGGGAAATCCCTGAGGGCGGCTGGGACTTGTCCGCCGGGCGATTGCCGCGAGGCTGGCGGGATGCGGTGCCGGTTATTTCACAGAGTGCTTGAATGGAGGACGCCGGTTTTCGCCGGTGTGTGGGCACTTCTCGTTGCCGGGCTGCTCCCGCAGGCCGCTGCGGAGGATTTTTTCTCCGCCCGGGTCGAACCCGTACTTAAATCCCGCTGCTACGAGTGCCACTCGCACATGGGGAAAATGAAGGGTGGGCTGACCCTGGACTCGCGCTCCGGCTGGGCGGCTGGAGGCGACACCGGGCCCGCCGTCGTGCCTGGAAAGCCGGAGGAAAGCCTGCTCATCAAAATGGTCCGCTGGACGGATGAGGACCACCAGATGCCGCCCAAGGAAAAACTGCCCGCCGCAGAGGTGGCGCTGCTGGAGGAGTGGGTGAAGCTGGGCGCGCCTGACCCGCGTCAGTCCGCAGTCCGTGCGGATGCCGACTGGTGGTCGCTCCGGCCGCTCAAAAAGCCCGCAGTGCCGGAGGGGGCGGCGCATCCGGTGGACGCCTTCATCCTCGCCGGGCTGAAGGCAAAGGGCCTCGCGCCCGCGCCACCCGCAGACCGCCGCACGCTCATCCGCCGCCTTTATTTCGACCTGCACGGCCTGCCGCCCACTCCGGAGGAGGTGGACGCCTTTGTGGCGGATCCGGACCCGCAGGCGTTTGAGAAACGGGTGGACGCCCTGCTCGCCAGCCCGCGCCACGGCGAGCGCTGGGCGCGGCACTGGCTGGACACGATTCATTTTGCCGACACCCATGGCTTCGAGCACGACGACATCCGCCCGTCGGCCTGGCGGTTCCGGGACTACGTCATCACCAGCCTGAACCGGGATGCGCCCTGGGACCGCTTCATCCGCGAGCAGCTGGCGGTGGATGTCTTTTTTCCGGACGAGACGCATCTCACTCCGGCCCTCGGATTTCTCGGCGCAGGCACCTACGACAGCAGCGCCGCCGCCACCGCGCCGACGAGCTTCGAGTACCTCGACCGCGACGACCTCGTCACGCAGACGATGGCGGCCTTCGTCAGCACCACGGCGAACTGCGCCCGCTGCCATGCCCACAAGTTTGACCCCATCACGCAGGAGGACTACTTCGCGCTTCAGGCCGTCTTCGCCGGCATCGGCAAGGGCGACATCACCTACCACGATGACCCCGCCACCGCGCGGGAACTGCGCCGCCTGGCCGAACTGAAGGGCGCCCTCGACCGGCAGGATCAGGCCGTGCTCCTCTCTCCGGAAAATGAGGCCGCCGTGGCTGCCGTGGAGAAGGAGCCGCCCGTTGTGTGGACGCCGCTGCACCCGGAGGTGTTCGTTTCCGCTGGTGGCGCCGGTCTCGAGCGATTGGCGGACGAGTCCCTGCTGGCCAGCGGCCCTGTGCCGGACATGGACACCTGCACCATCACCGCCACCGCGCCGCCCGCCAGCCTGACCGCCTTGCGGGTTGACCTGCTGCCGGATGATTCCCTGCCAGCCAGGGGGCCCGGCCGTGCCTCGAATGGAAACCTTCACCTCAGCGAATTTGAAGTGCAGATTTTCCGCCCCAGTTCGGCCAAAGCAGAGCCCGCCTCCATTCGCCGCGCCCTCTCGGATTTCGACCAGGTCGACTACGGCGTCGCGAAGGCCATCGATGGCGACCACAAGTCCTCCTGGGCCATCCATCCGCAGGTTGGCGTGCCGCACCACGGCATTTTTGAGCTGGCGGCTCCCGTCAGCCTTGAGCCCGGCGCCCGGCTCGTCATCACCCTGCGCCAGCTCCAGGGCGGCAGCCACCTGCTGGGGAGATTCAGACTCTCCGCCACCACCGCACCCGGCGCATCGCTGCGTGCCCTGCCTGCGGCGGCGGAAAAGATTTTGTCCACTCCACGCAGCGGGCGGACTCCCGCAGACCAGCTCGCCCTGGCCACCGTCATCCTCCGGCAGAAAATGGAAGCCGCCCTCGCCAGCCTGCCCGCGCCAGTCACCGTCTGGGCGGCGGGCCGTGCGGCAAAGAACGAGCGCGGCGTGATCAGCCTCCCGGAGCCCCGCACCATCCGCCTTCTGAAGCGCGGTGACCTGGCCAAACCGGGGGCGGAAATTCCCCCCGGAGCGCTCTCCGCCATCACGGCGCTCAAGGCCCGCTTCGAGCTGCCGAATCCCAAGGACGAGGCCTCGCGCCGCGCCGCACTCGCCGCCTGGCTTGCCGACCCGGCGAATCCTCTGACCTGGCGCAGCGTCGTCAACCGCATCTGGCACTACCACTTCGGCCGGGGGTTGTGCGATACACCCAGCGACTTCGGCCGCATGGGCGGCGTGCCTTCACATCCCGAGCTGCTCGACTGGCTTGCGGTCTGGTTTCGGGACGACGCCCGCAGCTCGCTCAAGGCCCTGCACCGGCTCATCCTCACCAGCGCCGCCTGGCAGCAGGGCTCCGCCTTCAGCCCCGCCGCCGCCCTCGATCCGGACAACCACCTCCTCTGGCGCATGAACCGCCAGCGGCTGGATGCCGACACCATCCGCGACACCGTCCTGGCCGTCAGCGGCCGGCTCGACCTCACCATGGGCGGCCCCGCAGTAGCCCAGTTCACCTCCAAGCCCGGCCCCCAGTCCACCCCCTTCCTCAACTACGAAAACTTCGACTGGGACTCCCCCGCCGGCTCCCGCCGCAGCATCTACCGCGTCGTCTGGCGTGCCATTAGACATCTTGCATGAATAGCGATTGTGTTAATATCAGAAAAACAGCGACTTGGCCACCTCGTTGCGGCAGGCGCGCCGGTGATTGTAGAGAGACGCTGCCACCAGCATGACATGGTCGCGGAAACCCTCCTTGCGG
>JANOAS010000139.1:0-6998 GCA_031411255.1 bacterium
AACAGCGTGGTTCAACAGCTCAAAGCGGCGGCCAGGGGGTTCCGCTCCTTCGCCAGCTATCGAGCCAGGATTCTCTTCTACTGCGGCGGGCTTGAACTCAAACCCTCCACAAAATCCCACGGAATTGGTTGAAGAGCCAAACTGGAGGCCCTCGGCGCGCAGCCCATCCTGCTCACCACCCAGCTCATGTATCCCGGCGCCTTTCTCCTCCGCGAGGCCGCCGCCGGCTGGCTGGCCGGGGAAATGCCCGAGTCCATCCGCCAGCGCGCCGCCACCGCCTACGCGAAAAACCAGGGCATCAGCCAGAAATCCGCCGCCGGAGTTTTCACCACCGAGTTCAAGCCCGCCAAGTAGCCCCCGCCCCCCCGATCCCGGAGGGATCGCAGCAATTAGCGAGGCGTCGGAGCGAGGGACGACCGCAGACGCCTCGTTTCCCAAAGAGCCCCGCGCGACCCCGGAGGGCGGCGAAGCAGCGTCCCCCTCACCGCACTCATCCGCCGCCACCAGGGCCAGCTCCGCATTTCGGGAGGTCTGCGCGGCTCCCCTCCTTGGGAATCGGGAAGCGCATCGGGCCCTCTTGGCTTGCCGCGCAAACCCCGCACGCGCCCCACCCGGACCTTTCGCTTGTCCCCTACCCCGGCGGCGAGTATACACTCCCCTCCATGCCCTCCTCTCCATCCAGCTCCTCCCGCTCCCGGCGGGCTGCGGGGCCGCCCCTGGCGGGACGGCGGGTGCGGGGCATCGTCGCCCTGTCGGTCATGCTCGGGCTTTCCCGCACGGCGGACGCCCAGCAGCGCGTCCTCGGGCTCGACGTCTCCGCGTGGCAGGGCGGCATTTCCACCACCGCGTGGACCACGCTCAAGCGCCCGGTGGACCAGCAGGTGGGCGGCGTCTCGGGCGACGGGCGGGACTTCGTCATCATCCGGTCCAGCCGCGGCGGCACCACCGGCTACTACGACCAGAGCGACGCCGACAACTCCAACGGGCTGAACACGCTTTCCCAGCGCTACGACGACCCGTATTTCGTGCAAAACATCACCCGCTCCACCGCCGCCGGCCTCTTTGCCGGGGCCTACCACTTCGTCCGGGCGGACATCATTTCCACCACCCCGGCCGCAGGGGGCATCGCAAACACCGGCGCGGACGAGGCGGACCACATGATCCAGATGGCCGGCCCCTGGATCCGCCCGGGCTACCTCCTGCCGTCGCTCGATCTGGAGTCCGGCGCCGCCCAGCGCTCCACCGCCGCGCTCTCCACCTTTGCCGTGGACTTCGCCAGCCGCATCCTGGCCGTCACAGGCGTGCGCCCCATGGTCTACGTGAACAGCAGCTATGCCAACGTCGAGGTCAATGCCACCGTGGCCGCCGCCATGCCCGACCTCTGGATCGCCCGCCCCGGCACCGTCGACCCGCTCACCGCACAGCCGCCCCCCGCCGCCTCGTATCCGAATGTCTACGGAGTCTGGAACCCCGCCTACCCCGCCGTCCCCACGCCCGCCCCGTGGAAATTCTGGCAGTATGACTCCGGCGCGGGCCTCAACGGCTACACCGGAAACATCGACAAAAACGCAGCCAATGGCGGCATCGAATTTCTGAAGGACCACCTCGTCCCCGCGCTCTGGATGACCGATGCCGGCGGCGATTGGACCACCCAGGGAAACTGGAACAGCGGCCAGCCCCCCGTCGCCCCCGTGCAGGGGCCAGGCCAGGTGGCCCGCGTCGGCACGCTCACCCTGCCTGCCGTGCGCCTGCCGGGGGCCAATGACACCGTCCTCCTGGATCGCGGCGCGGCCGACGTCACCGTCACCCTGGCCGCCGGCGCCCACACCGTACGCAAGCTCCTCGCCCGCGAGTCCCTCGCCATCACCGGCGGCTCCCTCACCCTCGGCTACACCCCGTCGCCGGATTCCACTCCCTGGTCCGCCCGGTTTTCCGCGCCCGTCACCCTCTCGGGCACCGCCAGCCTCAGCCTGCACACCCTCCTCGTGGATGCCGCACAGGCCTTCACCCTCGCCGGCGGCGCCTTCACCTTTCAGTCCGTCCTGCTCGCGCCCGGCGCAGGCAGTCCGGCCAGCCCGGGGAAAATCCTCGCCACTGGTGATGTCAGCCTCACGCCCCTTGCCAACGGCGCGTCCACCATTTCCACCGCAGCGGGGACCGGACAGCCTGGCGTGCTCGACCTCGGCGGCGCGGCGCGTTCCTTCACCATCGGGAACGGCACCGCAGAAGTCGACCTCACCGTCAGCGTGCCCGTCACCAATGGCGCCCTCGTCAAAACCGGCCCCGGCACCCTGCGCCTCGCCGCAGACTGCACCCACACCGGCGGCACCACCGTGCAGGCCGGCCGGCTCGACCTCGCCGCCAGCCTCGGCAGCGGACTCACCGTCACCGGCGGCACCCTCACCCTCGGGGCCGCTCCCGGCAGCCGCACCGTGAATGGCAGCCTCGCCCTCAGCGCCGGCGCCACCCTGCAGGTCCGGATCAACAGCCCCGCCGCGTTCGACCAGGTCCGCCTCACCGGCAGCACCGCCGCCATTTTCCTCGGTGGGGCCCTCGACCTCACCGCCGCCCCCGGCCTCGCCCCCGGCACCGTCTTTCGCCTCCTGGACAACACCGCCGGCACCGCCCCCGTCACCGGCGCTTTCGCCGGAAAACCCGAAGGCGCCCTCTTCACCGCCTCCGGGCAAAACTGGGTCGTCAGCTACCTCGGTGGCGATGGCAACGACGTCACCCTCACCGTCGCCACCCCGCTCCACCTCTGGCGCGCGGCGCACTTCGCCACCGCCGCCTCCACCGGCCCCTCCGCCGACCTCGCCGACCCCGACCAGGACGGCCTGCCCAACCTCCTCGAGTACGCCCTCGGCGGAAATCCGCTCGCCTCCTCCCAGACCATCCAGCCCGCCCTCATCCAGACTGGAGGCAGGCTCGGCCTCGCCTTCACCCGCCTCCCCGCCACCACCGACGTCACCCTCACCGTCCAGGCCGCCGACGACCTGACCGGCCCCTGGGCCGACCTCGCCTCCAGCACCAGCGGCGCCCCCACCACCCCGCGCCAGCCCGGAGTCACCGTCACCGAATCCGGCTCCGGCACCACCCGCCTCGTCCAAGTCTCCGACCTCCACCCCGTCAGCGATCCCCTCCACCCCCGCCGCTTCATGCGGGTCAAAGTGGCCCAGCCGTAACCTCCTGGGCCCGACCCCAAGCACCGGGCACCAAGCGCACCAGCGCACCAACGCACCAAGCTCCGACGCACCAAGCGCACCAAGAAAGTGGTCCGCACAGTCCTCTGTGCGGTCGCGCCCCAAGCCGACGCACCCCAAGAAAGTGATCCCCCGTGCGGTCGCTCCCCCAGCCGCGCAACTCTACACCAGTTGCCCAGTGCAGCGAACCGCACGGCGAACCGCACAGAGGACTGTGCGGACCACTTTCTTGTACAGCGACAGGCCCCAGCCCGTCCCCCACCAACACCCGGAACTTTCTCTGGACAAGCCCCCCCGGCCGCCGCCAAGGTCCGCCTAGTCATGGAAGCAAAGCTCACACTTTTTCTCGAAGGCCCCGCAGCAGACCAGGCACTTGCCAGTCTCCTCGCCCTGCCCGGTCTCACCGGCGAGGCCCTCCCGGAGCTTGACCCGCCGGTGCGCGATTCCGACTGGCTTTCCCTCGCGGCCAATCTCCTCCAGGTCGCCTCAGCCCCACTCCTCGCCCGGGATCTCTGGCAGTGGTTCAAGAGCCGCCGCCAGCGCCCCGGCGCGGCCACCCTCTCCTGTGTCATCGAGGCCCCGGACGGCACCCGCCTCAACCTGAACTCCGCCACCCCGGACGAGATCGCCGCCGTGCTCGCCCTCATCGCCCGCCGCACCCCGCCCGCCCCATGAGCGCCGTCCTCCATCTCAGCCTTACCGAAACCCAGACCGGCCACTTCCAGTTCCGCTTCTGGGCGGAAAAGGAAAACACCGCCACCACCCGCGACCTCGCCCTGGCGGAAATCCAGGACCTCGCCAGCCACGCCGACACCTATTACTACACCGGGCGTCCCGACCTCACCGTCGGCCAGCGCCTCTTCCGCTGGCTGGATGGCCCGGACCGCGCCCTCTCCCGCGCCATCGCCGCTGCCCGCCACGGCAGCGGCCCGCTCGTCCTCGCCATTCATGCCGCGCAGGGCCTCGCCCACCTCCCCTGGGAGACCCTGGCGGATGACGACGGTTTCCTTGTCAGCCGGGCCAACCCCGCCGTCGTCCCCGCCCGCTGGCATGGCCGCACCGCCCCGGCCTGGGATGATCCCCGGAACCGTCCCCTCCACACCCTCTTCATGGCCGCCGCTCCCGAGGGCAGCGGCGCTCCCCTCGATTTCGAGGTCGAGGAGGGCCGCATGTTCCAGGCCGCCGAGATCCGGGGCCGCCGCCACATGGACCTCACCGTGGAGGAAAGCGGCTGCCTCGCCGACCTTGGCGAGCTGGTCTCCCTCCAGGAGCCCGGCACCTTCGATGTCTTCCACCTCACCGGCCACGCCGGTCACGAGGACACCACGCCCGTCTTCATGCTTGAGTGTGACATTGGCACTCCGGCCCCCGCCACTGCCGCTGAACTGGCCAAGGCCTTCGCCGGCCGCCTGCCCCGCCTCGCCTTCCTCTCCGGCTGCCGCACCGCCGAGAGTCCGGGAAAAGGAGCGGAGCAGTCCCTCGCCGCCACCCTTGTGGAAATGGGCGTGCCTGCCGTCCTCGGCTGGGGCCGCCCCGTGCGGGACGACCACGCCATCCTCGCTGCGGAAATGCTCTACCACGACCTCGCCGTCGGCCATTCCCTGCCCGCCGCCCTGTCCCGCACATGGCAGGGCATGATCGAGGCCGCCGCCACCAGCTGGCACCTCCTGCGCCTCCACTTCGACGGCGCCGTGCCCGGCCCCCTCGTCACCGCTCCTGCGTCCAAGGGCCGCGCCAAACCCATCGCCAAACTCCCCAGCGAGCACTTCCTCATCCCCGGCGATGTCCGCACCAGGGTCCCCGGCCTCGACCAGTTCGTCGGCCGCCGCCGCCTGCTCCAGCGCGGCATCCGCCTCCTCCGCACCGCCGACAGTCGAGGCATCGTCCTCCACGGCACCGGCGGCTTGGGAAAGAGCAGCGTCGTCAGCCGCTGGGCGGACCGGCTCCGCGCCGATTTCCTCGTCGTCCCCATCTTCGGCCTTTGCGATGAATTCACCCTCACCCGCGCCTTCGCTGATGCCCTGCCGCACCAAGCCGAGGCCGAGCGCCAGGCCCTCCAGGGCCAGGGCGACCTCTACCACCGTCTCGCCGCCGCTCTGGAGTCCTGCGAAAAGCCCGTGCTCTTCGTGCTCGATGACTTCGAGCAAAACCAGGACGCCCCCTACCCCGGCGAGCCCCATGCCCTACTGAAACCCGAGGCCGCCCCCGTCTTCGCCGCCCTGCACCGCGCCGTGGGGGAAAACGAATACTCCCGCCTCCTTATCACCACCCGCTATCCGCTCCCCGCAGCCAGCGTGTCCGGCATGGAGCAGATCCCCATCACCCCCATGGACGCCGCGGACCAGACGAAGCGCCTCTCCCGCCTCGCCGCCGCCCACCCCACTGCTGCCAGGCAACCCGCCACCCTCCGCGACCGCGCCACCTCCGCCGCCGGCGGCAATCACCGCCTCCTCGAGTGGCTCTATAAAGTCCTCGACCAGTCCGGCCTCGACCACCCCGCCCTGCTCGCCGCCATGGAGGCGAAGGAAGCCGAATTCCGCGAAAACATCCTCGCCGCCGCCCTCTGCGCCGCCCTGCCCGCCGCCACCCGCACCCTGCTCACCGCCCTCCTGATCTGCGAAGAACCCATCCCCCTCCCCGCCGTCGCCGCCCTCGCTCTAGGGCTTTCCGCGGACACCGTCACCACACACATCGCCACCGCCGTCGCTTGGGGCCTCGCTTATGTCTGGGAAATAGAAGACCAGCCCCACTGGCTCGCCGCCCCCTTCCTCCGTCCCCTCCTCGGCGAGCCCCCCGCAGAGGCCGCCCCCGCCGTGCTTGCCGTGCTCCAGAATGTCTGGTGGGATGATACCCAGTCGAGGACTACTGCCCGTGTTTTAGAACTCCACCGCCTGGCAGTGTTGGCGGATAATCTCCAACTTGCCTGCAACCACGCCGCTGTAATATGTGCAGCCTATCTGAAGGTATATCGGGCCCAGGAAACCGTCAGAATTGCTGAAATGACGCTCGCCTCCACTGGCGTCAGAGACACTCGAATTTTGACGTCACTGGCCAGGGCGCTTGAAATGCTCGGCGGCGGGAAACATGCGATCAACTTGTTTGCTGAGATCAACACACTCCAAGCCGACGCATGCATGGACGAGAATAAGGCCATCACCCAATTCCACTATGCCAACCTACTGATTCAGCAGCACTATTCTGATCAAGTACTTCGGCAGCAAAAAATCGACGAAGCCGATGCAATCTACCGCCTCAGACTCCTGCCATATTTTTCCTCGCTCGGAGAGCCTGGTCGAGGGCCTAAAGCCGTAGTTATGGGCAAGATTGCGGATATTCTTGTGATGCGCGGCAACCTCGACGATGCCCTCCATTTGCTTCAAAATGAATTAATACCTGAAATAAGAAGTCTCAATGACAGTAAGGCCCTTGCAATCACCCAAGGGCAAATCGCGGATATATTTAGGATTCGACGCAACTTCAAAGAGGCGCTCCGCATCCGACGCGAGGTGGAATTGCCTGCATATGACGAACACGATGTGCGCTCCCTGAGCGTGGTGCGATATAAAATCGCGGAAACGCTGCTCGACCGAGGCGACGACGACGACAAGCAGGAAATCGCCACCCTCCTCTCCCTAGCGTGGAGTGGAGCAAAGTGGATGGGGCTGCCGGAGGCTGGGCTGATCGAGGAAACCGCCCGGCAGAACGGCCTTCTGGCGGAGGTGCTGGCACAAGCTGCCCAGCAAATCTGATCGGCAAACCGCTGTGGTGGAATACGAAGGGGGGGGCGGAGCGCAGCGC
>JANOAS010000140.1:0-15868 GCA_031411255.1 bacterium
CGAAACCACCGACCCCGGCCGCTTCCTCATCGGGGTCCAATGGCACCCTGAAAAACTCTTCCTCACCGACCCCCGCCAGCGAAAAATCTTCAAGGCATTCATAGATGCCGCATCCCATTAAAACCGGCCGCGATATGAAACCACTCCTGACCGTCATCATCAGCCTGCTGCTTTGCTGTGCTGGCAATGCAGAACCGCTTCCTGTAAAACAGGAAGCACAATCGCATCCCCTGGTTGCAGCCCGGTCAGGAGATCTGCCGATCCTCCTTTCCGCCCCGCACGGAGGAAGGGAGGCGGTCCCAGAGGTCCCGACGCGTCTGGGCAATGGGGTGACGAAATTCAAACCCCAGGCCGACACCGACACCGACAGACTCACAGAAGAGCTGGCGGATGCCATTGCCAGGCTGACCGGCAAGCGCCCCTATGTCGTGATTGCGCGATTTCATCGCAAATTCCTTGATGTCAATCGCCCTCCAGAGTCGGCCTACGAATCGGATTTGGCCAGAGCGGTTTATGATGCCTACCAGCAAGCGCTCGCTGCGGCCCGCCAGAAAATTCTTGAGCGCTGGAGCGGCGGCATTCTGCTGGACATCCACGGGCAGGCGAGTGCGCTCAACACCATTTTCCGCGGCACCCAGAATGGCAAAACGACGACCCATTTGATCGAGCGCTTCGGCAGGGACGCCCTAATCGGCGAGAAGAGCTTGTTTGGAAAGCTGGCCGGCCAGGGTTTCAACGTCATTCCTCCCACCGGCTCGAAGGATTCCGAAGAGCCGTACAACGGCGGCCACATCGTGACCACCTACGGCAGCGCTGACGGGGGCGCTTTTGATGCGATCCAACTCGAGCTGGGGGCCCACCTGCGCTCGTCCGAACAACGCCCCAACACTGTTGAGAGTATGGCTCTGGCCATCACCGCCTTCGCCAAAGACTTCCTGCCCAAGGAAGAAACCACCGGCAGCGCACCCGAAGCCCCCCGGGCGAAGAAAATCATCGTTGGCGTCTATCACGATGCGGGTGCGGGTCCCAGCGTCAATGACCTGACCAGCGCTCTCGCCAAATTCGAGAACGTCACCTTTCAAAAACTGATGGCCGGTGACATCAAATCGGGGAAGCTTAAGGACGTGGACGTCCTGATTCAGCCCGGCGGCAGCGGGGGAACCCAGGGGCGTCAATTGGGAGAAGACGGGCGGCAGAAAATCCGGGAATTCGTCCGCAATGGAGGCGGCTATGTCGGCATCTGTGCCGGCTCCTACCTAGCCTCCGCAGACTACAAATGGTCGCTGAACATCCTCGATGCGAAGGTCATCGACCGGGAGCACTGGGCCCGCGGCAAGGGCACCGTTGAGATCGAGCTTTCGGACCTGGGTAAACAGCAGCTCAGGAACCAAAGCGATCGCCTGCAAATCCACTACGCTCAGGGACCGCTGCTCGCACCGGCGAACAATCCTGACATCCCGGATTACGAGACCCTCGCCACCTTCAAAAGCGAAATCGCCCTCAACGGAGCGCCCCCAGGAGTCATGACCGGGACCACCGCCGCGGCTCAAGGCAAATTTGGCAACGGCCGCGTCATCTGCTTCAGCCCCCACCCGGAAATGACACAGGGCATAGAAGAACTCATCGAGCACGCCATCAACGTGGTCAATCAGGGCAGTTCGAAAAGCGGCAAATAGCCCGTCGCCAGCCCCTCCGGGCAAACGATGTCGCCTCAACTGCAGGCGAGATGGTCCGAAGCCAGACCGCCAGCCTGATCAATGCCTCATAAGTGCCTTCCGTCAGCGGCCTGAGCAAAACCAAGAGGCGGGCTCCCGGTCAAGGAAGCCCGCCTTTGCAAGGGGAGTGGAGATTCGCCCGGATTTTACGGAGCTGAAGCCGCCTTCACCTGCATGAACCTCCGGATTCCAGGTGACGTCTCTTGGACCACGAGGGTGGTCGCGTTGTCCGTCACTGTGGTCAGGCCGGTCGTGCTGAAACTGCCGGCGCTGAGGTCTGACGAGGCCACCACGGTGTAGGCGACGAAGGGTTGTTTCTGCACCGTCAGCGTGAGCAGCCCGCCCGTCTGAGTGGGCTGCGGCAGGGCGCTGAGATCGCCGCTGTTCGGGTTCAGGCCGAAGGCGTATTCGCCGAAGTTGTTGAGGCCGTCATTGTCCGCGTCGCCCGTGCCGCTGGCGGCCCCGGCGCTGCCGAAGTGCGTCACCTCCCAGGCATCGGGAAGGCCGTCGTTGTCGGCGTCCGGCGTGGGTGCGGAGCTGGTGGTGAAGGAAAGCGTAGCGCCGCGGCTGAGGGTGGTGGCGTGGTCGCCGCGGAGGCGGTAAAAGTAGGTGGTGTTCGGAGCCAGGCCGGCAAGGGAAGCCTGCGCAGGGACTGACGTCAAACCGGCGCCTGCGGCGACAGGTGGAGTGATGCTGGTCAGCGAGATCGGGTCCGTTCCCCACTCGAACACCGCGCTCGTGGCGCTGCCGAACGGCATGACTGAGCCGTGCAGGACGGCCGTGGCCCCGGTGAGTCCGTCAGCCGTGCCCGTCACCACTTCCGGGGCCATGTCCAGCCGGTAGACGAGGCCATTGCCACCCGGCCCGCCACCCGCAGCGATGCCCCAGGCGTGACCGTTTGCATCGAAGTGGAGCGGGCTCCACGGCTGCCGTCCATTGCCCGGCACACTGCTCGTGCCGGTGAAGCCAAAGACCTTTTCTGCGACTCCGTTAAGGGAGCAGCGATAGATCGCACCTTTTGAGCCGAACGTGTTGGAGTCGCCTGCTGCCATGTAAAGCCGGCCATCCGGACCGCTGGACATATGAAAGATGTCGCCGGACGGGACATCTCCGTTGGCGGGGGGCAGTGATGCAAGGACCTCTTCTCCGCCGGATGGTGTCAGCTTGAAGATGGAGCCCACAATGCTTCCGCCATGAAATGTCATGTAGTAGAGGTTGCCATCCGCGCCGAGTGCCAGTTCCTCCGGCGCCCCGTTTAAGTTTTTCACGCTGGTGTAGCCACCTGACAGAGTGATGCGAAACAGGCGGCGGTCACCCGTGCTCTGATTCCAGGTGACCCCGTAGATGTGGCCGTCAGGCGCCTGGACCAGGCCTCCCCGTGGGAATGAACCAGGGAAGGAGCCTGAAGGACCACTGAAACTGACCACCGTGGACATTGAGCCGTCCGGGGAAATGCTGAAAACGGTTCCCAGGTTGTCTGAACCCCCGGCGAAGGTGGTCCCATAAAGCTTGCCATCGCTGGCCCGCAGCAGTGCATGGTGTGACCAATAGCTCGCAGGGAAGGTTGTTACTACTGCAAACGCGCCGCTGGCCGGGTCATAGGAGAAAATACCACCTGCCGTGCTGGAAAAGTCCCGGTAGGTACAGCCATAGAGCTTGCCGTCTGATCCTGTCGTCAAGCCAAAGGTCGGATTGCCCAGCGGGGCGCCGGTGAAACTGTAGACGGTGGTCAGGGTGTTGTCCGCCTCCACGCGGAAGATGGCTCCCTTGCCATTGACGCCGCCGCCCTCGGCGGTTCCGTAGAGCTTGCCGTCGGGAGCCATGGCGAGCTGGCCCTTCGGCTTGATGGGACCGCTAAAGGCCTGGTAGCCGGGCGGGCCGGAGAACGGAGTCAGCCTGACTTCGTCAAGGAACCCCGCGTGTGGCCCCGGCGTGCTTGAGTTTTTTTGAAAAATCCAGAAAACGGTGTGGACACCGCCGGGGATGGCCACTTCCTCGTAGGTCCACGGCTGGGACCCGGGCTTGTCCTTCCAAGTGTTTTCGACGGAATCAAAACCAAACTGGAGTCTGTCAGTGGGCTGTGAATCAGCCTTCCACCACCAGGAGAGCACCGCCGGTCCCTGTATTGTAGATTTCAGCACTGCTGTGCCTAAGGCCCCAGGAATCTCGCCGCTCCGGGCTGCATCAACCCCGTCGTGACTCTCCAGCGTCTGGCCGAACCAGAGCGCGTCCCCGCTGGGAATAAAGGCGGCAGTAGGACAGTCGAGGGCATCGGACAGGGCCGCAAACGGGTTGGCTATGGTGATGATCAGGTTTTTCGTGTCGCTGCCCAGCGCGTTCCCTGCCACCAGGGACACGGAAAAGACGCCTCCGAAGGCCGGCTCACCCGTGATCAGCCCGGTCAGGGGATTGAGCGTGAGGCCCAAGGGAAGGCCTGCCGCACTAAACACCGGTGACTGGTTTGCCACCGCCTGGTAGCTGAAGGCTGAGCCCACTGCTCCTGCTGCAGCCAGCGGGCTGGAAATGACCGGGGGGGCCGATGGCGGAGTGATGCTGAGTTCATCGAGCCACACGGTTGGCAGGGGGCTGGATGCGGCGAGCCCTTTTCGAAAGAACCATTTCAAGGTGTGCGGGCCTGCGGTGGAGATCGTGGCGGACACCTGAACCCAGGGCTGCATGCCAAAGATCAAGCCTCGTTCCACATCATCGATGAAAAACCGCAACCCCGCATCGTTGTCGACGGAATCCATTTTCCACCAAAATGAAACTGTTCCTGTTCCGGTGTATGTGGTGGTGAGCTGGCTCAAGCCGTCGGAGGGCAGCGGACCGCATTGGGCGGCATCGACGCCATCATGCGACGAGGCCGTTTGGGAGAACCAGGCGGCACTCCCCGCTCCACTGAAAACAAGGCTTGGTGCTTCGACGGCCGCCGGGATGCCGGCAAAAGGACTTTCCACCGTGATGGTGAGTGTTTCCGTCGTGGAACCCACGCTGTTGGTGGCTGTCAATTGCACCGGGAATGCGCCCAGAGTGGAGGTCGTGCCGGTGATGAGTCCCGTGGATGCATTGATGCTCAGACCTGAAGGCAGGCCAGTGGCAGCGAATGCAGTGGCCAGCTGGGTGGCCACTGTCTGGTAGTTGACGCCAATGCCAGCTGAAACAGCGACGGCCAGCGGACTGGTGATGGCTGGTGGCCCGCTCGGCGGGGCGATGAGCACCTGGTCCACCCATGCCGCGTCCGCTCCACTGGACAGACTGCCGTTTTTTGAATAGGCCCAGCGCAAGGTATGAGCCCCGGGTGCGACCACTGCAAACGTCAGCATTTGCCAGTCCTGGGCCCCGCTGATTCTGGCTTTCTCCGTCCCATCGATGAAGAAAATCAACGGATCAGAGACTGCCTCCGTGTCAGTCTTCCACCAAAACGAAACGAAGGCTGCTCCGGTGAATGTGGTCAACATGCTGCTGGTCTGAAAGTGCGTGATGGCCCCGGATCGGGCGGCGTCCACCCCGTCGTGCGTTTCGGCGCTTTGCGCCGTCCAGGCCGCGTTGCCGCCTGCGGTGAAGGGGTGAACCGCATCATCGACCGCAGCCGCGACTGGAGGGTTCGGATCGTTTGCCGTCAGCACCAGGGTGGCATTGCCGGTGCCAAAACTATTGGTAGCCGAAAGGCCAATGTTGTACACACCGGGACTGGTGGCGGAACCGCCAATGACGCCGGTCGTCGTACTAAAAGTCGTGCCGGAGGGACGACCGGTGGCGGCGAAGGAAGTCGGGCCTTTAGTCGCAGTAGTTGCATAGGCAAGTGTGATGCCCGCATCGACTGTCAGCGACAGGGGACTGTTGATCACCGGTGGCGCATCGACCACCTCAAATTCGATCTGGTCCACATATCCGGCGGCCGCACCAGTTGAAACCGAGGTGTTTTTGGAGTAAATCCAGCTGACTGTGTGCAAGCCAGTTCCAAGGGAAAAGGACAGGCGCTCCCACGCGGTGTCGCCACTGATGGTTGCCCTGATTGATCCATTGATGCGAAAGCGGAGGAAATCGCCTCCCGCTTGTGAGTCTGCCCGCCACCAAAAGGAAATGACGGCCGGGCCGGACACCTGTGCCTGAAAACCACTCGTCTGGCTGTGCGTGATTGGTCCGCTTGCCCCCGCATCAACGGAGTCATGAGTCCGGGCGGACTGGTCCACCCACGGCAGGTTTCCCGAGCTGGTAAAGACGATGGACGGCTGGTCCACCGCATCGGCCAGTGCGGCACCGGAGCGCGATGGAAAAAGCAGCCCCAGACAGAGAGTCAACAGCCAGAGCCGCCACCAGAAGGACGGGGCCGGGAGAATGGAATGAGAGTTTGTTTGCATATGGTGGGTATTGGAGGGTTGATGGGTGATCGTGCCAGCCTTCTTTCGGGGCACTCAGATGTGATGGTTCCGAATTCACTCAGGAAACCGCCGGCGTTTGTGGCAGAGTTTTTCCAGAATTATTTCGCGGCGGTTTTTCCCCGCATCAGCCGCAGGGCCTGTATCACGACTCCTCACGGACGGCGCAGGCGGTAGAACTGCCGGGCTCCGTCTGCGGGCACTGTAATTTCCTGCCAGCCGGGCTCAGTGCCGGCAGAGACGGGATGCCAGGAGTCCGGGAGCATCGAGGAACTGGACTCGACCAAAGTGAAAGCATCGCTGGCAACGGGCACCGAGAGGCGGACGAGTTCGTTCTGGGCCGTGATGTTGCGAATCCTGAAGGGGTGCAGCTGGCCGGTGCCGGCCGCCGTGACCTGACCGGCGGCGAGTGTGGCCACGGCTTCCAGGGTGAATGTTTCATCCTCCCCGTCGTCCGCACCGGGCGGAATGGTGACGGTGACGGTGCCAGTGGTGGAACCAGGGTTGAAGGTTACTTCGCGGCCAGTGAACGCTGCGAAGTCGCTGCCGGGCTGAGCAGCGCCGGCAAGCGTGCGGCAGGTGACGGTTACGGATGTGTCCGGAACACTGCCGAGGCTGATGGTGAAGACCGCCGTTCCCGGAGCCTCCGCGCTGCGGATGACATGCGCATCACTGACGGAGAGAGCCGGCAGCGGAGCTGAGGCGTCTGTGATCGACACGGCGATGGGGCCGTAGCCGGAAGTGAGTGTTTCCTCATTGAGCACCCGGGTCAGGATGTTGAAGAATTCGGTCCCTTCCCCCTCCGTGTCCGTTTTCGTAGTCACAGTGAGCGAGGTCGCAAATTCGCCGGGGGTAAAGCTGACTACAGTGGCGGGCACAGTCGAGAAGTCCGCCGGGGCGCCGGCGGTGCCGGTCTCCGTGTGAAAGACGAGCTTCGGCTCCCGTTCGCTGAGGCGGTCGAGGCGAAACGTGACGACGGCGGCCTGGCCTTCCATAACAGTGGCTGCGGTGCTGATGGTGAGCACGGGTGCAGGATCGTTGTCGATGATGGTGCCTGTGCCGCGGGCGTCTCCGGGGGCTGCGCCTTCCACTGAAGTCAGCAGCACGGCATAGCTCTGGGCGGGTTCATCCGCAGTGTCATCCTGAATGGGGATGAGGATGTCCGCAGAGCCGGCTCCGGCGGGAATGACCACACTGCCGGCGGCTGCCGGTGCATAGTCGCCAGGGGCGCGTGCGGTACCGTCCTCCGTGGTGTAGTGGACTGTGACCGGCTGGGTGGAAAGGCGGTTCAGGCTCACGGTGAACCGCTGGAGACCGCCTTCAATCACGGCTTCTGAATCACCGAGGGTGACTTCCGGTTCGGGTTCATCGTCCGCTATGGTGAGGGTCACCGGGCCCTGGGTATAGGTCAGACCGGACGAAACGGAGACCTCCAGGATAACGGTCTCGCCCCCCTCCACCAGTTCATCCTGATAAATGGGAATGAGGCGGGTGTAGCTCGTCTGGTCCGGCACGACGGTGATGACGTCCCCGGTGATCGCTGCGAAGTCTGCGCCGGGTTCGGCAGTTCCTCCGCGTGCCGACCAGGTGATCGTGGAACCGGATTCATTCGGGCGCGGGATGGTGAAGGTGACCAGCGCCATGCCGGCGTCCTCACTCACGGTGGCAGCCGTGACGGTGACGTTTGGGATGATGTCATTGTCGATGATGGTTCCGGTTGCCTGCGAGGCGGCGAGGCCGATGGCCCCGGCGGCGCTCAACGGGCTGGCCAGACTGACCTGGTAGGTTTCGGTCAGTTCAAAGACTGCATCATTCACCGTCTGCACTTGCACGACCTTCGCCGTCTGACCCGGGGCAAAGGTCTCCAGTGTGCTGATTTTCTGAACAAAATCCCCCGGGGAGGCAGCCGTGCCGTTGGTCGTGCTCACCCGCACGCTCGTGACGGCATTCACCGCCGGGCTGAGGGTGACGATGAATGACTGAAGTCCTCCCTCAGTCACCTGTCCCGCGGCCTGAATGCCGAAGCGCGGGAGCGGATTGTCATCGTCCTTGATCGAGACCGTGACGGGGCTGCCGGTGTATTCGACGATGCCGGGAAGAAGGGTGGGCACCACCTGAAAGGTTTCGCTGTCGGCCTCGTCGCTGGTGTCCTGAACGACAGGGATGGTGGTGGTGAAGCTGGTCTGCGCCCCCCCGAAGACAATGGAACGGGAAATCACCTTGGCATAGTCCGCAGGGGCGATGGCGGTGCCGTCGGCTGTGGAGAGGGTGAAGGCGCTGCCGGTTATTTTTTCCGACGGGCGACTGAGATCGAAGGTCAGCGCGATGCTGCCGCCGCCCTCGGGCACGCTGAGGCTCTGTCCGCCGCGGACTGTCATCACGGGCGCAGCATCATTGTCCAGAATGACGGGGCGGGAAAGTTTGCCTGCGGCCGCCGTGGTCAGCGTGGCGTTCACCGGGTCGCGCAGGACGAGTTCAAACGGCTGGTTCTGCTCGTCCACGATGTCCTCCGTGGTCTTGATGTCCACCCGCGCACTAAGCTGCCCGGCGGGTATGGTCACCGTGACCGGCCCTGCGGTGAAATCCGCCGTGCCCGCCGCGACGTCCGAAATGAAGGTGCGGGCTTCCAGCACGACCCTGGTGACTGTGCCTGACACCGCCGAGAGGTTCACCGTGCAGGGGAGGAAGGCGCCCTCCTCCACCTGCGGCGCGACGCTGAAGGAAACGACCGGAGGCGGGTCGTCGTTGGTGATTGTTGCCACATGGCGACGGGTGTCATTGTCAACGAACCCGCCCGTGACGTCTGTGACAGTGATTTCGACCGTTTCATCCGGCTCGAAGAGGCTGTCCTGCATGAAAGTAACAGTGACCTCCGCAGACATCTGCCCTTCATCGAAGAAGACATCACGCTGAGGAGGACCAAAAACGGTTGGGCCGAAAAGGATGTCCTCGACGGCTCCAAACGCCTGGATATGCACCGTGGCTGCGGCGAGGCCGCTGTCTGACGTCTGCAGACGGCTAATGATTAGAGTGCGGGAAGTTCCTTCCGCATTGGTGCTGCTGCGCGGCTGGATGCCGAAAATGCCGGGGCTCGCCGGTGGAGGGGCGGGCGGGGGGGGGGCGCCACGGTGAGGCGGAGGCGCGGGCGCAGGGTGGCATTCTCATGCTCGCGTGCGGCCAGCTCCGGGATCGCCACGCTGACGGACGGGTAGCGCTCTGCGGCCACCACTACGGAAAAGAGCGGGCCGGCCGTGAGTGCGTGCGCCGTGATATCCGCCCGGATCACACCATCCTGACCCATGGGCACACCGCCGCCGGTGAGGCCTGGCAGGATGAGCGTGCTGCTCAGAGGCGGGAGAGGCGAGGGCAGCACGGGGGCCGGCCGGTTGCTGAAGGTGATGGTGTTTTCCTGCCAGGCATTGTCCGTGGCGTAGAGCACCACCCGGGGGGCCGGAGAGGCGGGCACCGGCGCGGAGCTGCTCTGCGTCAGCACGACTTCCGCTTTGGAAAAGTCGAGACCGCTCTCCGTGAGGCTGCCCAGGTCAAATTTCAGGTAGCTTTTCGCACCATCCGGCGGCCCGCCAAACAGGTCAATGACCGGGTTCACCACCTGAAGCCCGGTGCGGCTGCCAAAGTTGCTGCCGGCATTTCCACCGAACTGCACCACCTCGGCATCGGCCACGGCCTCCAGGTCGACCACGCTGCCGGGCGCCACGACCCGCAGTGTGAAAAGCCGCCACGCAGGATCGCCCTGGGCATCCTGCACGCGCAGGAACAACTGTCCCTCGCCGAGGCCCGACGGTGTGCCCGTGATGGTCCGCGCCGACTCATTGTAGCTGAGGCCTGCCGGCAGCCGGCTGGCGATGAGCGAGACCGTCAGCGGCGCCGTGCCTCCACTCACCGTCATGCTCAAAAAGTAAGGCCTGCCCGCCAGTGCCAGCGGCAGCCGGGCCGGGCGGTCGAACTGCGGCACGCTGCCGGAAGGGTCGTCCGGGTGGCGCAGTGTCGCGTGCTCCGCGGCCCAGTCGCGCACGGCCTGATACTTCACGGCCTCGGCCGGATTCTGGTCCATGGTTTCCAGATGCCCCCACTGGCCGAAACGGCCCCAGGTCGAAGCCAGCTGAAAGGGCATGTGCATCCACAGCCCTTTGGAACGGGCCATCTCCAGATGGATGCGCTCCATCTTCGCCATGCGCGGGTGGCGGTTCAGCGCCTCCATGAAAATGGTGATCGCCGAGTTCTCCGGCTGCGCACCGGGATCGGTATCGATCCGGTTGGTGAAGAAATTCGTGCCGCCCTCGTAGGCGATCAGGGGCAGGCCCGACTCGCGCGCCACGCGCACCAGATCATCCGGCAGGCCGCCCTGCGCGGAGAGCGTGTCCCCGCTGCCGAAGGGATCGACTGCCGCCGTGCCCGTAAGGAGAAACTCCTCCCATTTGTCGAAGGCCAGATTCAGATGGTCCTGAAACACCGGGCTTGTCCAGTAAGGATCGCTGCCGGACTTGCCGTTGAAGAGCCCGAGCCCGTTCATGTGGTATTGGAGATTCTGGCCGAAGTAGGTCGTCACCGCGAGCATCTCGGGCTCCACGCCCTCGCTGCGCCACTCCGCCAGCAGCTCGCGGGCTCCGCCGGGATTGCCGGTCTGGATGGCTCCCGCCCGGATCACGCGGGTGGTGCCCAGGACAGCTTCCATCCGCTGCCAGGCATCCGCGCTGTGCTGGGCGATGAATTCCGGAGGATCATTCACCCCCGCCGCCTGCGCCCACACCCCCTGCGCAAAGGTGCCGGTGTTCCAGATCTCGTTGGAATACTCGACGATCACCTTCAGGTCCGCCCGCAGCGGAGGCCAGACCGGCTGCGCGTTGGTGGTGAGGTAGGGTTCCACCCCGTCGCTGCCGAACTGGATCAACCGGGCGAGCTTCGTCATGAAGTCGCGGGTGGCCAGGTGGGGGATGTTGATCCAGAGATTTTTGCCAGATTCATTGCACAGCGCCACCATGTGCTCGAACGGCATCCCGGTGACCTGGTTTCCGAGGACGAACGAGCCGAGGCCCTCCATGACGTCGCGCGGGTTGAGCACCCCGGTCGGGAAAACGTGATCGGGCAGGCGCCGGTCCGCCCAGTCTTTCTGCGGTGAGTTGTTGGTCCCGCCGAGATCCATCATGCGGATGCATTTCCACCCCGGCGCGTCCTTCAGCCGGGCGATGAAGGCCGGGTGGTAGAGCCGCTGCGCTTTGGACAGGGTCGGTCGTTCCAGAGTGCGATTCATCGGATCAGCCGGATCCGGCAGCCAGACCCTGAGATCGGTAATCGGGTTCGCCGCATCTAGAGAATGCACGATCACTTTGTTCGGCAGGCTGGCCTCCGTGGCGCAAAGATAGACGCGCGTGCCGTCCACGGCGAGCCCTTCCGCCGCCGTGCCCCGTGACAGCGCCTCGAGAAACTGCGGGCTGCCGCCGCTGAGCCGCACGTCCCCCCGGCCCTTCCAAGTGATCATCCACTGCCCCAGCGCCGCATTCACCAGGCGGGGCCACGCGGCCGGCCGGTTCTGGTAGGCCGTGTTCAGCGACCAGGGATTGATCCCCAGACGCTTGTCCGCCGCCAGCGTGCGCGGATACCCGTTGGCATCGCAGCGCGAATTTTGAAACGTCGGCAACGCTGGCCCGGTGAACGGACTCCCGTTCGCATCGAACTCGATCCAGGTGCCCGCATCATGCCCGGGGAAGACTGCGTTGGCATAAATGACCGGCGAGAAATACTCGGCGCTCGCAGGATGCGCGCCGGCTCCGTTGAGCGTGCGAAGGTCCGCCAGCGGCAGACCCTGCGCTGACAGCTTGCAGGGTCGCAGCAGGAGAGCGCCCGCGCAGAGCAGCAGCCAGGCTAAAAGGTGGGGTGACTTGGTGGTTTTCATTTGTTACGGTGGTTTGGGATCAGGCGGATCACGCCATTTGGCAGCCCGGGGCGGCGCCGGTGAGGGAAGGGGGCCGGAATGCTTCAGGGCGCAGGGACGGCCCGGACCTGCATGAAGCGACGCGTGCCCGCAGCGGTTTCGCGCACGGTGAGCGTCGTGGCATTGTCCGTGACGATGGTGAGCCCGGCGGTGCTGAAGGAACCGGCACTCAGATCCGTGCTTGCGACGATTGTGTAGGCCGCATGGGGCTGCTTTGTCACCGTCAGGGTCATCAGCCCGCCTGTCCGGGTGGCCTGCGGGAGGGCGCTGAGATCGCTGCTGTTCGGGTTCAGCCCGAAGGCGTATTCCCCGAAGTTGTTGAGGCCGTCATTGTCGGAGTCGACCGTGCCGCTGGCGGCTCCGGCGCTGCCGAAGTTCACAATTTCCCATGCGTCCGGCAGGCCGTCAGTGTCGCCGTCCAGGGGCACATTGCCGGTGCCGGTGAGGGTGATGTCGAACGGTGCTTCATCCGCGTCGTTGTTGGCGATTTGCAGCGTGGTCGTCCGCGCTCCGGCGGCGGTGGGCGTGAATGTCACAGTGAAGGTCGTGCTGCTCCCCGCACCTACACTGCCGGACATGCCGGTGGTGTTTACAGTGAAGTCCCCGGTATCCCCGCCCGTCACGCTGGCTCCCGTCACCGTCAGTGCGCCGGTGCCGGTGTTTTTGATGGTGAAGGTCTTCACCACACTGCTGCCGGTATTCACCGTGCCGTAGCCGATGCTGGCCGTGCCACCCACGAGATCTGTGCCAGCAGGTTGCTCCAAGGCGATTTCTGGTGCGGAGGCTTGCAGGGCGACGCGGAAGATGGCTCCGCCAAACGCCGGGTCCGTCCCATCATCGTCCGCCACGATACCATAGATGTATCCATCCGGCCCCTCGGCCAATCCGGTCGTTCCACCAGAGTTCGGGGCTGGTCTTGGCAGGGCAGTGAAGCTGCCTGAACGGCCCAAGCGGACCATCTGGAGGGTGTTCATTGTGTAAAAATTACCGTCTGAAGCTTCCACAAACTCACCACGGCGGCAATAGGTGTTGTTCAGGAGGCCGCTCGCGCTATTTGGCAAAGTCTGGAGTGTCGTGTAGGCGCCCTCTTGTGTCAGGCTAAATAGTTCATAAGCACCATCATAGCTGATGCCGTAAAGGTTGCCATCAGAGGAAGCGACCATACCCATCACATGAGGGCTCGAACGCACCTCGCTCAATAATCCGGCAGTGGTCCGTTTGAAGATCTTGCCACCCCCAGTGAAAAAAAGTGTCCCATCCGCCATGATAGCGAGGGATTGAGGCTGTTGGGACGTGTTTGTCATTTCGTGAAGCAAGTTATAGCTGCCGTCTGCATTGATGCGCCAGAGCGTGCCAAAGCCCCCCGCGCCTCCGGTAAGGCAGGACCCATAGATGACCCCGCCGGGTCCACGAGTGCTCGTGCATAAGGGTTGGGAGCCGGGATTAGCCCCCGAGGATCCGGTCCAATTCACGACCTCAGAGATCGCGCCCGCCAACGTTAACCGATAGGCGGTGCCCTTAAATGTGAATCCTGGGCCGATGGGGTTGGTGCCGTAAAAATTGCCGTCGGCACCTTTGAGCACTCCACAGTCCGGGCTACGGCCACCAGCTCCCCCGCTGAAGGCACCCACGCGGGAGACAACGCCTGCTGGAGTTCGTTTCCAGACGGTGCCGTTCTCTTCGCCTGTCCCTCCCCTGGAGCAGGTGCCATACATGGTGCCGTCGGTGTCAAAAAACGGAGAACACACCGGAAGCGCACCTAGGGCAAAGTTCGTCGTGTTGTTAAACCGGTGTACGATTTCCGGCGTCTGCGCGTTGGCTGGAAGGACATATCCAAGGAGTGCCGCAGCGCAGACAAGCCGGAGCAGAGTGGATGTGGGTGGAATCGGTGATTTCATAATGGTAGAGAGGTTCGAGTGAATGATGAGGCAGGTTGAGCCGGACACCGGGTGGGCCCGGAGGGCCGAGGCTGCGGTGTCCCGAGACCACTCAGGAAACCACCGGCAGTTGTGGCAGGGTTTTTGCAGAATTATTTCGAGGCGGTTTTTTCCCCGCAGCAGCCGCTGCAGGGTGTGGTGTAGAACTGGCCGAAGAACTCGTTTTCCTTCTCGCCGCCCTTGTCTTCGCGGATCTCGATGCGGGTGAAGGGCTGGGGTGAAAGGACGCCCCAGAAGGCACGCTGGTCGTTGAGTGGCGAGAACTCGTGGGTAGTGCCGATCTGGCGGGAGCCGTGGAAGAGGCGGATGGTGAATTTTGACTCGTGGAAGGCCCCTGATCCCAGGAGGGCTGGAGGACCGGAGGGCTCCACCAGCCAGAAACCAAATGCAGTGACCGGGACGGCGGAGCAGACGTCGAGGTGCTCGGGGCCATCGGGACTGAGTTCGCTGCCGGCGAGCAATCCCAGAGTCCGGGCGTAGTCGGCAGAGGCCAGGGCAGGGAGGGAGAGGTGGGTATCACCAATCTTCAAGCTGGCTCCGTCCACCCCGCTGAAACCGAGGCTGCCATAGTGGTGAAATGGGCCGGAGGCGGTCCAGGCGAGAGCGGCATCTGCAATGGCGGGGCCGCCGGGCGCGGACGCAGTGAGATTCGGCGGCTTTACGCCCAGGGGGCCGGAGGCACCGGTGGCCAGGCTGCGGCGGATGAACTCAGACGAGGCGCTGGCGGCGTTCGGTTCGGCAAAAATGGCGGCCTGCTTCAGGCGCGGGATGCATCCGGTGAGGATTTTTGTCCAGACGACCGGGATGTCCGACTTGGCGGTGATGCGGATTTCATTGAAGGCCGTGTCCGACCAAAAATGGCAGAGGGCGGCTGGATCTGATCCGGTGATGGTGACGGTTTGCGTGTGGATGATGGAGCCCGCTCCGTCGCCCCGCTGCACGAGTGAGACTTCCAGTTTTCCGGTCTGGCCGGGCGCGATGACACCCGCAAGGCCAACGGAGAAGAGCGGCAGGGGGGAGTGAATGATGAAATTATCCTCGCCCTCTAAAGAGAACCCGCCTGGGACAATGACCAGCCTGGCCGGGCTGGACTCGGGTGCCACCTGAAGGCTGTCCAGCCGGAGGATGCGTCCTGTCTGGCCGGGGGAGAACTCGGTGGCCTTGATGGTGCAGGGCCTGGCTTCTTCGATGAATCTGGCACCGTCCGGCATTTGTTCGACGATGGCCGGGGCTCCTGAAGAACCCAGGGTGGGTAGCAATGCGGTGAAGGCGGCCAGTAGTTGGCCGTGGCGGCGGATTTTGTGGCAATGCATGGTGAGAGTGGGTGAGGGACTGGTGGTTTTTCATGGGGAAGAGCACAGGCGCGGTGCGCTGCGGTGCCCTCCCACAGGCCTCTCAGGAATCCGCCGCCGGGTGTGGCAGGAAATCTGATGTTTTTTCCGAACCGGGGGAAATCAGGGCTGCCGGGGCCTTGAAAATTTCTGCATCACGCGCAGCCGCGCGAAGGGGCAATGGCAATGGCAATGGCGATGGATGGTGAAACGGGGCAGGGGAACTTGGGGCAAAAGAATCGTGGGGCTCATTTTTCTTGCAACGTTGGGCTCCGTTTTCCAGAGAAGCCGGTGATGCCACATTTGGTTCAAGTTTCGGATTTTCCATCCCAGGATTTTCCATTGCCAAAAAAACTGAAGCTGTTAATCTCCGCACAATTCTTCACCCGACTGTATAAGTCGGAATACCTCCCATCCATTAGACATCTTGCATGAATAGCGATTGTGTTAATATCAGAAAAACAGCGACTTGGCCACCTCGTTGCGGCAGGCGCGCCGGTGATTGTAGAGAGACGCTGCCACCAGCATGACATGGTCGCGGAAACCCTCCTTGCGG
>JANOAS010000141.1:0-18876 GCA_031411255.1 bacterium
CAGTGAAGTGATGTATCATTTCCCAGGAAGTCCGGAGGAATGGATCGAACTCTGCAACAGGAGCGGCTCCAGCGTGGACGTGTCCGGCTGGCGGCTGGATGACGCGGTGAGCTACACCATCCCTGTGGGGACGAGCATTCCGGCTGGCGGCTATCTGGTCATTTCAAACAATGCGCTGGCGCTGCAAGCAAAGTGGCCTGGGGCGATGATCGTGGGGAACTTCAGCGGAAGCCTGAACAACAACGGGGACCGGATCGTGCTGGAGGATGCAGCTGGAAATCCGGCAAACGAAGTGAGCTACGGCAGCGGCGGAAAATGGCCGGCCCTGGCTGACGGCGGGGGCTCCAGCCTGGAGCTGCGCGACCTGGCGGCGGACAACGGCCACCCGGCCTCGTGGGCGGCGAGCGACGAGACGGCCAAGAGCCTGATGCAGACCTTCACCTGGCGGGCAGTGAGCGGCCAGCCGGTGGGGCCGAGCTTCTGGAATGAACTGCGCCTCGGGCTGCTGGATGCGGGTGAATGCTTTGTGGATGATGTGCGGGTGACGCGGGACCCCGACGGGGCGGCGCAGCAGCTCATCCAGAATGGGAGCTTCGCCACTGCGGCGGCGTGGCGGTTTCTGGGAAATCACAGCGCGAGTGCGGCAGCCACGGATGGCGCGAATGGCGGAGTCCTGCGCCTGCTGGCGACCGGACCGGCGGAGACGAACCACAACCACGCGGAGACGACCTTCACCGCAAACACGGCGCTGGTGGACGGGCAGACGTATGAGGTTTCGCTCCGCGCCAGGTGGCTGAGCGGCAGCAACAAGCTCGGGGCGCGCGGATATCACTCGCGCATCGCAAAGGTGAACGCGCTCACCATTCCGCAAAACCTGGGCACCCCCGGCGCGGCCAATTCGAGGGCGGGCGTTGCGGGCCCGTCGCTGAGCGGGCTGCGTCACTCCCCGGTCATGCCGGCGGCAGCGCAGGCCGTGACGGTGACGTGCCAGGCGGCGGACTCCCGGGCCATCAGCGGTGTGACCTTGAACTGGAAGACGACCGCGGCCTTCACGCCCGTGGCGATGACCAACTCCGGCGGCATCTGGTCGGGCACGATCCCCGGGCAGGCGGCGGGAACGGTGGTCCAGTTTTACGTGTCGGCCCAGAATGCGGCCGGTGGGCTTTCGGCCCTGCCGGCGGGCGGGGCGGGAGCAAGGGCTCTCTACATCGTGGATGACGGCCAGCGGTCAAACGTGGCCGCGCGGGAGCTGCGGATCATCATGCAGCCCGCAGAGAGCGCGGCCATGTTTTCTGCGCTCAATCTCCTGAGCAACGCCACCACGGGCGGCACCCTCGTCAGCGGGGGCTCGGATGTTTTTTACGACGTGGGCGTGCGCCTCCAGGGCAGCGCGGCAGGCCGGGCGCGCGACGGCACGGACTTCCAGGGCATCAACGTGGATCTGAACGCAGACGAGCCCTACCTGGGCATCTACGGCAGCGTGGGACTTGACCGTTCGGGACGGGCTCCGGCAAACCGGAGGCCGGATGAAATCTACGCCAAGCATTTTTTCCATCGCGCAGGCATCCCCGCCACGAGGGACGACCTGGCCTTCCTTGTCGGGCCGACCACCACTTACACGGGGCACTGCATTCTCCAGCTCAATGGCTACAATGCCGGGTTTGCGGGCGACACTTTTGACACGGAGGGCAGTGTCTTCAACTTTGACGGAACCTACGAGCCGACCACGAACAGTGTGTCCGGAAACGTGGAGACGGTGAAAAATCCGGTGCCCTTCACCCACCACATGACCGACGTGACCGACCTCGGCGCTGACAAAGAGCACTACCGCGGGTTCTTTGACATCCGGGCGGGCAAGGAGCGGGACGACTACGCGCCGCTGATGGCGATGTGCCAGGCGATGGGCCTGCCGGCCGGACCGGCTTTCGATGCGCAGACGAACGCCCTCATCGACGTCGACGAATGGATGCGCTGCGCTGCTCTGGTGAATTTGCTGGGGGTGGGCGACACGTGGTTCACCGGCGGCTTCCCGCACAATGCCCGCTTCTTCGTTCCCACCACGGGCCAGGCCTCCGTGCTGCCGTGGGACATGGATTTCCTGCTCAGCACGAGCACCAGCGCCCCCCTGAACATGACGACGGGAAATCTGGGCAAGCTGGTCTCCCGTCCGGCCAACAACCGCGCCTACCTGGCCCACGTGCGGGACCTCTGCCTGA
Source organism: bacterium (assembly GCA_031411255.1). Classification (GTDB taxonomy): domain Bacteria; phylum Verrucomicrobiota; class Verrucomicrobiia; order Verrucomicrobiales; family V1-33; genus JANOAS01. The sequence continues at coordinate 2,217 of JANOAS010000141.1, forward strand.
CGGCGCTGGATCCGGCTTATGTGCAGACATGGCTCACTCACTACGGCAGTGTGACTGGTCACAACTACGGCTTGTCCGTTTCCTGGCTGAACGCACGCCGGGCCTTTGCGCTTTCCCAGCTGCCGGCCAGTGTGCCGTTCGCCATCAGTACAAATGCCGGAGCGGATTTCTCCGTGGCGGCCCACACGACCACGCTCACCGGCACCGGCTGGCTGGACATCAGGAGCATCCGGCGCAATGGCAGCGCCATTCCGCTCAACCTGACGTGGACGGGCAGCACCGCCTGGACGGCGGAGGTGGCGCTCGTGCCGGGACCGAATGTCCTCACTCTGGAGGCTCTCGGCTTTGACGGCACCATCCTGAGCACGGCCACGATCACCATCACAGACACGCTCCCTGCGCCGACTCCGCGCGAGTTTCTCCGCATCACGGAAATCGACTACCATCCCGCCGCGCCGCTCACGGCGGCGGAGCTGGCGGTGAGTCTTGACCCGGATGACTTCGAGTTTGTCGAGCTGCAAAACACAGGCACCGGCACGCTGGATCTCGGCGGTGCGGCCTTCACCCAGGGCATCACCTTCACCTTTCCAGCCGGCACGTCACTCGTTGGCGGCGGGCGGATTCTGGTGGTGAAAAAACTGACAGCCTTCGCTGCGAGGTACGGCTCGGGATTGAACGTAGCCGGCCAATACCCCCTTGCTAACTTGAACAACGGTGGTGAGACTATAACGCTGGTGGACGCCACAGGGGCGATCATCCAGAGCTTCACCTACGACGACGACTGGGCTCCGCTCAGCGACGGATCTGGCCGCTCTCTCATCCTGCGCGATCCAACACAGGCGTCGCAGGCCGCCGGCTGGTCGCTGGGCGCGCCTGGCGGCACTCCTGGGGCCGGGCCTGGGGTTGGGCTTTACACGGAGTTTTCGCTCTGGCGGCACACGCATTTTAATCCAGCCCAGCTGGCCGACCCCAACCTCAGCGGCCCCGCCGCAGATCCTTCCGGGCAGGGGGTCTCAAATCTGGTGCGCTACGCCCTGGGTCTCACCCCGCAGAGTGACGCGCTGGCCGCCCTGCCCGTGGCCGGCACCACCGGCGGCGTGCTGCGGATCGAGTTTCGCCTGGTCAAGCGGGCAGTCGACATCTCCAGCACGGTGGAGACCTCCCCGGATCTGACGGCATGGGCCGCCCTCGGCGTGGCTCCTGTGCTCGTTGGCGACAACGGCGACGGCACGGAAACCTGGCGCGTCGAGGCCCCGGCCAGCGTGCAGCGGAAATTCATCCGGCTGGATGTGAGCCCGGCCCCGTGAGCGGCGGGGGGCTCTGGAATCCCCCTGACTACAAAAAGCGTGAGCGGGCTTCCAGAGAGGGGTAGCGCCCGGCCTTCAGTAGCGCCCGTCGCAGCAGAAGGCGGTCATTGCCGTTCAGATCAAGTAGTTTAACGGTGGCCTGGCCTTCATCTGTCAGCGGGACAATACGCGCGCCCGACAGGCCGAAATGCGTGATCCACCGGTCGCGACGCGGGTGGTAAAGCCTGACCAGGCGGGGTGGGCGCCCGATGAAGGCCCCGGGGTCCGTGCCCTTGGCGACATTGCACCTGAGGAAGGCCAGGGCCAGATTCGAGGAAGTGGTCCCGCCTGACTGTTTGCGACTCACGATGTGGTCCACCTGAAATGTGAAAGCACCGTCGTTTTGGTGAATCAGGCAGTATTCACAAACTCCGCAGGCGCCCTCGAAGACCAGTCGGCGCAGGCGTGCTGACACAGAGTAGATCACGCAGCTGGGGCGCTGCGGCGCGCGCGGGCTTTTGCTTTGGCCAGGCTCATGACGTGGTCAAGCTGGACGAAGAGCTGCAGCTCCTCACGCTCCCTGGGGCGGATGGTGCCAGCCTGCTGCCGTGCGAGAAGGCCGGCGACCCTCTTTTCAGCCGCCGGGGAGGGCTTGAACGCCCCGAGCTTCTCGGCACCGGCAGCGTCGGCGATGAATTTCACGATTTCCTCAAAGAGCCTCATTCCGCCAATATACGCTGACGAGTCCTCGCTTTCCAGCGCAGTTTGCCAGGGCATTCCTGCCGGACGTCCGCGACGCACCGAATACCCGGGTCGCCGGAGTCGGGTTCAGCTTTTTTAAAGCAGGCAAAAGTTTTCCTGTCAGAAAACGGGGCTGGTGCGTGAAAGAGAGGGGGCGCACCTTTTCCCGGCCCCGCTCCTTGCCATGGACGATCCCACCCGATTTCTGCAACTTTTTCTCGAGCATCAGGCTGACCTGAAGGCCTACATCGGCTCGCTGGTGCGGGACCGTGCAGCGCGGGACGACGTCTTTCAGGATCTGGCGCTGACGTTGTGGAAATCCTTTGCCACGTTTGACTCCAGCCGTTCGTTCGGGGCGTGGGCGCGGGGGGTGGCGACGAACAAGATTCTCCAGGCCAAGAGGAAGTCGGCGCGGTTTCCGGTGCCGTTCGCACCGGAGGTGATCCAGGCCGTTCAGGAGGCGTATGACCGGCTGGAGGCTCCGGCGGGGGAGCGGGAAGAGGCTCTCTCTGCGTGTCTGGAGGCGCTGCCGGGGAGTTCCCGCACGCTGCTGGAGCTGAAATACCGGGACCGGCTGCGCGGGGAGGACATTGCCCGGCGGGTGAACTCCACGGCGGATGCCGTTTACCAGAATCTGTCGCGCCTGCGGACGGCGCTGGAGCTTTGCGTGAAAAAGCGGCTGAAGGCCGGCGGGGTGGGGGAGGCTTGAGCACAAAAACAACAATATTATGAAAACAATTGATTCCTATCTGAACAACACGGCCACAGCCGGGGAATTGCGTGAACTCGGTGAGGACATCCTGGCCGACCGGGAGGTGGCGGACGAGTTTGTCCGGGCCACGCGGCAGGAGGCGATGCTGGAGCGCGTGCTGGACCACGAGGCGCGGGTGGCGTCCATGGCGTTTCTCTTTCCTGCGGAGCTGCCGGAGAGGAGCCGCGTGCTGCAGTTTCCGGGCTGGATGCAGGACCGGCGGCGGGTGGGCCAGGTGGCGGCGGGGCTCCTGGTGCTTGGGCTGCTGGGGTATCTATTCCGTCCGCGCCCTGCGGAGACGGTGGTGGCGAAAAATGAGACACCCACGCCTGCGAGGTTGCGGCCGCCGCAGCCGGGCACGGTGCACCGGCGGGAGAAGCTGCCCCAGGAGGACGGCCAGACGGCCCAACTCCTGGCCCGCTATTACATCCCGGAGGCGGTGTTTCAGGAAAAGAAGCTGGGGGAGGTGCTGGAGACGCTGGGGGCCAGGTATCTGGAGTACGCCCACCCGGAGTCCGGGCTGGAGGTGCCTGCGTTGAAATTCATCGCACCGCCCGTGGCGGCGGGCGCTCAGGAGCCGGTGATCACGCTGAATGCAAAAGATCTGCCGCTGTTGAGTGTGCTGAGGCTGGTGGCGGCGCAGGCGGACCAAAAGCTGACTGTTACGGCTGACTCCGTTGTGATGGTGCCACTACCGGCGGGCGCGCTGCGCCATGAGACGGATCTGCTGAGCCGGACTTACACCGGCATCCCGCGCGGGGTGCTGAATGAGGCGGCGCAAAAAGGAGACAGGCCCACTTATGACCTTTCCCCGCTGCGGGCGCTGGGGGCGTGGGTTTCGGACTGGTATGGGACGTTTGACCAGGAAAGCATGACTCTGAGTTTCACGAAAACCCTGCCGCCGCGGCTGGCCCGGGTGCTGGATGCAGCGGTGGAGGTGCTGAAACGCCAGGACCGGAATCCCGTCACGCTCAGTTCCCAGTTTTACCGCCTGCCGCAGGCCCGGCCGTGGGGAAATGCCACGCTCACTCACGAGCAGTGGGTCGAGGCCCGGCGGAATCTGGCGACCGACACAGGGGCCACGAAGCTGGCCTCCGCGCACGCGACCGCCTTCAACGGCAGTGCCGCCCGCATGGAAAAAACCACCGGGCGGGTGGCGGCGTGGGCCGACAATGTGTCATTGAGTCATGCCTATGGCAGGGGAGAACTTCGGAAACTCCCGCTGAATCGTCATCCTGGCCTGAACACTTGGCAGGAAAATGGCAATGGCGTTGCCACGTGGGCCCGAGGGGATGCGGTTGAATACTGGGGTACGCTCGTCTCGGACGTCAATGGCCGGGTGGCGGCGCAGAACGGGGAACCGGCTGAAATTACATTTGCCTCCAGCTTCGTTCAGGCCTCCCCGGAGCCCGAGTTGACCGTGGAGGGACAGGAGGAGGCGCAGGTGCGGAGCGTGAATGAATACGCTGGTGCGGATGCAGCCGGACTGCAGGTGCAAAACGGAGACTTCAACGGGGCTGTTCTTTACGGAGTGAATAGCGCAAGGCCGCTGGGAGAGATCAGCAATGAACTGATCGTGGATGTGGGCCAGAATACGGCTTTTCCGGTCACTCCCAGCGTTCCCACCAACTGGTCGGAATTGGTGGAATTTGAACCGCCGGAGATTCCGCAAAACTTTGCAAGCGGTGTGTTTAGTTCGTTTCTCACTGATGCTGCTTCTGCGGGGCGCTTCGTATTGAACACGCAACGGAGGGTTTCCAGCTTCACCACGCTGGGCCAGAGCCTGGAGATCACGCCCCGGCGGGAGGGGCTGCTGGTGCGGGTCACAGGAATGCTGACGCAGCGGGCTCTGCCGAAATCTGACGCGGCTCCGGTGAATCCGGCCCAGCCGGTGCTGACGGATGGCACGGAACTCGATCTCCTCATGATTCCCGGCCAGGGCGGGCGCATCATGGTGCCGGATCTGGAAAACCCGGCCGGCCAGCTCTGCCTCCTTTTCAGCCCGGCCACCACCCAGCCTCTGGCAAATCCGGCAGCGGAGGAGCTGGCGCAGGAGCTGAGGGAAAAACCGGCGCAGGAATTCAAATTTGACCGGGCGCATCTGGGCGCGGTGGTGGAAAAGCTGGCGGCTGAGGCCGGGCTGGGCCTGCGTGCCGTCTCTGGCGGGCCCACGACGATGGTGACGGGTTTTGATATTACCCTAGAGTCTTTCATGCTGCCGCTCGAGGAGGAGTCGGGAAATGTGATCGAAAGCAAGGAGCCGGTGACCTTTTCTGAAACCGCCAGCCCCTTCGCCGCACTGGAGCACCTGGCACAGGCCAACGGGCTCACGCTGGACTATGACCCTGCGGACGGCTTCTGGACGGTCACCCGGGATCAGGAGGTGGTGCCAATGGCCTCTGAACCGGCGGCGACGCAAAAGTAGGCGGGAGAAAAGGCCGGCACACGACAGGATTGCGGCTTGCCGGGGAGCGCAGGCTTGGCCGCTACTGCACTCCAAAGCGATCCACGCGCTTGCGGCAGTTCTGGTTCCCGAGCCCGATGGCGGAGTGAGATGCCGTTCCTGCTGCACCACTTTGGGTCAAAACGGCTCATGGGGCGCGTGCCCCGCCTCGAAAAAGCCATCCGAACACCCCTCCCGCCCCGAAATCCGGGCCGCCCGCCCCCGTTTAGTCGCGCGTCCCGCCCAGCCTGCACAAAATGTGGTGCTCAACAGGCTGAATGCGCCCCATTCCGGGGAAAAGCCTTCCCCTCGCCGCCACAGCCCGAGGGTGGAAATTAACGCTTAATCATTTAAGGCATTCGCCCTCGTTTTGATTGTGGACTCCGTCATGCTGGCTGTGGAGAAGGCAACTCGGGCAGCCTGATGCGTCTCGCTGCCCAGAAGCAAATGGGAGACAATAGGCCAAGCGCTGCGAGGATGTATCCAATGGGCAACCTGTCCGCCTGTGAGCGCAAGACAGCCAAGTGTATGTCAGTCGCTGGATGAAAGGTAGTGAAGTCGGCAATCTCGAAATGCTTGGTGGGCTGCTGCATATACTGGCCCGGCGTGGGGTGCAACCCAGTCTCTAGAACCGAGTGCGAGCCATCAGGGCGACGGAAAAGAATCTCAGTGAACTGCACGTCATCCCAGTCATATGTGAGTCGAAGCGTCGATGAGGCTGACAGAACGAACTCGCTCCTCTGGGAACTCATGATGTAGAGTCCGGATGAACTGGCAATCGGCAGCGTGCCTCTCCTGCCCTCGGGACCACGAGATCCAATCGGCGTGACGACCAGATCTTCCTTCGTGGAGTTCACGACCTCGAATGAGGTCAAGAAGCCCATCGCCATCGGGTTTACGACACTGCAGGCAACAAGGCAGGTAAGACAGAATAGTGGCAGCAACATGAAGCCAGCAACTCTGAGCAAACGCTTCTTGATTGATGGTGGCATCGGATTTGGGCGAACAGATGGATATTAGCCGCCGGTCTGTTCGTATCTCCAGACGAGGGGCGGGGTTTTGAAGGGGGTGGTTTGGTGGGTGGTCATTTGATTCAGGGTGAATGTGATAGGGACGAGCGTCGATGTATCCAACCCGACACGAAAGCAAGATTTTTGGCGGGTCTGGGTGGAGGGCTGAGTAGTTGATGCGGGCGGCACTCAGGGCTGCAGGCTTTTCAGGATGGCCTCAAGGGGGCAGGCACCGGGCAGACCGACCCAGGAGGCGGAACCGTCATCGTCGTCCGGGTAGGGGAGGAAGTAGTTACCGCAATTCCAGCAAAAGGAGGTGCGGAAAAGAAGGCGGTCGCCGGAGTAGACAAGGAGGCCGCAGGCGGGTTCGTGGCACCAGGCACCACCGGAGAAGTCGTCGGCGGTGTTTAGCAGGCCTGACAGCCCGCTGCGGACGGTGGCCATGTCCCCAGGCGAAAGAGTCTGGCGTTTCTTGATTTCGGCGTTGGTGCGATAGGGAGAGATGCGGAAGCGGCGATCTTCCGGCAGGTCCTTCTCTGGTTTGAGGGCGGTGGACTCGAACTGAAGCAGCTCAATCCGATCGGCTTTTTCGATGATGCCGGCCAGGCGGCGACGGAAGCTGGCGCGGATGCCGGAAAGGTCTTTGAAGTATTTACGGTTGGCGGACAGCAACATCGTGCCGGTTTCCGGCACGGAGGACAGGTCGGTGCCTTCGGGCAGGTCGAGGGGCTCGACGGGTTTGTCGCCAGCGGCGAGCAGGGAAACCAGGAGGGCCGGGATGAAAAGCTGGCGGAGTTTCCTCATGGCGCGATGAGGCGGTAGAAGAGCTTCGTGGTGGTGCGGGGCAGGGTGACGGAGAAACGGCCCTGGGTTTCCACGGGGGTGAGGGCGAGGGTGGTCCAGACCGCCATGTCGGGGGAGGACTGGAGGAGCCAGCCTTCGGCCCAGGCGGGCCAGGCCATGGTGACGCCGGAGGTGCGGCAGTCGCAGGAAATCTGGGGCAGGGCCTCGTGGCGGTAGGTGAGCAGCTCGGCGTCGAAGGAGATGTCGCTGCTGTTGGCGGCCTTCTGGTGGACCTCCACAGCCAGGAGGTTCGTGCCGGTGACGAGGGCGGCGGGGGAAAGGGTGAAGGTGTTCCACTTTTGCTCGTCGGTGCCGCCGATGGAGACCTCGGCCAGGGTGGTGGCGGTGATGACGCCGGTGGGCATGTTGTCGCGGAGGATCTCGATGCCGTTCAGGTAAACGACGGCGCCGTCATCGCGCTTCAGGCGCAGGCCAAGCTGGGCGATGCGGCTGGCGTCGTCGACGGTGAAGGTCTGGCGGAACCAGTTCGCGGGGTAGTGGGCGTTGTCCGGACCGCTGGCGATGGTGGTGGCCTCGTCGCCGTCGCCGTAGCCGAGCTGGGCCGGGCCGGATTTCCACCCGGTGGCGGTGAAGGCGGTGGTGTTCCACGCTGCGCCGGGATCGACGCCGGTGTCCAGATACGTCCAGACGCTGCCTGGGGCGATGACCTGGGTGGGGGCGGGCTGGACGGCCTGGACCTCGAGGTCAAAGCTGAGGTCGCTGCTGGCGGTGCTGTTCTGGTGCAGCTCGACGGCGAGGGTGTTCTCCCCGAGGACGACGGGCGGTGTGGTGATGAGGCGGGTGTACCACGTGGTTTCGGCGGCATTGCTCACGGCGGTGGGGGCCAGGGTGGCGGGGGTGACGGGCCCGGCTGGCATGTTGTCGCGCCAAATTTCCTGGCCGTTCAGGTAAATGACCACGCCGTCGTCGCGGAGGAGGCGCAGCTTGAGCCAGCCAGCGGCGGCGAGATCCGTGACGGTGAAGTGGCGGCGGAAGTAGGTGGTGATGCGGCTGGAAACGGCGGCGACGTAGGTCTCCTGGGGATCGCCAAAGCCGAGCTGGGCCGGGCCGCGGGGCCAGGAGGAGTCGTTAAACAGTGGCGTCGTCCAGCTGGAGGGGTTGGCCCCGGTGTCGAGGTAGCGCCACCAGCCGCCGGCGTGGACGAGGAGGGTGGGATCCCCCGGCGTGACGGTGACGGTGAAGGTGCGGGTGGTGGTGAGCGTGCCGTCACTGAGCGTGACCATGATGGTGGCGGTTCCGGTTTCACCGGGCACGGGGCGCACGAGCATGGAGCGGGCCGCGCCGGTGCCGGAGAAGACGACGCGGCTGTCTGGCACGAGGTTCGGGTTTGAAGAAAAGGCGGTGAGTGTGAGGCTGGCGGCGGCGGTGTGGAGGTCGCCCACGGTGAGGGCAACAGGCACGGGTGTGCTGCCATCCACCACGGAGAAATCAGCGATGGGCTCCAGAGTGGGCGGTTCATTCAGGCCGACGACGACGCGGAAGCTGCGGGTGGCGGTGGCGGCTCCATCGCTGGCGGTGAGGGTGACATTCGCGATGCCGCTCTGCCCGGCGGCGGGGGCGAGGGTGATGGTGCGCTCCCCGCCCAGCTGGACACTACCGCCGACGTGGTCGATGACGGCCATGTTCTGCGTGCCGTCCACCGCGCTGGTGTGGGCCAGCCCGGCGCGGGCGTAGGCCAGGGTGAGGGTGAGCGGAGTGCCGAGCGCCGTCCACGCACCGGGCGTGCCGGCCGAGTCGGGAGCCCACGAAGCGGTGATGCTGCCGCCGGTGCGGGTGAGCCGCACCCAGCACGGGGCGCTCACTCCATTCACCGTGGCCAAGCTGGTGACTGCCGTGGCGGCGGTGGCTCGGGAGAGAAAGACGAGCCCCTGGCCCGCCGTGATGCCCGCGAAGGCGAAGGGCGCGTCCGCCGTGACGCCGTCCCGCAGCATGACGCCGGTCTTCGACGCCTCGCTGGAGAAATCCAGGCTGGTCACGCGGCAGAGGATCTCGCCATCGGCCGCCAGCGGCTGGTGGACAAAGCGGAATTCATCCGCCGTGCCCGTGATGCCCGCACCGGAGGCGGAAACGAGGAAGGTGCCGTGGTCCTCCGTGGTGCTGCCGGCGCCCGTGACCGCGCCGATGTCCTGGCTGGTCCACGCGGCGGGGGCGGTGGAAAGGGTGAGCCCAGTGTTCGGCAGGAGCGTCGTATTTGACGAGGATGCGGAGACGGTGAGCGTGCGCGCCTCGGACTCCGCATCCGAGAGGATAAAGGGGATGGGCGCGGAGACTTGGCCGGGGGCGAGGCCTGCGTCGCCAACGACGCCGATGGCCGGTGGCTGGTTCACCCCGGTCACAGTGACAGGCACGCTGACGGTGGCGGAGAGGCCGAGTTCATTGCGGCCGGGCATGCCCGCCAGGGCCATGATCTCCGCACGGGCGACCACTCCGGAGAAGAGCGTGACCTCGTCCAGCTGGCCCTCAAGCCAGCGGGTCGTATTCGCCGTGTCCACCGCCGTGCCGCCAAAGACTACCGGCGAACCCTGCAAGAAGGCGAGCGGAACGGCGGCCACTGAGTTCACGAGAAATCCGTCGACATACAGGGCGAGGGTGCCGACGCCGGAGGCGGTATTGTCACAAGTGACAGTGACATGATGCCACGCACCGGCCGGAAGCCCCGCCGCCGTGATGGCCGCCTGCTTCGTCGTGCCGTTCCATTTTTCCAGGCGCAGCTCGTCCGCCCCGGCAGGGAAAAAGACGTCCAGCTCGTCCTCCGGCCCGGCCCCATCGCCCGCGCCGAGGTGGAAGACGACGTCGTCATTCGTCGTGTCCTTGCGCTTCACCCAGACGCTGGCGGTCCAGTCTGCGGCGCTGAAATTGAACTCCTCCGTGGTGAATGCGCGGATGACCCGGGCCGCGCCATTCGTGCCGACCTCCGTCAGCGCGAGCGAGCGTCCGCTCTGCGGGGCGATCTGCTGCGGCACGTCGATAGAGGAGCCGTAGGTGCCGTTGTTCACCGAATCGATGCTGCCGGTGCGGCTGAAGTTCGACAAATCCGCCAGCGCGCCGGTTGTGACATCGGTTGCTGACTCGAAGTCATAAAAAAGCAGCGTGCGTGAGCTGAGTGACTGGTCATTGGCCCGGAGGAGGAACGAGGCGGCCCCCTGGAAATTTGGAGCCGGGGTGAAGGTGGCGGTGTAGCCGTCCGGGGCGATGGAGACGCTGCCATTGCGCACGCGGGAGGCGGAGAAACGGATGAAATCGTCCGTAGTGAGGTCGTCTGTGACCAGAGTGCGCAGGTCCAGAGTGAGCGGGGTGTTTTCCGGAGTGGTGGGCGTGCCCGCAGTGAGGACGGGCGGGGCGTTCACCGTGACCGGCCAGACGTAGGCGGCGGTGGTCGCTCCATCACCGGCGCTGATGGTGATGTTCACCGTGCCGGATTTCCCCGCCGGGGCGGTGACGGTGCAGGTCTTGAGCGTGCCGGAGGTGCCGAAGGCGATGTTCGCGGCGGGGATGATGGTTGTGTCCGAGGAAACGCCTGTGACGGTGAGGGCGGAGGTGGCGGTGTCTGGATCACTGAGGCCGAGGATGACGGCTCCGGTGTTTGACCCGGCGTCGACGAGCCCCGGCTTGATGGCCGTGAACCCGGGCGCGCCGGGCAGGGCCTTGAAGTTGACATTCTGCTTGTTCGGTCCGACGGCGACGGGGTTGGTGAATCCATCGGGAGCCATGGTCAGCGTGCCCTTGGCAGCGGTGACGGTGTAGCTGCCGGTGGCCAGACCGGTGATGGCGAAGTAGCCCTCGCTGTCCGTGGTGTCCGTATGGGTGGCGTCCGCCGAGACGACCGCGCCCTCCAGCGGCAGACCGGCGGAGGATTTCACCACGCCCTGGATGAAGGAGGTGGACGACGTGCCCACTTGGACGAGCAGGGGGCCGGTGGCGGTCTTTCCCTTCATGTCCGTCACCAGGCAGCGGACCGTTTTTGTGCCGGAGGCGCTCCAGCTGTGGGTGGCGGAGGCGCTGTTGTTCGCCGTCCAGGTGCCGTCACCCCAGTCCCAGAAATAGGCCACCGTGTCGCCGTCGGGATCGCTGGTGGTGGCGGTGCAGGTGATGGTGCCGTTGACGGCGGGGTTGATGTTGCTCGCGCCCACGGTCACGGTCGGCTTTTGATCCGTGGCAAAGGTCCCGCGGTTCACCACCACGTCCACCCAGGTCACCGTCGTGGCCGTGTCGGCCCCGCGCAGGACGGGGGTGATGTGGATGTCGCCGTCGGAGAAGGTCCTGCCGATGAGCAGCGGGCAGTCGTCCTTGGTACCGCCCGGGACGATGTCCAGGAGCATTGGCTTGGCGTTGTTGATGCCGTGCGGCCCCCAGTTTAGAAAGACGCCGTCCTTGGCCCATTTGTTCGAGGAGGCCCAGGTCTGGCGGTATTCGATCCAGTAGTCATTGGTGGTGGTGCCGGCGCGGTCGATCTTGATCGTGCGCTTGCCGGTGGCGGCCTGCATGTCAAAGGCGTTGATGCGGTAGGTGTTGCTGGCGGAGGCGTTCAACACGTCCCCGTCGGGGAGCCAGTCGAGGTAGTTTTTCTGCCTCGCTCCGAAGTGGGCTCTCGTCGCGCTGCTGGCACCGCCCATGTGGTCGTAGGGATTGCCGTATTCGACGTTGGAGCCCGCGCCGATGGTGGTTTTGTCCGTGGTTTGCCAGTAGCCGGCGTGGTTTAGGCCGAAGTTGTGCCCCACCTCGTGCGATCCGACGCCCAGATTCCACTGGCCATTGGCCAGCCACGCGCCGCGTCCGCCCACGAAGGCCACGCCGCCAAAGCCCACGTCCGGTTTGTCCCCGGTGACGACCACGTCAAAGTTGTAGTCAGCATAGTCATACCCCGCCGCACTGGCCGCCGCGCGGGCTGCGTTCAGCATGGTGCCGAATCCCGTGTAGCTGGCGTGGGGATTTGGCAGTCGCAGAGTGGGGGTAAAGTCGGATCCGGCCCCCGCCTTTGACCACGTCGTCTTGCCGTAGGACATTTCCGCCCAGTGGGTGCCAAAGTTGTCGATCAGAGTGTTCAGGGTGGCGTCACTCACGACCTGGCCGGCCTTGTCCGGAAAATCGACCCGGATGATGAGCATCTTTTTTGTTCCCTCGGTGTAGCCGGACATGGCCACCGGCAGCTCCACCGCCGCGCCGCCGATGCCCGAGGCCGCCACGCCGGGCGGCAGGGCCAGCTCCGCCTGCAGCCGGGCGTCCAGCTGGTCCTGGGCGTGCTTCGGCCCGCAGAAAAAATTCGGCTCGCCCCAGACGTAGTCGAGCACCACCTCGTCCTCGGACGCCTCCGTGACCAGGCCGGAGACCGGGCAGGTGGGCGGGTTCGCCGCCGTGGCGCGCGCGGTGGCTGCGGCGTCCGGCTCCAGGATGCGCGCCGGGTACTCATTGATCACGATTTTGTCATCCAGCACCATGCCGGCCACGGGGATGTCCCTGCGCGACATCTCGGACTCCCTCTGGCCAAAGGTGAACGCCTTCAGCGTGCGGCCGTTGATTTCCAGCTGCCGCTCCGCCGGGCGCACCCGGGCCTCCTGCCCCGGCATGGCGATGAACGCCGCCACCAGCAGATCACCCCGCCCGTCCAGCGGCTGTTCCAGCTCCGCCGTGATTCCCTCCGGCAGCCCGCGCCGCACGGATGGGGGCACCTGGAGTGCCCACGCCCGGCGCGGGTCGCGCTCCATCAGGTCGCTCAGTTCCGCCCGCCGCTCCCGGGCGAGCTTCAGCCCGTTTTCCAAAAGCGCTGGCCTTTCCGCCGCCGGGGCCGCCGCATAGTCGTCCGTCCACTGGCGGAAATCCGCAAAGGCTGGTTCTGAAACCGGTGAGCGCCATTGCCGGTCCGGCCGCGCCGCCTGCAGCGGGTGCAGAGGCTCCGGATTTTCCGCAGGCCGGGCGGCTGTGGACGGTGGGGCCACTGTCAGGGGCGGAAGGGCGGGGGACTGGGCGCTGGAAATCCCGGGCGTGGGCGAACCGGCGGGCGGTCCCGGGGGGGATGAGTGCCTTCTCCACGGGGCAAGAGACAGCACAATGAACGCGACCACGCCGGCGGCGAGGACAGAAAGGGGAAGGGTGGGGGATTTCATGGGGCGAATTCGGCCTGAGTGTAACCCGGCCAGGGGAGGGGTGACAAGGTGGATTTCTCTGCCGTGGAGACTGGGAAACTGCCCAGGGGCGGGAATGGGAGGGCGCGCGCCCCTTTTCCCCCACTGCCAAATGCAGGGGGATTTTGTGTCTTGAACGGGGGGGGGACCGGGGGCATCCTCCGGGGAGTTCCGCCAGCCCAGAAGTGGGGGGCGGGCTTTGTTTTTTAGATTCAAAATGAGCATTCAACGCGCCTTGATATCGGTCTCGGACAAGTCCGGGATTGTGGATTTTGCCAAGCAACTGCACGAGCTGAAGGTGGAGATCCTCTCCACCGGTGGCACGGCCAAGGCTCTGCGGGATGCAGGGCTGCCGGTGGTGGAGGTGTCGGACTACACGGGCTTTCCCGAGTGCCTGGACGGCCGGGTGAAAACCCTGCACCCGAAGGTTCACGGCGGCTTTCTCTTCATCCGGGGAAATGCCGAGCACGAGGCCAGGGCAAAGGAGCTGGGCATCCCGCCCATCGACCTGCTGGTGGTGAACCTCTATCCTTTTGAGCAAACCGTGGCCAAGGCCGGGGTGACGCGCGATGAAGCGATGGAGAACATCGACATTGGCGGCCCTGCGATGCTGCGCGGTGCTGCGAAAAATCACGAATCCGTGACCGTGATCACGGACCCGGCGGACTACGAGCCGGTCCTGCTGGAGCTGCGCGAAAACGGGGACACGACGCTCAAAACAAGGCAAATGCTGGCGGCCAAGGTCTACCAGCGGACGGCTGCGTACGACGGGGCCATCGCCAATTACCTGAGCGGCGGCGCCAGCTTCAGCGTCAGTCTGCCGCTGCACACCACGCTGCGCTACGGGGACAATCCGCACCAGAAGGCGGCGCTTTACGGGAGCTTTTCGGACTATTTCACCCAGCTCCATGGCAAGGACATGAGCTACACGAACGTTCTCGACATCGAGGCGGCGGCGGAGCTGGTGTGCGAGTTCAACCGCCCGGTGGTGGCGATCCTGAAGCACACGAACCCCTGCGGCGTGGGGCTGGACGAGGACCTGCGGGCGGCCTGGGACAAGGCGTTCGAGACGGACAAACAGGCCCCCTTCGGCGGGGTGATCGTCTGCAACCGCCCCCTCACGGAAAGCCTGGCCAGGGTCATTTCCGGGATTTTTACCGACATTATCATCGCCCCCGGTTTCGACGCCGAGGCCCGGGCCATGCTGCAAAAGAAGAAAAATCTGCGTCTGATTCAGTATAGCGAGGCCTTTGCCCGGACGCTGGACAATCCGGCCCCTGTGATCAAGTCCGCCCCCGGTGGACTGATGGTGATGGACCGGGACGCCCGGGCTCGTGGTCTGGAAGGGCTGGATGAGAAGGTGGTGACCCGCCGGCAGCCCAGCAAGGACGAGATCGAAGCGATGCGTTTCGGGTGGAAAGTGGTGAAGCATGTGAAATCGAACGCAATTCTGTTCTGCGGCAAGGACCGGACGCTGGGAATCGGCGCGGGACAGATGAGCCGGGTGGATTCCTGCCGGATCGCCGTCTGGAAGGCGAGGGAGGCGGGGCTTTCTCTGGACGGAAGTGTGGTCGCAAGTGATGCTATGTTCCCGTTCGCGGACGGGTTGATCGCCGCAGCCGAGGCAGGGGCCACGGCGGCCATCCAGCCGGGCGGTTCGGTCAAGGATCCGGAGGTTATTGCCGCCGCAGACGAGCGGGGAATGGCGATGTGCTGCACCGGGGTCCGCCATTTCTGGCATTGAAAATTGTGAAATCCGCCAAAAAATGAATCTTCAACTTGGAGTCAACATCGACCACGTGGCCACCCTGCGGCAGGTCCGCTACGTGGGCATGCTGCACCTGCCAAATGCCGAGCCGGACCTCCTGAGGGCGGCGACGCTGGCGGAGGAGGGCGGAGCGGACCAGATCACCATCCACCTTCGGCAGGACCGGCGGCACATCCAGGATGCGGACGTGTTCAGTCTGAAATCACACATTCGCACCCGGCTGAATTTGGAGATGGGCGTGACGGCGGAAATCCTTCAGATTGCGCTTCAGGTGGTGCCTTTTTCCGTTTGTCTTGTGCCGGAGAACCGGCGCGAGGTGACGACGGAGGGCGGGCTGGACGTGGCCGGTCACGAGGCCGCCGTGGCGGAGACGACCAGGGCGGCGCAGGGCGCGGGCATCCAGGTCAGCCTGTTTATCGACCCGGAGCCGGCCCAGTTGGAGGCTGCCGCCCGGGTGGGGGCGGAAATGGTGGAACTGCACACCGGGGCCTTTGCAAATGCCACCGGCGAGGCGCGGACCGCCGAGGTGCGGAAGCTGGCCGCCGGGGCGCGTCTGGCGAAGGAACTCGGCCTTCAGGTGAACGCCGGGCACGGCATTTCCACGAAAAATCTGGAGGAACTCTTTGTAGTGCCTCATTTGACGGAACTTAACATCGGCCACCACATCATCTGCCGGTCTGTGGAGATCGGGCTGAAGGCCGCCGTTGCCGAAATGCGGGCCGCCATGGCGAAATACCCGCCCACGGCATGAATCTGCTGGGCATCGGCCTGGATCTGGTGGAAATCGACCGCTTCCGGAGCATTCTGGAGCGGTCCGGGGAAAAGTTTCTCGAACGGGTCTTCACGGCAGGGGAGCGGGCGTACTGCCTGGCGGCCAAGGATCCCGCCCCCTCGCTGGCCGCTCGGTTCGCGGCCAAGGAGGCAGTGGCGAAGGCCTTCGGAACAGGAATCGGCGAGGCCATGGCGATGAGAGAGATCGAGGTGGTTCGCACGGAAAGCGGTGCCCCGGAAATCCGGCTCCACGGCACCGCCGCCGCCACCGCCCAGGCACGCGGCGTGACCCAAATCTGGCTCAGCCTCACCCACACCGCCACCACCGCCGCCGCCCAGGTGGTGATCGGCGGAAATCCCTGAAGTTTCCCCTGCGCTCCGCCCAAGGAACGAGACTTTGCAAGTCTCGCCGCGCCCCAAGCCCACCGCGCCCAAGAAGCCCCGGCCCCCGGAGCAGGCAGGATCCTTCCGGGCAGGATGATTGGGAAAACTACCACCGAAGCCATGTCGCCCCCCCACCACTCAGGTCTTGCGCTGGGGGGCAACCTAAACGCCGGAATGGTTTGGAACAGGAGGGGACGGAGAAAACGGAGTGTCGGCACTCGGGGCGCGGGCATCAGAGTCCAGCCACCTCATCAGGCAGGTGACTGATGGTATGGGCGCAACAGGTTCTTTCTCCGCTTTCGCCGTTCCCTCCTCTTCAATTCTCGCTGTTTTTAGGGGAAAGCCTCCCGATGGCTGCCAGCCTCCGCCCTTTCCCAGCCCAACAATAGACATCTTGCATGAATAGCGATTGTGTTAATATCAGAAAAACAGCGACTTGGCCACCTCGTTGCGGCAGGCGCGCCGGTGATTGTAGAGAGACGCTGCCACCAGCATGACATGGTCGTGGAAACCCTCCTTGCGG
>JANOAS010000142.1:0-2077 GCA_031411255.1 bacterium
CCGCTGCCGCCACTTCGACCGGACCTCGCTCATACACGGCTTTCGCAGTCTGGGTCAAACCAACTGCGGCGTTTATCGGGTTGAGGCCATTTCCCGAACTGCCTGCGCCTAGGCCAAACTTGGCAATTCCCTTCAGCGGCGCGGGAATCGGGGATTTGCTGATTTCCGTCGCTGCCTGGTCGACACCCTCTGCAAATTTTTGATTCGCGCTACTGAGGCTGCTTTCCGAGTTGAACGGGTTCAACACAGCCCCGACTTGGCGAAAGCCGTACATCGCCTGCATGAAACGGTTCCCAGCTCGGCTGGCTTGATCCGCCTTTTCTTTCCAGTGCAGCTCGGACTGCGATTCCAACCCCTCGGGATCAAACATCGTCCACGGATTCTGCCTCACATACGCATACAGGTTCGGTCCGTCCACGAAGCCGGCCGGGTCGCGGGTGATGAACATGCCGGTTTCCAGGCAGCGGTAGCGGTGGCCCTCGTTGAGCAGGCCGGTGGTGTCCTCCTCCTTGGTGTTGGCGCGGTGGGGGTCGGGGTTGGTGCCGCGTTCGTCCGGGCGGGTGCCGAAGGCCTGGTAGGCCGCCGTCCAGGTGACGGCCGCGGCGGGAGTGGCGGCGGAGCGGGCGATGACGTCGCCCCGGTGGTTGTAGTGCTGGCACGAGGCGGCACCGCCGCGCACCGTGTAGAGGATGCCGCCAATGCCCCCGCCGTAGTCACTGCCGCGGATGTACTCCACATCCGGCCCGGTCCACGCCGCAGAGCTGGAACTGCCCGAGCCCGTCTCCGCCTCCGCCCCGGAGTCTGAGGACGACCCTGCGACGAGCGGCAGGAAGTACTCCTGCACGCTGGTCCCGCCGCTGAAGACGACCGTGGCGTCCCCGCCCGGAGTGCTGCGGAACACCCGGCGGCTGCGGGCATCGTAGGCGAAGGTGTGCAGCCCGATCACGCGGTGGATGCCCGGCGCCCCCGAGCCGACCGTGCTGGTGAGGAGCCGGTTTTCCCGGTCATAGGCCAGCGTGTCCACCCCGCTGGCGGGCGGAACGAGGCTGGCCGGAGCCCCGGCATTCACCCACCGGCGGATGCGGCACCCGTGGGCATCGTAGAGGAACTGCACACTGCTCCCATCCGGCCGCCGGATGGCCCGCACCTGGTTGGACGGCCCGGCCAGCAGCGGATTGGCCGACAGCGGATCACCGTAGTCGTACCGTGTCTCCCCCTGCATTGAGGGCGGACCGAAGTTCTGTGTGCGGCTGGTGCGGTTTCCGGCGCGGTCGTAGGTGTACTCCGTGCTCTGCAAGGGCGCGAATTCGTCTTCGACGTTGACGTGCTCCCTGAGGAGGCGGTGGACGCCGTCATACCCATTGGTGATGAATCGACCGCCAAGCGCGACAGCGGGATCGCCGGCGGCATTCGTACGCTCCTGAATAATGCCGACATTGCCGGCATTGTCGTACTGGTAGAACTGCACGGTGATGGCCGGGCCAGGGGAGCCCGGGAATACGCCGTCCAAGGGTGGGGAAGCGATGCCCCCGACCGGCCCAGGCCAGGAATGCACCGCCGGGGCGGCTGGAGAGGTGGTCCGCTGCACGCTGGTGCGTCCGCGGCTGTCCCACTGGCGCTCCTCCACCGTGCCACCGGGCAGCGCCTTGAACCGGACATGGCCATCCCGGTCGTAGAGGTACTTTGTCACGCGCGGGGCGGTCGTCTCCCCGGCCAGCTGCTCCGTGCACGTGCTGAGGCGGTGGAGCGCATCGTAAGTGCAGGCAAGGGTCCTCCCGCCGTCGTAGATGGTCCCGACCCGGTTGCCGGCATTGTCATAGGAGTAGTGGTGGGTGCGGCCAGCAGAGCTCTCCGTGAGAACACGGCGCAGCTTGTCATACGTCTGGGCGGTGTCCACCTGCTGGGGGTCTGCCGCGAACAGGTGGTTGACCGAGAGCAGGTTTCCGGCCTGGTCATAAGCGTAGGAGCGGTTTTCTGCGTGCCCTTCACCATAGATGACGTGCTCGAGACGGTTTCTAAAGTCGTACTGAAACGCGGTGTTCCGTCCGCCGGGCTCCACCCGGCTTTCCTTCAGGAG
>JANOAS010000143.1:0-4198 GCA_031411255.1 bacterium
CCGCAAGGAGGGTTTCCACGACCATGTCATGCTGGTGGCAGCGTCTCTCTACAATCACCGGCGCGCCTGCCGCAACGAGGTGGCCAAGTCGCTGTTTTTCTGATATTAACACAATCGCTATTCATGCAAGATGTCTATTGAGTGAGGCGGCGTTTTTGCGCAGCCAGCGCAGGGCCGTCTTGCAGTCCTCGATCTGGGCGGGAAAAACCGCGTCCTGGGAAAATCGGTACGTCACACTGGCCACGGCGAACCCTTTTTCCAGGAGCATCGGCAGCCCGCGCGGCCGGTCCTTGCTGCCGGCAGACCAGGCTCCGCCGTGAATCCATACGACCAGGGGGACCGGCTTGTCGGTTTTCTCCGGGTAGAAGACATCCAGCCGCTGGCGCGGTCCGGCCTCCGGAACGTAGGGCACATCACGCTTCACCGCCGTGCCGGCCGGAAGTTGGGCCAGGCCGGAGGAGGCCAGGAGAAGGAGAAGGAGGAATGGTTTCATGGCAGGGGTAAACTCCCGGTGCGGCTGGAGGTTGCGCTGGTTGTGGTCGGAGGATGCAGACTGGAGGGGGCCGAACTCAGGGAGCAAGTGGATTCCAAACCCGGACGAAACCGAAGCCCTGAAAATCCTTCGTATTCACGGTGGCGAACTCGGTGATCCCCTGCTGCTGGAGCGAAAGGGCGGAGCGCCAGTCGAAGGCACGACGGCGGGCGAAATCCGGAGCCCGGAGGCGTGGCCAAAAGGCGTCGTGAAAGCGACGACTGTCGGCGGGGAATCCAATGATCTGCCAGTGAGGATGCTGACGAAACGATTCGCAAACATCCACTGCTTCACCCGCCGGAAGCGGCGTGGCCAGAACCGCCGGATTGCGGAGCAGGCCATACAGTTCGAGCAAAATAAATTCACTGATGGCAACGTCGACCCGGTGGTGGAGTGAATTGAGAAAATCCGCCGCCCGCGCGTGGTCAGCGTTGCACTCCTCAACGGCGGGGAGGAGGATGTTGGTGTCGATGGAAATCATCTCCCAGGCAGACTGTGGATCTCTTCTTCCCCGGCGGCAATCTCACGAAGGCTGGCGAGGGGCACCTTGATGCCGCCGCCGTTCACCCTTGGCAGCGTCCAGCCTGGCTTGAGGCCGGGAGAGGCGGGGAATCGGGCGAGGAACAGCTCCAAGCCGCGACGTGTCATCTCGGCGAGGGAAATCTCACGCTCCGCTGCGAAGGCTTTGGCCCTCTGGTAAAGCTCGTCTGGAAGTTGAATCTGAGTCCGCGTCATGCGGTTAATTTTACATCACTCGATGCAGCCGTCAATTTGACATTGCGCCACTCCGGAGTGCATGAAACAAAAGAGGCGCACCCCGTGCGGGATGCGCCTCTGAGATTTGATGCCGAATCCGCGCAATGGCGGCTCCGGGTTTACTGGTGGGCACGGTAGTATTCGCGGTCTGGCAGGAGGCCGAGTGGCACGACGTAGGGGCTGGTGACGTTCAGGTCGGTCCAGGTCGCGAGGTCCGTGGAGACGGACAGGATGCCGGTGAAGGTGATGGTCTGGGTGATGTCGTCCTCGTTCCGGCTGATGTCGATGGTCGGCTCTCCGGCAAAGGGGAGGCGGGAGGTGCTGATGCAGAAGTCATCGAACTGGTGGAGCTGGTTCGCGCCGCCGGTGCGGGCCCCGAGGGCGAAGGAGGCGCCGGTGAGGGGCGTGGCGTCCGGGAGGGACAGTCCGTCGATGAGGACGAGACCGCCGAAGGCGACGTCGAGGGTCGCCCCGGTGCCCGTGCCGCTGGGCGTGAGGCGGATGATGGCCTCCTTGTAAGCGCCGGGGGCGGTCTGGAGGGTGGCGAGATTCGAGTTCACCTTGGTGATGAAAACATTATTCCAGTAGACAACCACGCCCACGCCGCTGCCGGAGTAGTAGATGAAGCCGACGCGCAGGCCGTCGCCAAGCCCGTTTTCCACTGCGGAATAGGCCTGACTGGCGGCGATGTTGTTGCCCCAGCTGAAGCTCCAGCCGTCGGCTGGGTTTTCCCCGCTGATGCTGGCTTTTACCACGGCAGTGACGCCCTGAACGGCGAACCCGGGATTGACATCACCAATCACCAGCGTGCCAAATTTCCCATTTTCCGCGCGGGTGAGGATGAGGCTGCCGGAACCGGCGGTGCCGCCTGCGGCCTCCAGGCTGTAGTCGCCGGAGAGAGTCTGCACGGCGGAGGTGGCGGTCCCGATGTTGGTCACGCTGGCGGCGCCGTCGAAGGTGTCATTGATCTGCGCAACTGCGGGGCGGGTGATGTCGCGCACGAGCATGGTCATCACATTGGAGTCGGCACTTGAGCCGTTTTTCGAGCTGGTGACGTGGCAGCGGTATTGGATGCCGTTGTCCGCTGCGGCGAGGGATGGCGTCGTGTAGCTGGAGGTAGCGGAGGCGCCGGGGGCATTCTGCCAGACGGTGGCCCCGACTGGCAGGACCTGCCACTGGTAGCCGGTGCTGATGGGGTCATTCGTGGTCACCGAGAAGCTGGCACTGCCGCCGACAACGAGGGCCGGGGGAGCGACGGGCTGAACGACGAAACCAATGGGACCGGTGAAGGCCACGGAGGTGATGGACACGTCATCAATGGCCTGAAGCTGGTTCAGACCGCCGGTGCGGGCGGCGAACCCGTAGCGGGCGCCGGAAAAGGCGGTCCAGTTTGGCACCTGCAGGTCGTAAATGATAAAGGTGCCGCCAAAGGTGACGGAAACCTTGCCGGTGGAGGTGAGACGGATGCGGGTGTCGAGGAAGCTGCCCTGTGTGTTCAGGAAGGCGGAGGAAACTTTCACGCCGCCCACCTTGTTTCCGAGCCAGAAGACGTCGATGGCCGGAGCCTCGCCGCCGCCGTTGTCATAGACGTCAAAGCCGACCGACAGGCCGTGGCCGACGGCCTCTTCCGCGTTGGGGAAGCCGGCATTGGCAATGTCCGGAGCCCAGTGGACGCCGAAGCCGTCCGCCGGGGGGTTCGTGCCATTGGAAAGTTTGAGTTTGAAGGAAATGTCGAGGCTCTCCACGGGGCCGCCCGCATTGAGATCCTCCACCGTCCATGTGCCGGCCTGGCCGTTGACCGCCTCAGTCAGGCGCATGTAGCCCGTGTTGCCGGCGCCGCCTGTGGCTTGAACGCCCGCGTTGCCGTAGTTGTTGGTGCCAGCGGGCAGTCCAGCATTAAAATCAAAGAACGCCGTGGCCGGAGGGACCGGCGGCAGCGGGGTGGCGACGGTGGTGGTGATGGAAACGTCGTCCACAAACTGGTTGGCATTCAAGCCGCCCGTCCGACCGCCCCAGCCGAATCGACCACCCGTCACCGGCTGGTAGCCGATGTCCAAGTCGGTGAAAATGGGGGTTCCTCCCCAAGTCACGTCCAGACGGTGGTTGGGCTTGATGGTGACAGACACATCGACAAACGTGTTGCCCGCCATGAAGGCGAGGGACTGGAGCGGCGTGCTGCCCTTCAGAGCACCCTGCCACCAGACGTTGAAGCGCGGTGCCTCGCCGGAGCCGTTGTTCGGGTTGCCGTCCACATTGTCGTAAATGTCAAAGCCGAGACGCAGTCCGTTTCCAGCTCCGGCTTCACCAAAGGTGCCGTTGGGCAGGTCGTTGGCGAAGTTGAAGCTGCATCCGTCAGCGGGAACGGCAGACCCTCCACCGATGAGCATCTTGAAATTGGCCGTAAATTCAGAGACCGCCGCACCGGGGTCCAGTTCATTGATGATGAAAGAGCCCTGCTGGCCGTTCAGAGCCTTGGTGAGCTTCGCACAGGCAGTGCCGCCGGCGCCGCCACCGGCCTCGACCACGGCGTTTCCATAAAGAACGTAGCCGGGCGACGGGGCGCTCGCCTCGTCAAAATTCGTTGAATAAGAGCCGGCATTGACTGCCGGGAGGAGGAGGGCCGTGCTCGCGAGGGCCAGCAGGCTGGTGAACCGTTTTTTCATGACTTTGGGTGGGTTTTTGTTTGGTTTTTCGGGTGTGCCAGTGAGGTGGCAATTACGAACTTTTCCAGTCCGGGTCAATAAACGAAAATGCCTGATGAGCCTGTCGGGCAGGGTTTCCGCAGATTCCCAGGCAGCCAGCTGAGGATGAGTGGTGCTGAGGAAAAAACTGGACAAAAGCCCTCCTCAACCCCATCGTAGGCTGCCATGATCCAGCCAGTCGTCTACGACCCCACCACTTGGGCAGGCT
>JANOAS010000144.1:0-8302 GCA_031411255.1 bacterium
CGCCCATGCCTACACCGCCCTGCCAGCCGAGGTGCAGCCTGCTGCACGGACGCTGCTCACCAGCCGCCCCGCGTGGTGCCTGGCCTTTCTCCAGCTGGTAGATTCCGGGGCTGTCCCGCGCGGCACCGTCCCGCCCTCCACGGCCACGCTGCTGCGGGATCACGCGGACCAGGCCGTGGCGGCTCTGGCGGGGAAGCTCCTCGCGCCGCCCGCCGCTCGCCCGCAGGTGCGGGCGGAGATCGTTCGCCTCCGGGCCGTCATCGCTGCGGCTCCCGGGGATGCCTACAGGGGCGAGTCCCTGTTCCTCGCCCGCTGCGCCGCGTGCCACACCCTTTTTCAAAAGGGAGGCCGCATCGGCCCTGATCTCACCGCCTACCAGCGCGAGGATCTCGGCACACTGCTCCCCAGCGTCGTCGATCCCGGCGCGGAAATCCGCGAAGGGTTCGCCGCCCAGCTCGTCACCACCACGGATGGACGCACGCTCACCGGCTTCCTCGCCGACCAGGACGCCGCCGCCATTGTCCTGCGCGGCCTCGATGGTCAAAACATCAGCGTCGCCCGCAGCGACATCCGCGACCAGCACCCCGTCCCCGCCAGCCTCATGCCCGAGGGCCTGCTCACCGGCCTCACGGAGCAGGAGCTGCGCGACTTCTTTGCCTACCTGCGCATTCCCCAACCCATCACACGATAATCAAACATGAAACGCCTCCTCTTTCTCGCCCTCCTGCCCCTGCTCGCCCGTGCTGAAGACATCAAGATCGGGATCATCAGCACGGACACCTCCCACTGCACCGCCTTCACCGAGATCATCAACAACCCCGCCGTGCCCGGTCATGTTCCCGGGGCGAAGGTGGTGGCGGCCATCAAGGGCGGCAGCGCGGACATTCAGTCGAGCATCAGCCGGGTGGAGGAGTACGCCACGAAGCTGGAAAAAGACTTCGGCGTGAAACTCGTGCCGGACATCGCCAGCCTCTGCCGGGAGGTGGACTGCGTGATGATCGAGGCCGTGGACGGGCGCCCGCATCTGGAGCAGGCCCGGGCCGTCATTGCAGCAAAGAAGCGTGTCTTCATCGACAAGCCGCTCGCCGGCACGCTGCACGACGCCATCGAAATTGTCCGCCTCGCGAAGGAGGCCGGGGTGCCCGTTTTCTCCGCCTCCGCCTACCGCTACTACGACAGCATGACCGAGCTGAAAAAGGCGAACGTGGGCGCGGTGCGCAGCGCCATTTCCTACGGCCCGGCCCACCTGGAGGAGCACCACCCGGATCTCTTCTGGTATGGTGTCCACCCGAGCGAGGCGCTCTTCCACGTGATGGGGCGCGGGTGTGAATCCGTCGTCCGCACCGCCACGGCCGACACGGACGTCGTCACAGGCACCTGGAGCGACGGGCGCACCGGCATCCTGCACGCCCTGCGCACGAAGGCGACGCCGCACCAGGTCACCGTCTTCGGCACCACGGGTTTCGCCGCGCAGAAATCCGGAGCCGACAGCTACGCACCGCTGGTGGGCGAAATTGTCCGATTCTTCCAGACCGGCACAGCTCCCGTGGCCATCGAGGAGACGCTGGAGACTCTCGCCTTCATGGAGGCTGCCGATGAAAGCAAGCGCCGGGGCGGCCAGGTGGTGAAGATCAGCGAGGTGATGGCGAAGGCTGGCGCCGGGAAATGAAGCCTCACACCTGCGGCTCCCAGCCCGCCCGGTACTGGCGCGTCCAGAGTTTTTCGCCGGCCGGGTTGTTGAGGAGTTTGCCGGTTTTCGGATCGATCTGGACGACGGTGTTCGTCCGGTAGGCGATGTTGCCCAGGTGGCAAAGCATGGTGCTTTTCTGCCCTTCGGCGATTGGGCTGTTCAGCGTGGTCCGGCTGCGGAGGGTTTCGATGAAGTTCCCAATGTGCGCCGCGTCTCCGCCGCCGGGGCCCTTGCCCTCGGTGACTTTGACGCCCTTCTTGTCATGCACGGTCCATGCAGTGCCGGCGATGGAAAAGGTGCCGCCCTCGCCGTAGAAGACGCATTCACCGAGGGGCTTTTCCGCGGCACGCGGGGTGCAGCTGCTCTGCACCCACTCCATGCCGGCGTGGCCGAAATCAAAGACCGCCGTGCCCGTGTCCGGCGTCTCCTGGCTGTCGTCCTCCCAGTAGCGGCGGCCCAGGTAGGTCACGCGCTCCGGGGTGTCCACCTGGAGACCCCAGCGCAGGATGTCCAGATGGTGGATGCCGTTGTTGCCGAGTTCTCCATTTCCCCAGTGCCAGAGCCAGTGCCAGTCATAGTGGACGAAGGCCTTCATGTCGCGCTCGTCCGTCACGGGGCCCTGCCAGAGATTCATGTCGATGCCCGGGGCGGCGGGCAGGGAGCCCCGGCCGATGGCGGTGCGGTCTGCGTAGTAAAAGCAGCGGGCGAATTTCACCTTCCCGATGGCCCCGGCGTGCAGGGCGGCGATGGCCTCCTTCATCCAGGTGCGCCGCTGGTTGCCCATCTGCACGATCCGGTCGTATTTTTTCGCCGCCGCCACGATCATCTCCGCCTCGTGCGGGTTCTGGCTGCCGGGTTTCTCCACGTAGACATGTTTGCCCGCCTGCATGGCCAGCAGCGCGGCGGGAGTGTGCCAGAAGTTCGGCGTGGCGATGAAGACGGCCTCGACGGTTTTGTCCTCCAGTCCTTTTCGGAAATCTGTGTGCGCCACGCAGCCCGCGCCCTGCTTCGTGGTGACGGCCTTCATGCCGGCTTCCAGCCGCTTCGGATCCACCTCCGCCAGCCACGCGATCTCCACATTTGGCAGCTGGAGCAGCGCGCTCACGTGCGCCATGCCGCGGCCCAGGCCAACCACGGCCACGCGGATTTTCCGGTCCGGCCCGTCGGCAGCGTGGAGCTTCAGGATCGAGGGAAAGGCGGCCCCTGCGGCGAGCAGGGCATGTTGTTTTAGGGCGGAGCGTCGGGTGAGGTTCATGGCGGGGTTTGGTTGGGTTTTAGGTTTTCGTAAAGAGGAACTGTCTGGCTGAGGGGAAAAGCTCATTCCCCCTTTAAATACGCGACCAGGTCGGCAATGTCCTGCGGCTGCATGGCGGCGTCCAGGCCTGTGGGCATGAGGGTTCCGGGGAGGGCGGTCAGGGATTTCAAGTCGGTCCGGAGGACGGTCGTCTCCAGGCCGGCGGGCTGGCGGAGGGTGATGCTGGCCGGGGTTTCGGAAAGGAGGAGGCCGGTGGTGCTGCGGCCGTCTTTGGTTTCGCAGAGGTAGGGGGCAAAGGCGGGGGCGACTTCGGCCTCGGGCATGATGAGGTGAAAGAGGATGGTCTCCTTTGGCTGGTGGCGGATGTCGAAGAGGTCCGGGCCGACATTGGCGCCCTCCTGGTCGAGGCGGTGGCAGGTGGCGCACAGCTGGCGGAAGACCGCGCGCCCGTGAGCGGGCACGGGCGGGAGCTTCAGCGCTGCCGTGGCGCGGGCGAGGGCGGCGGTGCGGTCGGTGGTGGTGGGGGCGGTGAAAAGTTTGGCCGCGCGGTCGTGCAGGGCGGCGTCCCTGCTTTTGGCGAAGACGTCCCGCCGCTGCGTGGTGAGTGAGCTGGCGGGGAGGCGTTTTTCCTCCACGGCGGTGAGCACGCCGTCCAGCCCGCCGGAGGAAAAGAGGGCGCTCAGGATCGTCTCGCGCAGCACCGGGCTGTGGCGGGCCCACGCGCCCCCGGCCAGGAGGATGGTGGCGGCGCGGTTCGCATCCAGCCGGGCCAGACTGCGGGCGGTGGCGGCCAGGAGCGGCTCGTCCTCCGGGCGGGCCTGCAGTGCGGACTGGAGGGCGGGCGCGGCGGTGTCCCAGGTGCCGGTGGCCAGGAGCCGGGCAAAGATGACGCGCTGGGCGGCGGGCGTCTCCGCTGCGGTGAGGCGGGCGGCTGCGTGGTCCAGCAGCGGACGGCGCTCCGGCGGGGCGGGGGAGGGGTGGCGTTCGTCCCAGCCCACCCAGACGGCGGCAGCGGCGGCTCCGGGCTCGGTGAGGTATTCGCCCATGGCTGCGGTGAGCGCGGCGGCGTCGCGGAAGCAGCCGCCCAGGCTGGTCAGGAAATCCAGAGCCCCGTCCCGGCCGGGATCGAGCTTTGGCCGCAGGGCGCGGAGGAAATCCGCCTCGCGTCCGGCGATGCCGCTGAGCACGGCGGCGCGGGTCCAGCGGTCTGCGCAGTCCTGTGCGGCGATGCCGGCCAGGTGCCGGACGGCGAAGGGCGCCTGCGAATCCCCGAGGACGAGCGCCGTGCCGAAGCGCACACGCGGGCTGGGGTCGGTGGCCAGTTTTTCCGCCAGGGTGTTGTCCGCCGCAGCCGGGCGCAGCGGGGCGAATTCATCCTCATACGCCGGCTGCGGCGTGACGGGGCGCGGGGCTTTTCCCGTGAGCCGCCAGATGCGCCCGCTGGTGCGGCCGGACTCAAAGTCCGTGCGGGCCCGCACCGCCTCGGGCAGGTAGTCCGGGTGCTCGATCACCTTCCGGTGCATGTCGGCAAAGTAGAGGGCGCCGTCCGGGCCGCGCGCGAGGGCGACCGGGCGGCACCAGTCATCGCGGGAGGCCAGCATTTCCCGGCCCTGGAGCAGCGGGGTGGCGTGAAAGGTGGCGCCGGAGGCTTCGAGGCGGTCGGCATGGATGAGGTTGCCCGTCGGGTCGCAGGAGAAAAGGCAGCCGTCGTAGCGCTCTGGCAGCGCCCCGCCGCGCCAGGCCAGCACGCTGCACGCCGCGCTGAACGAGCCCTGATGGGAGTCCGCCGTGGTGATGTTCGCACTCGCGGGAAAGAGGCGCACGCCGTCCCCGCCGCCGCGCATCGTTGTTTTCACCAGGCGCTCGCTACAGTCCTGCACCGTGTCACTGAAGGCCAGCGCCGGGTTCCGCCCGAGCCATCTGGACGAGAGTACCACATGCTGCACGGGCAGCCGGTTCATGCAGATGAAGCGCCGGCCCGCCGCGTCGAAGGTCTGGCCAAACTGCGACCGCCCGTCCACCGGCTCCAGCTCCAGCGTGTCCGGGTGGAAGCGCACATCGCCCGTCATTTTCAGCGCCGGGCGCTCCGGGTGCTCCGGGCACGTGATGCGGCCCCCGCTCAGCCCTGCGGCCAGGTAAATCCAGCCGTCCGGCCCCACCAGCGGCGTGTTCACCCGCAGCTGCGTGCTCCCCGTCGTGTCGAACCCCGTGAAGAGCACCCGCCTTTCCTCCGCCCGCCCGTCCCCGTCCGCATCCCGGAAAAACAGCACCTCCGGCGCGCACGTCACGATCACCCCGCCGCGCCAGGCCAGCACCCCGTTGGGAAACGTCAGCCCGTCCGCCACCACCGTCCGCTTGTCCGGACGCCCGTCGCCATCCGTGTCCTCCAGCCGCGCCACCACCCCCTGCGCCGGGGTGTCCGTGCGCGGGTAGCCCCGGTTCTCCGCCACATAGAGCCGCCCCTTTTCATCGAACGACAGCGCGCACGGCGAGGCCGTCAGCGGCTCCGCCGCCACCAATTCCACCCGCAGGTCCTCCGCAGTCTGGAACGAACCCTGCGCGTCCGCCGGAGTGAGTGGCGAGGCCGGCGGCGCCGCAGCCACCGCTTGCCCGGATCGGCCCGCCAGCAGCAGCATCAGAAAACAGAAAACCCAGGCCAGTGACGGCAGCACAGGGAGGCGGCGGAGGCTCGGGATATGCATGTGGTGGGAGGTGTCGGTGAGGGCGTGAGGACGTGTGTGGGTGCGGAGAATGTCAAGAGTCCAGCCTTCAGGCGATTCGTTGCACCAAGCGGAGGACGTGTGGGTGAAGGGGAGTGCAGGTGAGGGGACGCGAGGTGCGCGGGGCTTGGTGCGCGAATCGGCTGAAAGCCTGGACTCTTGGCATTCTGCGCATTCCTTGAAATGTGAGGCGGCGGTGTTTGGGGAGTGCGGAGAATGTCAAGAGTCTAGCCTTTAGGCGATTCGTTGCACCGGGCGGAGGACGTGTGGGTGGGTGGTGAAGTGGATGGGGTGATGGAGAGGCGTGGTCGATGATGAGGCCGCAGGTGACGGACCTCACGGAAACCCAGTGCCGGGCCGCTGGGAAGGCTTTTTTCGGGTCGGGGATTCCCCGGGGGCGGAGGGGGAAGAGAAGATTAGAGGGTTGGAGGGCTGGAAGATTAGAGGGGGAGGCGGAGATCGTGGCACCAAAAAAGTGGTCCGCATAGTCCTCTATGCGGTTCGCGCCCTGAGTGCGTGCCCTGTTCTGCGCTGGCATGGGGCGCCGGCTTGGGGCGCGAACCGCATAGGGGACTATGCGGACCACTTTCTTGGGGGGCGTTGGCTTGGGGCACCCCGGCCGCAGCGAGCTTCCGCAGTCCATGGCGGCTGCGCCGCTTGGGGGGGAGCCAGCCCTCTCTGGCCTCACTCCCGCCTTGCCAGCCGCCCCTCCTGCGTTCACACTCCGGCTCTCATGAAGTGACCCTCCTTCCGCCTGCCTGAGAGAAATCCGCCTGAGAGCCCACTGCTGAACCATGCCTGCCAAATCTACTTCCACCCCTCAAGCCGCCATTTTGCCGTTCTTCTTTACGGCAGTTGCGGTGCTGATCACGACAGGAGATGCCACCGTCGCGAGCATGGCCGCGGGAGTTGCCAGTTCGCTTCTGGCCGGAGTGGGAGGAAACCTCATGTCCAGCCGGATTGAGGACCAAAAGCGCGAAACCCAGCTGGCCGCCACCTTCCTCGAGGGCGACCACCTTACCCGCCATGCCGGGAACGTCCTCGCCGCCCTCACCCGCGACTTCGCTGGCACGGCGGCTGCCGGGAAATACGACACGGCCCTCCTTCGCCTCGCCGACTCCATCCCCGACTGGTGGATGGCCCTCTCCGGACGCAAGGGCTACCTGACGCGCTCCCTTCGGGACAAGGCCCTCGCCGAGACCCTCGCCCGCACGCTGAACAGCCCCACCCAGCCCCCGCCCCTTGACCGGGGCCAAATCGAAGCCCTCCTCCACGACGCCGCCAGGCTCGACCCGAAGCTTGACGGCTTTCCTGTCGCCGCGCTGGCCGCCTACATCCAACAGCGCCTCACCGACGCCCTCGCTTCTGGCCTCACCGCCATGGATGAGGAGTCCACCCGCGCCTTTCGCGAGGTTCTTCTGGATTTCCACAGCCAGACGCTTGGGCTCCTTCAGGAAATTCGGGAGACTGGGCTCGATACGAACAAGACCGTCCATGAAAACACGGGCACCCTTGGCAGGATTGAGGAGCGCTTGCTGACCGACGACGCCTTGGCCCGCCTCCGCGCCTACCGGGAAAACCTGGTCAGCGCTTTCCGCAGTTATGACGAGCTGGGAATCGACAATTTCCGCCACGGCGAGGACAGGGCCCCGGACATTTGGGACATCTTTGTCCCCCCCGCCTGCACCGAGGCCCCGCTTTCGCCTGAGGCAATGGAGGAGGCCCAGAAGGCCCAGCCTCCCAGCAGCCCGACCCGGGACCTCCTGCCCTTGCTGGGTGGCGAGACCCGCCGCCATGTCCTTCTCGGGGATCCGGGCATGGGGAAAAGCACCCTCATCCAGCGCCTCGTCGCCGGTCTGGCGGCTGGACGTGCCACGCCGGGCGCCCCGGCCTTGCGGGATTGCCTGCCCGTTCCCTTCATTCTGCGCGATCTGGTTCCGTTGCTCCCGGCGGACCCCACGCTCTGGACTTGGGACGCCCTCTGCCGCGCCCTGCGCGAGGACTACAAGCGCAACGATCAGACCCACCTCCTCTTCAGCCCCTGGGAGAACCTTCCCCACGAATGCCGCCGCGAGGTTTTTGAAAACCCGCACGCATTTTTCCTCATCGACGGCTTGGATGAAATCGGAGACCCCGCCAAGCGCACTGCCATCCGCGATGCCATTTGGGAGGGTTTTGATGCGCACTTGGATGCTAGGTGGCTCGTGGCCTCTCGTGTAGTGGGGTATGAAATGGCTGCAGTACATCATCAAGTTGAAGTGAGCGGCAACCCCGAGGATACTGAGACTTCGAGGGAGGAGGATGCCGAGCTCGCCACCATGGGCGGATTCAGATTACTAGTGCCTTACGACGCACTTCTCCGGGCGTCTGCTATTTCTAAAAACGATCGCGAAGTCAAATTCATGTGTGACGAACACAGTGAGAATGGCATCAGGCGCATTGTTTTTCCCCTCGCCGACCTCATTTACCTAGCCCCCTTCGACGATGCCCGTCAGGAAGGTTCTTGAGCGAAAAGCGTGGGAACAATTCTTTGAACCGGGGCAACCGATCTGTTGGCGCGGAGCGCTTTCTCGGCATGTAGAGCGGTATGATTGACCACGCGCAGTTTGAAAAGCTTTTGGGCATCTCCCCTCCGTG
>JANOAS010000145.1:0-17143 GCA_031411255.1 bacterium
AGAGTGTCCGGGCTGGCGGTCACGTCCCCGTAAATGTTTCCCGCCGGGTCGCCTCCGGCAGGATTCGCCGCGATGAGGCAGTGGTCCAGAATCACCGGGAACCCGCTGGCATTGTAGATGGCGCCGCCCTCGTGCGAGACGGCGTTACCGGAAAACGTACAGTGCGTCAGCGTCGCCGCTCCAGCATTGTAGAGCGCTCCCCCGTAGGCCCCACTGTTGCCGGTGAGCGTGCAGCGATTCATTTTTAAAGTGCCTGTGGCCGAATTGTAAATCGCCCCGCCGGAGTCGGCGGAATTTCCGGCCACGGTGCAGTCCTCCAGAGTCAGGGTGCCGTCGTTCCACACGGCACCACCGGCAGCGTCTCCCCTTCTCACGCCACCATTGATGGTCAGGCTGCGGAGGGTGACATCAAGGTAGGACACCCCCAGGAAAGAAGAGTTCATCTCCGCATGCCCGCCCGAGAGCGTCACCCCGCGCGGCAGCGCCGAGGCATCCACGACCACGGGCGAGGAGTCATGGAAATCCAGACGGCTCTCCAGCGTGATCGTCCGCCCGGACAACGCCGGGGCGAAGGTGACGGTGTCAGCGCCGGCGATCTGGCTAGCGTAGCCCAGCGCCGATCTCAGCGATCCGGGCCCCTGGTCGCTCGTGTTCGTCACGATGAGAAACCCGGGATCAGCATCTACAAGCGTGAGCACCACGTCATTTCCTGTGCCTCCCGCATAGGTGAGCCGGCCCATCAGTGAAGTGGAACCTGGCCAGTTGATAAAGCTGCCCTCTGGAAAGTCCCAAAAAGTTCCTTCAATCGGATCGTCGGCATCGTTGTCAATCAGGGTGAAGGTTTTTCCCGTCGCTCCCGGAATGCTGCAGGAGAGATGGAGCTGGCCGGCCAGCTGAACCTTCCCCGAAACCGTCAGTTTTTGGTACTCCTCGTCAGGTGCCAGTCCAGCGATGTCAATCGCCAGGGTGGTGGAAAGTTTCACTTTGCCGGCCGCTTTCATGAATACATCGATGCCAGGGTTCAATGGGCGCAAACTTGGATTGCCGGCGAGTACGAGTGAGCCCGCATTGGTCAGGCTGATTGGCGCAGTGATGTCAATGCGACCACCGTAGACCGCAAGCTCGGGAGTAAAGAAGCGGAGGAGTTCCTCCGGGCTCAGGCCTAGAGCGTGCGGCGAGTCAGTTCCGCCGAGGTCTACCGGGCTAAAATAGAGTGGCGCAGGCCGTATCAATACCCTGCCTCGAGCCCCGGTGGCCTGGATGCTCGAAGTGGTGTCGATGGAAAACTGATCGCATCTCAACTCGATCCGCCCGTCATCTCCCTCAGCGGCGACAGTAGCGGCATCGTTGGCAATAAAGCCTGCAGACCGGCCGGAGCCAACCGTCCCGGCGATCTCAAGTTCCCCGGCAGAACTGGAAATGCGAGAGCCGGCACCCGAGATTTCAATCCCGTGGTTCGCATCACCGCCAGAAACTCCGCCTCCCTGTCCCTGAACCGTGGCACTGGAATCCGTGGCCAGAATTTGGCCGCCCCCGGAGATGAGAATTCCACTGCAGGAGCCGCTTCCCCTCGATCCACCCGTTCCATGGGCGATGGTGTCCGTGTCGCCCATGATGGTCGATCCGACACCCGATACCTCGACGCCAAGATTCCTGCTGCCGGAGCCTGCCCCGCCAGTGCCGTTCACGGCTGCATATCGCGGAGTTGCCCGAAGCAAAACCTTGCCTCCGTTGATCACCCGAACCCCGTGCTGGTTGCCTCCGGGGTCATCCCCTCCTGTTCCGGAGATGTGCCCCCATCCCAGGACGGTGGCCCCGTCCACTGTTACTCCGGAGAAATTTCCGGGGGTTGGCACGTCCTGATGGTTTGCGTCGATTGAGATCCAGGCAGAGGTGGTAGATTCAAGACTGGCCTGCCGTGCCAGATGGACGGACCGGCTGCACCTGATGCGTATGCCGAATCCAGCTCCCGTGTTCCTGATTCGCACCCCGAACCCCAAATTCACGGAATCGACTCCTGGCGCGGGATCGTCGTTTTGGAGGTTTACGTCGAGCCCGTCTCCGGCGACATCGAAGCTGCCGTCAAAATTTACTGTATCGTCGCCCATCCCTCCATTCAGCGTCAGGGAGCGAAGCACGCTCGTAAACTCACCGACGTTGATCGTGTCATTTCCTTTTCCGGTGTTCACGGTGGTGCTGGTCACACCTCCAAGGGCAAGCGCTCCAGAACTCCCCACGGTGGCCGGACCACCATTCACGCTGAAGATGCGGCCTGCAGCGGAAAAAATGATCTGTTCGGCTGCAGGCTGGGTGATCGAGAGGACGTCGCTGTTGCCTTTCAAATCAGTGACGGTGAGGGTGGTGTCCGTGGCTGTAACGGTGTAGTCTGGATCCTCCTCCACCGCGAAGGTCATTGACCACGCCGTCCCGGCCGTACCCGCCAGCACTGAAGCTTCGTAAGTTCCTGCCGGCAGAGGAAAAGGAGTTCCACCCAGCGCCGGCCTGCCGGTATAAATGGCAACGCCGAAACCGCCAGTGCTTTCATGGTTAAAGGAGCTGATTTGCAACTTCCCTGGCACCCCGGACGTCTGCTTCCTCACTTCCGAAATGCGCAGGCCGTACGGCACGGTGACCCAAAAATAGTCCGCCGTATCCCCCGGCTGTTCTGCTGCAAGCAGGCCGCCGGAGATGATGTGCGTTCCAATCCCGAGGGGGCAGATGAAACCTCCAATCCCGGGGGCATTGATAGAATTGGGGAAATCGGCCGCTTCGGCGCCATCGAGCGCCCGGAGGTGAGGCGCGGCAAGGCAGAGTAGGGAGGCGACAAGGGGGGCAGGAATTTTCATGGGGGGGTCTCGAGTGTATATTATTCACCGTCTATTTGCAAGGATGGTAAATTTCAGCGGAGTGAAAGCATGTGCGAAGCCGAAGCTCGGGCCGGGCTTGCCTTTTCCCCGGCATCCTGTTCACTGGGCGGCATGAAATCCCTGCTTCTTCCCGGTCTCTGCTGCCTGCTGCCGCTTTCGCTTTTTGCCGATCTGAAACCCGCCGCTCCGAAAACGGAGGAGCGGGATGTGGTGATCGGTCCGGACTACGTGGAGGCGCCGGAAATGAAGCGCGGAGAGAAGGTGCCGGCGGGGGAGATCAAGGAGTTCACCATGAAGTCTGCCGACAGCAAGGTCTACCCCGGCCTGACCGGCCCGTATGAGCGGAAGGTGTGGGTCTATGTGCCGAAACAGTATGCCAAGGGCAAGCCGGTCCCCTTCATGATCGTGCAGGATGGCGGCGGCTACGTGAAGCGGCTGACGCCCGTGATGGACAACCTGATCCACGACCACAAGCTGCCGGTCATGGCGGCGGTTTTCATCAACTCCGGAGGCGGGGACGGGAAGGGGAGCGAGCGGGGGCTGGAGTATGATGCGGTGTCTGAAAAGTACACGACTTTCATCGAGTCTGAGGTGCTACCGCGTGCGGCGGAGGAGGCGAAGGTGGTTTTCACGAAGGATCCGGAGGGCCGGGCGAGCATGGGCGGGAGCAGCGGGGCGGCTTGTGCCTTTACCATGGGGTGGTTCCGGCCGGATCTCTACCGGCGCATCCTTTCCTACTCCGGGACTTATGTGGCCCAGGAGTCGCCTGACAACCCGGCCTCGCCCCACGGGGCCTGGGAGTATCATGAGAACTTCATCCCGAAGACGGAGGCGAAGCCGCTGCGCATCTGGCTGCAGGTAGGCGACCACGACAACGGCTGGAACAAGCCTGAGGCATCCTACCACAACTGGGTGATGGCCAATGACCGGATGGCCGCCGTGCTGAAGGCGAAGAACTACCAATACCGCTACGTGATGTGCAAGGGGGCCGGCCACGTCGATGGCAAGGCCGTCGGCCAGACTCTTCCCGGGGCGATGCTCTGGCTGTGGGAGGGGTATCCGGTGAAGGGATTTCCGGCACGGTAAAGGCGGTGCCCCAGGGTGAAACCCCCACGACGTGCTGGGGGCGGTTCCTGACGCGGTTTTTGCTTGCCCCTGCCGGGGGGCGTCGGGCAGGGTGGCGATCATGAATCCAAGCATTACCCCAACGTCCTCCCGGCGTGAGTTCCTCAAAACGACTGGCAAAGTGGCGGCCACCTCCGCGCTGGCCGGACTGGCCATCCCCTACGTTCACGCTGCGGATGACAACACGCGGCAAATCGCCATCGTCGGCTGCGGCGGACGGGGCGGCGGCGCGGTGCGCCAGGCGCTCTCCGTGACCTCCGTGCCGACGAAGCTGGTGGCCATGGCAGACGTCTTTCAGCACAAGCTGGAGGAGTCCCACCGCGCCGTGAGCGAGGCCTTCCAGAACGACAAGAACAAGGTCGACGTGCCCAAGGAGCGCCAGTTCGTGGGCTTTGATGCCTTCAAAAAAGCTGCCGACTGTCTGAAGCCGGGTGACATTCTCATTCTCACCACGCCGGTGGCCTTCCGCGCGCTGCACTTCAAGTACGCCATCGACAAGGGGCTGCACGTTTTCATGGAGAAGCCGGTGACCACGGACGGACCGACCTCCAAGATCATGCTCGGCCTGGCCGAGGAGGCGACCAAGAAGAACCTGAAAGTGGGCGTGGGCCTGATGGTGCGCCACTGCCGCGCCCGCCAGGAACTCTACAAGCGCATCCAAGCCGGAGAAATCGGCGACATCCTCGCCATGCGCGCCTACCGGATGCATGCCCCGGTGGCCTCGGCATTTTCCACGAAGAAACCCGAAGGCAAGAAGGAAGTCATGTTCCAGATCGAGCGCTTCCACAGCTTCCTCTGGGCCAGCGGCGGCCTCTTCAGCGATTTCTACATTCACCAGATCGACGAGTGCTGCTGGATGAAAAACGCGTGGCCAGTGAAGGCCTCCGCGCTCGGCGGACGTCATTATCGCGGCGACTACATCGATCAAAACTTCGACACGTATTCCGTGGAGTACACCTTTGACGACGGGACGAAGCTTTTCCTGAACGGCCGGACGATGGTGGGCTGCCGGGACGACATGTCCAGCACAGCGCACGGGACGAAGGGCTCGGCGCTCATCAGCACCAGCGGCCACTCGCCAGGCCGCTGCCGGATCTTCAAGGGGCAGCTCCAGCGCCGTCAGGACGAGGTGTGGGGTTTCCCCCAGCCGGAGCCCGACCCCTACCAGAACGAGTGGGACGACCTCATCGAGGCCATCGCCAAGGACATCCCCTGCAACGAGGTGAAGCGCGGCGTGGAGGCCAGCCTGGTTACCAGCATGGGCCGGATGGCGGCGCACACGGGCAAGGAAATCACCTTTGACCAGATGCTGAACTGCGAGCACCAGTTCGCCACGGATCTGGCGAACATGACCGAAGACGGTCCTGCCCCGGTGATGCCCGATGCAGACGGCAAGTACCCCATCCCGGAGCCCGGGAAAAAGGTGACTCGCGAGTACTAAAAATGAAAGTAACGCCGGCAGACGGGGGGGCGCTTGTAGGCTTTCACAGGCCCCATGGGGCGAATGGGGCCTATTTTCCGGCCCCGCGCCCTCCCCTGTCGCGGCGTGACTTTCTCCTGAAATCCGGAGCCGGGTTTGGCGCACTGGCGCTGGCCGGGCTGTGGGACGCGAAGGGCGCGACGGCAGGGGCGCTGCCGGTGGGGCAGCCGCATGTGAAGCCGACGGCGAAGTCGGTCATCTTCCTTTTCATGGAGGGCGGGCCGAGCCATCTGGACACGTTTGACCCGAAGCCGCTGCTCAACCAGCTGGCCGGGCAGAGGCTCCCGGAGAGTTTCGGTAAAGTTTTGACTGCCATGGGCGAGGAGGACGGCGCTCTCCTCGCCTGCAAGCGGGAGTGGAAGCAGCACGGGCGGAGCGGCCTGTGGGTGTCCGACTGGCTGCCGCACACGGCGACGTGCGCGGACGACCTCTGTGTCATCCGCTCCTGCGTCTGTGACGGGGTGAACCACTCTGCGGGGGTGGCGCAGATGAACAGCGGATCGATCATCGGCGGGCGGCCCTCGCTGGGCAGCTGGGTGACGTATGGCCTTGGCTCTGAAAACCAGAACCTGCCGTCCTATGTGGTGATGACGGACAACAACGACTCGCCCGTGAACGGCCCGCGCAACTGGAGCAGCGGATTCATGCCTGCCGTCTACCAGGGCGTGGCGCTGCAAAATTCCGGTGATCCGTTTCCCAACCTGAACACGCCGCTGGGCGTGAGCGCGGAGCGGCAGCGGGCCAAGCTCGATATGCTCTCGAAAATGAACCGCCGGCACGCCGAGCTGAGGGCGGACCAGACTGAGCTGGAGGCCCGCATCCGCGGCTACGAGCTGGCCTTTCAAATGCAGGCGCAGGCGCCGGAGGCGGTGGATCTGGCGTCGGAATCCGAGGCCACGCGCGAGCTTTACGGCATGGACCAGAAGGACACCGCCGTCTTTGGCCGGAACTGTCTGCTGGCCCGACGGATGGTGGAGCGCGGGGTGCGGTTTGTGCAGCTCTACAGCGGCTCCGGCAGCAAGTGGGACTCCCACGCGAAGATCGAGGAAAACCACTCCCGCCTCTGCCGGTCCATCGACAAGCCGGTGGCCGGCCTGCTGAAGGACCTGAAACAGCGTGGTCTGCTGGACGAGACGCTGGTCATCTGGGGCGGGGAGTTTGGCCGGACGCCGATGTCCGAGAAGGGCGACGGCCGCGACCACAACCCGACTGGATTCACCATGTGGATGGCAGGGGGCGGTGTCCAGGGCGGGCAGGTCATCGGCTCAACAGACGAACTGGGGCTGCGGGCTGTTGACCAGCGGCTGCACGTGCATGACCTGCACGCCACCGTCATGCACCTGATGGGCATTGACCACACCCGCCTCCTCTATTTCCACCAGGGGCGCCCGGAGCGCGTGGACATGAATGAAGGCGAGGCCTACACGAAGATCACCGGCCTGGCCTAGAAGAGCACCTCAGGGAGGTCGGCTTCCTCGAGATCCACCGGATCATCGGTGAGGGCGAGGGAGTCCCCATTGTCCAGCATGGCGAGGGTGTCGGCCACGTGGGTGATGAACTCATCCGCAGGGCCGGAGTCGGCCACGAGGGCGGAGTCCGCACCTTGCGCTCCAGTGGCAGGCGGTGTGCGGAGAAAGTGGAAAGCCGCAGCCCCGCAGACGACGATGGCTGCTGCGGTGGCGAGGCGGGGCAGGGTAAAAAGACTGCGCAGAACGGCCCACGGGCACGCTTTTTCCTGCTCCAGCTGGCGGACGGCCCGGAGGACGTTGCGGCTGAAGAAGGGATCGACCTCGACCTTGCGGGCCTTGGCCAGCAGACTCCAAACGGGGTCTTTTTCGAGGGGTTGTTGTTCGTCTTGGTTCATGACACTTGGTGAAACGCCGGAGCCGCAGGAAAGTTGCGGGTCATTTTTTGCCGGGGCCATTTCTTGCAGGGGAGGGGGGCAGGTGGCAGGATGGCTGCTTCACAGGCTGAACCACTCAACGAATGAACACTGAAACACAAGCAGGAACCACGCGGCGCGACTTTCTGACCGGAGGCGCGGCGGCGCTTCTGCTGGCCGGGTGCTCCCGGCCGGATGCCAAAGCGGATACGACTTTGCGCATCGGCATGGATTTGACCTACAGGCCATTCGGATTTGTTGATACGGCGGGCAAACCAACTGGCGTGGAGGTGGAAATGGCCGAGGCTCTGGCCAAAGAATTGGGCCGGCCGCTCAAGATCGAGTCCATGGAATTCCAGGGCCTCTTGCCAGCGCTCCAGACAAACCGGATCGACCTCATTCTTTCCTCTATGACGGCCAACGAGGAGCGGCGGCAGGCCATCGCTTTTTCCGAGCCCTACGCCCGCACCGCACTGGCCCTGCTGGTGGCGAAAAATTCGCCCGTGCAGTCACTGGCGGACCTGAAACAGCCCGGCCGGAAAGTTGTCGTGCGGCTGACCACCACGGGCGAGCTTTTCGCCAAAACCCAGCTGCCCGGCACGCCCCGCATCGAGCTGAAGCAGGACTCCGAGTGCGTGCAGGAGGTGAAGCAGGGCAAGGTGGACGCGTGGATCTACGACCAGCTCTCCGTCTGGGAATACAACAAGGAAAACCCCGCCGACACCCGGGCCCTGCTCCAGCCCGTGAAGGAGGAGGAATGGGCCATCGGCCTGCGGAAAACAGACACCGCACTCAAGGAGCAGGTCGACGCCTTCATCGCCAAGTTTAGGAAGGACGGCGGCTTCGAAAAACTAGGCGACAAATACCTGGGCGAGCAGAAAAGGGTGCTGAAGGAAATGGGTATCCCGTTTATTTTAAGATAAAAATCGATCTTAAACCATGGTCAAGATTTGCACGCGGATTGCCCTCGCCATGCTGCTTGGTTGCATTTTCAGTCCCCCCATCCGCGCTGAACTGACGCTGGCAGAGGAACTTCGGCGACTGCCGGAAGGGGAGGCACATTTGGCAATGCTCTGCGAGCTGGCTCTTGCCTCAGAATTCGGGATTCCTTCCGAACGGCTGCGGCAGAAGCACCCTGGTTTTGCCTGGAACACGCTTTCGTCCAATCTGCTTTCAATCATGCAGGAGCGCGACCGGCTGTTTGCCTCGATTCCAGCAGCGCTGGCTGACGAAACGGAAGTGAATGCGAAGGCAGTGGGTGAGGCTCTTAAGGTGAAGGATTTGGCTTTTACTCTCATGGAAAACACCGTGCCCATACCCAAAGAGCTGAGGGAAAGGGCGGAAAGCGACCCTGCATTGAAGGAGGCAGGTGTTCTCAGATTGCTGCTGGGAGCACTGGAGGACTGGAGGACAAAGCCGCAAGGGCAGGCTCCGATTGAGCGTGCACGTGCCTGGATGAAAACGTCCTGGCAGATTTCCCATGTGAAAGCCACAAGTCTGATCCTTTTTCTGGGCGATGAGGAGCTTGTTTCGGCACTGGGAGATGATCTGTCCTTGCGTCTGAAGGGGCCGGCAGACCCAATGCTCGTGCTGGAGGCCGCGGCCCTCGTCCGCCAGCGGCGGGAGCGGGCGGCGGATTTCTGGAAGCAGGTATACGCTCATCTTCAGCGCACTGGTCAGATGGAGTATTCCAACTATTTTTGCGCCAGAGGCGAACGATCACTTCTGGTTGAAAAGGACGGTTTTCAGAAGTGGATGGAGGGCATCGTGAACGGTAGTGAGGAAGGACGGGGTGTTGGCGATCCAGTTGTCCGGAGCGTGGACATGCATTGGGATTACCACTCGCCCGGCATCGAGCCTGCGTCCATGCATCTGCCGGTAATGAAACGAAATCTGGTGGCTATTCTCAAGCAAGCATTGGCACAGACAGATTTTTCGAAACGTAAAAAACTGCTCAATCAGGCTGAAATCGCGGCTGCGGCCTACGTCAGCATCTGGCAAAACGTTGAGAAAGTGGATTTGGCAAAGCAGGAGTTTCCCCTGTGGTCGGATGCCGAGTGGAGCGAGACGCGCGGGTTGCTGAAAAAGCTCTTGGAAGGGGACGGCTCCGCTGAAGCTGCCCGGGCTGTGTTCAGCCTCACGGAAGCCATGCTGCCAGCCTATTCGAATGATTGGGGCGGAGACGTCTTTCGACAGGGCACGATTCATGAGCTTTCCATCGCGCGTGAAATCATCGCAGATGATTTTAACGCGTTGATCAGATTGCTCCGAGGGCCGGAAAAATCATTGACCGAATCCTTTCGCGAGGGGGAGGCGGTCGACTGGCGCCATCAGATGGAGGCGCTCTCCTGGGTTGACAGGCTGTTGCTGCCCAAGGCTATTTCCGCTGATGCCGAATTTGCCAGCCGCTTGTGGATGCGTGAGCGCCAGTGGGTGGACTGGTCTGGCGAGGGGCAGCAGTCGCCGCCGCTTTTTGAGGCCGAATGGAGCAGAAACTTCGCCGGAAAGTCCCTGACCATGGAAGGTATCGATAGCTTAAAAGAGATGCTCAAGCATGAAGCACTGTCAGGGCGATTCTGGGCGATTCGGGCCAGCAGTTCCATTCGGAAGCCCGGTCTGGAGTTGAAATTGAGCCGGGAGTCCCCTGAACAACCCTGTCCTGATGCACGTCGTCCGGGAGCGCAGCTGCTTTGCCGAACTTCGCTTAACTTGGCGAATTCACTGGCGGATGAATACCTTGATTTTCGCACAGGAAAGTGGGAGCAGTTTTTTGCCTCACCTGAAGATGAAAAGAAACAATCGCTTCGCGACTTGATGAGAAATGTGGAATCGATTGTGCCGACAACGGCAAAGGATGGCGTATCACTTGAGGTGCGGGTGTTTCCGGGAACGGCGAAGAAATGATGTCCGGGAGTCCGGTGCGTACAGGGGTTTTTACATCAGTCTGCGACCGTCTGGCGCTGGAGGAACCAGTCGAAGGTGCCGGTGAAGGTGGTGATGCTCTGGGAGTCGGTTAGTTCGACCAGGATTGTGGCTGTGGCGCGGCTGCGGGTGGCGAGGGTTTCGCGGGGGCTGGCTTGGCCATCGGCAAAGGTGGCAGTTGCGGCCAGACTCCCTTGGGCCGCTTTGCGGAACTTTACCTCGGAGGACCGGAGCACGGCGAAGACTCCCACAGCTGCAGAGCCAAGGTCGTCGAGCAGAAACTGACTGCTCGCCGCCTCGGCAAGGGCAAACTGGGCGCTGGCGTGGACGGTGCCGAGGTGGTTCAGCCCAAGTGCGGAGCCGGGCATTTCAAGGATGCAACCCGAGCCGCCTCCTGCCGGGAGCATGCCGAGGGCGTGATTGAGTGGCAGGTCGATGACGTGCATGGTGTCAGGTGAGGGCGGCCGTGCCTAGGGCCTCTGACTTTCAGGGGCGGCAGGTGAGGGAATACGGGTCTTGTTGGCGTTGGCGGGCGGCGTGTAGTCGACCACTTTCATGAGTTGCTCCAATTCTGAATCGAGCTTGGCGGTGAGAGCTTTGTCGGTGGCCAGATTTTTGATTTCGTAGGGATCTGCGGTCAGATCGAAGACCTCGGTGAATTCGGGAAGGTTGGGGTATTTCACCAACTTGTGTGTATTTGTGCGGATGGTGTAACATGTCGGGACGTCTCCGAGTTCCTTGTAATATTCGGCCAAGATGGACTGCCTCCAGCCTGCGGGCTTGTGGCCGGAGGCGAGTTCTTTCCAGCTTGCTCCTTGCATTTCCTTGGGCACGGGCAGGCCCGCCAGTTCAAGGAATGTGGGTGCCAGATCCACATTCAGCACCAAGTCATCCAGCGCCAAGCCTTTCGGGAACAGACGCGGATAACGGATGAGCATCGGCACA
The DNA here is from genome assembly GCA_031411255.1 of bacterium. Classification (GTDB taxonomy): domain Bacteria; phylum Verrucomicrobiota; class Verrucomicrobiia; order Verrucomicrobiales; family V1-33; genus JANOAS01. The sequence continues at coordinate 11,222 of JANOAS010000145.1, forward strand.
CGGATGGATTCATCGTAGAGGGAGCGTTTGTCCCCTGAGCAGTGCTCGCCGAGGTAATAGCCGTTGTCACTCGAATAAACCACCACGGTATCCTCAGCGATTCCAAGCTGATCCAACGTGTCCAGCAATCGAACCACATTGTCATCGACCCCTTTGATGTGGCGCAGGTAGTCCAGATGAATGGCGTTGTCTGCCAGCCCGGCAGGATACCTGCCTGCAGCATCCGGCTTCTGGAAAATGGCAGGCACGCCGCAGTTGGGCGTCGGGCGACTGGTCTCGCCCGCATAGAGGCCGCGCAGGCGCTCGGGCAGATTTCTCCCGCCGCGTGGACTGTGCGGGCTCTTGAATCCAACCACCATCGAGAATGGTTCGGCCTTGTTTTGCTTCATCCATTCGATGGCGTAGTCGGTGCTGACGTCGTCAGTCCAGCCTTTGGTAGGCGTGGAGATTCCGTTAATCTCAAAGGGGGAATTTTGATAACCACCCTGGCCGACGAAACTGGCCGAGTAGTCGAAGCCGGGCCGCTGGCCCTTCTGATCCCCCATATGCCACTTGCCAATGTAGGCGGTCTTGTAGCCCGCAGCCCGCAGAAGTGTGGCGTGTGTCACAGAATCAGCCGGAAACGGAGTGCCGTTGTTGGTAATGCCGTTGGAGTGGTTGTAGCGTCCGGTCAGGAGGGCCGCCCGGCTGGGCGCACAGAGTGACAGCGTGACAAAGGCATTGCGGAAACGCACGCCCTCTGTTGCCAGTCGATCCATGCCGGGAGACTTGAACCACGGGAATCGAGCTTTCTCGCCCTGTTCCCGCTGCACCACTCCCATGGCGTCCCAGCGCTGATCATCCGTGTAGATGAAGACAAAGTTTGGTTTACTGGCCGGGGCATCAGCCGCGTGAAGGGAGGTAAGCGTGGCTTGCAGCAGGGAGACGAGGAGAATGAGGCATTTCATGGTGAAGAAATGTATGGAGGGGATCATTTCTGGATTATTTGCGGCAATATCGCTTTCATTTCATTGGGTGCGAGCGCGCGCATCTCCGCCAGCCTGGCTGCGTGTTCGGTTTTTAGTGCGAGGTTGGTCCATTCATGCGGGTCGCTGTGGATGTCGTACAGTTCCTCATCGCCCCCCTTGTAGTGGATGTAGCGCCAGTGCTCATCGCTGATGGCGTAGCTTTCGGGTTGATCAAGGTGAGTGATCGCGGCGTGCGGCCAGCTGATGGATGGATTGCGCAGCAAGGGGACGAGACTGCGGCCCATGATGCCGGGCTTGTCCGGCAGCCCGCACAAATCGGTGAGCGTGCGGAACAGATCGACGAGGCTGACGGGCCGATCACACACCGAGCCAGCACGCGTGCCTTCGGGCAATGCGGCTGTGCCTTTGGGCACACGCACCATGAGCGGCACGCGGTCGCAAATGCGCCAGCCGGTGAATTTCTGCCTGTGTTCCTTTTCCCCCAGATGCCAACCGTGATCGCTCCAGAGCACGACGATGGTGTTGTTGCGCTGCGGACTTTTTTCCACCGCATCGAGCACGCGCCCGAGCATGGCGTCGGCGAAATGAATCGACGCCAGATAAGCCTGAATGCCTCTTTTCCACTGGCCCTCCTTTTGGATGTGTTCGAAGTAGCGATTGTGCCCGAGTTTCTGACCCGCCGGCGGAACGTCGTCGAGGTCGTCCGCCTTGCAGCCGGGGCCGGCTTGAATCGTCTCAAGCGGGAATGGATCGAAGTATTTCTTCGGAACGAACCACGGCTCGTGCGGCCGGTAGAGCCCGCACGCGAGGAAGAGCGGTTGGTCGTGGGTGCGCAGGAGTTGCTCGCCGATCCACTTCGTCACGAGCCAGTCGCCGCCGAACTCCTCGTCAGTCACGTCGAGCGCGGCCCAGTCGGTTTCTTCATACTGCCACTCCCCAGCCCGAGGCAAATTCACGGGGCGGCTCTTGGGATGGAACGTGCGGGGAAACGGATTGTCCTTGGTTTTGTCTGGGAAATAATCATCCCACGATTGCGGATCAATCACGTAGTGGAGCATCTTGCCGGAGCCTGCAGACCAGTAGCCATGACGGCAAAAATATTTCGGCATCAACTCTGCATCGGGCAGAACCTCGCGCATCTTTTGCCGGTTGTTGTAGAGTCCTGAACGATGCGGCGGAAGCCCGCTCAGGATTGCGGCCCGGGAGGGATTGCACGACGCTCCGGCACAATAGGCATTCTTGAACAACATGCCGCTCGCCGCGAGCCGGTCGAAGTTTGGCGTCTTCGTCTGTGGATGCCCGCCGAGGCAGCCGATCCAGTCATTTAGATCGTCCACGGCAATAAAGAGGACGTTGGGCTGCTTTGCTGGCGCCTCAGCAGCCAGCAGAGTTGCCGGGAAAGCCAGGAGAAAGGCGAGGAGGATTCGGTTCATGGGAGGCAGAGGTGCGTTTCGATCATCACGGTTTGATTGGATGGCCATGGTACAGGTAGAGTGCTCCATAGGTCCAATTTGCTTTCGGCATTCCCGGAAAGTTCACCCGATCCATCATCAGCGCAATGTAGGGCGCGGGATATCCTTCGGGCAGGGGAATGACATTGGGCCAGATCCGCGTGCCGTGGGCCTCGTCCCAAGGCGGCAACTCCAAGTTGAGTTCGCCTGCTGGTTCAAGATTCGGATAGCTTCGAATATATATTTTCCGGTCAGCGCTGCCGAAGAGCGCATAGCGTTTGTTGCCAATCTTCTGAATCATGGTGCCGGTGCTGTCCATGTCCACCGGTCCGGCCAGTCTCGTGAAGCCGCCGTCCCAGCGTTCACTTTCATAAATCGCAGCACGATACTTTTTGCCGTGCTCGCACAGGATGAGGCGCCATTTGCCTGCCTCCTTGTCGTAAACTCCATGCGGATCTTCGTGAGCCCCAGCAAGGCCGATTGGCCGCGCCTTCATAATGGAAAATCCGCGACGGGGATCCCTCACCGACGTGATTCCAAGGATCGCTTTCTCCTGGGCCTTTCCTGCTTCGCCCAGAGCGCTGAAGCCCGTGGTCCACCCCCGCCACGCTCCGGACTTGGAGTCGCGAAACAGGTGGGAAGCCAGATCGTTCCGCAGCAATCCGTCGTCCATGTCGAAGACGATGATTCCTTCGAAGTGAATGTCGAAGACGGATGGGTTGAGCGAGAAGACGCCCTGGAGCGGGTGGGGGAGTGCACGCCCCCGCACTGTTATCGTGAACCAGAGTCTCCCGTCATCAAGCAGGGGGGCGCCTTCCTCATCGGTGATCGCCCGAATGTCGGCCTGGCCGGAACCGGGCGAGAGGCAGGAGGATGCCCCAGCCAGCAGGATTTCCGCGCCAGCGTTCAGTTCTGCCTTGATGGCGAAGTCGGTTCGTTGCATCCGCTCTCGTTCCCGGAGATCGAAATGCCGTGAGAAATCCGAGTAGCCAATGAGTTCGGATTTGCCGGAGGATTCAAGCAGCAAGTTCACTCCGACAGCTGACATCTGGGCCCGGAGCGCCAGTGCTTTCATTTCCGTTCCCGCGGGGACTGGCCACCTTTCCTCACTGACCTGATTGCCAGCCACCGTTACCTTCCAGGTGATCGACTCGGGCCTGCCGTCTCTGAATTGCAAACCGACGGCCAGGGAGTCCGCATTGGACGCATTGCGAAAGGTCATGCCGGCAGACCCGTCACCCAGGGCATCTTCAATCACGAGATCATACGTGGCAAACGGGTTGCATCCGCCGACCCAACGTAGCGAGCTGCTTGCAGTGGAGCCCGATGAGCCCGAGAGGCGGCCCTGCTGGATCTCCCATTTCACGCCGGAACTCGGCAGCATTTCTGGATGCATCAGGTTCAGATCCACGACCTTGGCTGGCCGCAGCGAGGACAGCGGGATGTTCTGATTGGCATCGAACACCATGCGGGTCACCGCCTCGCGACGAAATTGAATTTCATCTGGACGGACTTCCACTTCAGCCGGCAGAAGACAGGCGGGCAGAGCGAGCAACAAGGTTAAACATGCGGGATGGTGTTTCATAGACGGGAGTAGTTAAAGCGGTTCCAATGCCGAGCACAACCGACGGGGCGCGGAATTGTCAGTGGTGTCGTTAGCCATGACCTGCGTCACTGCTTCGTTGTCTCCGAGGGCTGCAGCGCGGCGAGCACGGGAAGGTCGAGCACTTGCTTTTGCGCCAGCAATCGCTCGCGTAGTGTGGCGTAGGGAAGTTTCTGCACCGTCACCTGTTGTTTGGCTGCGAGGGCTGCCGCCACCCCTGCGCTCTGGCCGAGGATCATCCAGGTGGGTTCCACGCGGATGGAAGCAATGCCGACATGCGTGCAGGAGAGCGCGACGGGCACCAGCAGATTTTCGCATTCGGCGGCTAGGGGCAGTATGCTGCGATACGGAATATGATAGGGATAGCCATGCTTCCGACCGGCCATCCGCACGGGCATGATGGTGCCTTCATTGACCACGGCGTCTTTGGTCGCAACCCGCTGACAGTCGTGGGAGTCAATGGGGAATGAGGAGATGACGATAGCATCATCCTTTTGCGGTTGCTCCATGATGTCCTTTTGACTGAGCACGTAGGCGCCCTTCATGCGTCGACCTTCACGAACGTAAAGCTGGGGCGACCAGTGGTCGTAGCTGCTGAATTCATCGCGACAGAGGCCGAGTTCTGCATGTTGCTTCCTCATTGCTGCGGGCACAGCAGGGTCGGTGCAGAAGAAGTGATACAACTCCAAGGTGTATTGCTTGTGTGCTTCCCAGATTTTTGCCCGGCCTGCTGCGTCGGCTTCGCTCCATCCATTGCAGGCGCCCACGAGACCCATAGAAAATTGCCGGCCGATGCCATTGTTGGCATCAAATTTACCATTCGGAACCGGATACAAATCCCACATCGCAGTGGCCTTGCCCATTGCGAAATAACGGCGGATGACCTCGAAGCGCGCAGGGTCATAGTGCGCAGGATCCGGGAACGGCACGCGGTTGGCCGGGTCTTTCGTGACGCAAAGTCGGAAGCTGTATACCATGACGTTCTGATCTTCAGCATCCTCTGGGTTGGCATCAGCCGTGGTGACCAGTGGCAATAAATTTCCCGCATCATCACGGCCCGAAATAGCCATCTTGGGCTTGGGGTATTGTTTGCCCGCATAAGATTCCCCAAACTCCTTCCGTCCTTCGCGCCCGATGGTCCAGGAAACGCCCGCCGCCGCCATCAGATCGCCTTCATAGCTGGCATCGATGAACACCTTGGCGCTGAAATCGCCCTCACTGGTTGTGAGCTGGGTGATGCGTGCACCCTCCTTCGTGACCGTCTTTAGGACGCGTTTCGTCAAGACCTGCACCTTCGCTTCATTGAGCATTTGCTGCGTGATCCGCATGGCCGCGCTGGGCTCATAAGACCAGTGGGTCTGATCCTTTTCGCTGACCTTGTAAGGCAATTTGATTCCGCGTGAGGTGTAGTCAGTTTCAATGCGTGTGTGCCATTCATCAAAGAGACCCATTACGGTGCCGCGAACGGTTTGATTCGAGTCGCTGAAACACAACCCACCGGTATTCACTCCGCCAACGTGGTCCGTCGGCTCTAGCAGGATGACGGAAGAGCCCTCCCGAGCCGCTGCGATGGCGGCACAGAAGCCGCCGGGAGTTGACCCATAGACAATGACATCCGGCTCCGCAGCAGAAATAGCCGCGAGTGGCGATAGGAGTAGAGCGGTGAAAAGGAGGCGCAGAGAGTTCATGGTTTTGCAGGGGTATCGGTTCTGAATGGCGCGGCGGGCAATCCCTCGAGGCTAAACAAATTTCCCTCCGGCACGGGTGCGACCGTTAAATCATGTAACAACCAGGCATTCCAGGTTTGCCAGGAATAAAGAAATGGTAGTTGCTTTACAGCGCCATTTCCGGTGTCATTGGGCAGGATGATCCATTTCCAGCGCCATCCCGACGGCAGTCT
>JANOAS010000146.1:0-21969 GCA_031411255.1 bacterium
AAGCCTGCCCAAGTGGTGGGGTCGTAGACGACTGGCTGGATCATGGCAGCCTACGATGGGGTTGAGGAGGGCTTTTGTCCAGTTTTTTCCTCAGCACCACTCATCCTCAGCTGGCTGCCTGGGAATCTGCGGAAACCCTGAGGCAGCCATGTGGAAAAGCGAACCTCGCATTGAGAGGATCAATTTTCACCCGCCTGGGGCCGGTGCGAAGGCTGGTCACCATGAAAACACCAACACTCCTCGCCTGCAGCCTCATCTCCGCAGCCGCGCTCAGCTCCTGCATGACCACCTCGCTCTCAGACCCGAATGGCAGCGGCCACTCAAAAGATCTGAGCCTTTATGATCTCACCGGCAGCCAGGCCGGGAGCCCGGTCAGCGAGGCGGACGTGACCCGCGCCTCAAACCAAGGCGGTTCGCTGCCCGCCCGGGGTTCACGGGTGCTGCTCGTGCAGAGCGGCGCCTTTCAGCCTGATCCGCAGCTCGTCACTGCTTACGCCGCCCACGGGACGCCGGTCGTCTGGGACGGGCGAAATCCGGAGGCGGACTCGGACAAAAAGTCCCCCGCCAGGACCGGACGCCAGCTCCGCCTGGCCGCCGCGCAGCAAGGCTGCTCGCATGTGGTGGTGGTTTTCGGAGAAATCCAGTCCGACTCGCGCAGCCTGCCCACCGCAGTCGTCAGCTGGGTCCCCGTGGTGGGTGAGTTGATTCCCTCCGAGCACTCCGGCACCCGCCTGCTCGCCCAGGCCATCATCCTGGAAACGCGCTCCCCGCGCTACACCCTCATGTCCGCCCAGCCGAGGGAAAAACAGGGCATCACCGCCGGGCTGACCGCCAACGGAGTGAACGGTCGCCGCAGTGAAAAACTGAAAGCCCTCGCCTACCCGGAACTGGCGGCGAAGTCGTTCCGGTAAGCTGCACCAAGCCGCAGGGGCGCATTTCCAGCGCCACCCTCACCGGGGCCCACTGCGGGCACGGCGGATGCAAAGAGCCAGGCCGTTTCGAGGAAAATCAATCATCCAGCACCGCATACGTGCGGCCGGAGTGCTTGATCTTCTGCCCTTCGTCGAGCGACTTGTTGCTCGCCACCTCGTAGGAGGAGCCGGAGACACTGACGCCGCTGTCCTTCACACTGGCGAAGGCGACGACGGGCTTGCCCTCGGAGTTTTCCACCGGCACGGCAAAGTCGGTCCCATAGTTTTTGGCCACGGAAGATTTGGCGGCCTTGTCCCATTCGAGGTCGACTTTTTGCTCCTCTTTGGCGGTTTCGGCCTCGATTTTCGGAGCGGCAGCCGGGTTTCTGGCCACTTCGGCCCGGGCCTTCTTCTTCACGGCGGCCTTTTTCGCCACGTAGGTCGGGGCCAGGTTGCTTTTCTCCTTCTGGACGAGTCCGTTGTACTTGCGTTCCACGGTGCGCTCGACGTGCTGCTTTTGCGCCTCGCTCAGGCGGGCGAACTCCCGCACCACGGCGATGATGGCCATGGTGGTGTGGACTTTGCTCATCACATCGCCCACGCTCGTCGGGCGGCGGCCCAAGTTGCGCACCCCGCCGAAGCCGCCCCCGGCCAACCCTGCTGCGGCACCGGCAAGCGCCAGTGGATTGACCTCCATGCTTTGACATCCCGTCACTGAAATGACCGTGACGAGGGTGAGCGGGAGACGGCAGTAGCGAATGAGAGAGAGCATGGCGTTTTGGGGCGGCTGGTGAGGTTGGAAAAAAGCAGATTTCCTGTACCTATATTCGCAATTGTCCGGCCATCGTTGCGCAAAATTTCTGATTCGGGGATTTTTTTTGGGCGGGCGCGGCCCGGGCTGCTTCGCGGCCGGTGAGCCTGGTTGCGACATTCCGTCGCGCCAGACTGTCCCTTTGGGACAAAATGGCGCGCAATTTTGTCGCACCAGCCAGCTCGTTCAAAATCGTCTAATTTTGTTTTTATCTGATGCTCAATGCTCTAAAAAACATCACCCCGTCCTGGCATGAGGCGTGCAAAGAGAAGGAAGCTCAACCCACTTTCAAACAACTATGGCAAAGATTCTTGGCATTGACCTCGGCACAACCAACTCCTGCATGTCCGTCATGGAGGGCGGAGAACCCGTGGTCCTCGAAAACTCGGAGGGTGCCCGGACGACTCCGTCAATCGTCGCTTTCACGAAAAGCGGCGAGCGGCTCGTCGGGCAGGCAGCCAAGCGTCAGGCTGTGACGAACCCGAAGAACACGATTTTCTCGGCAAAGCGCTACATCGGCCGCAAATACGACGAACTGACCGAGGCCGACAAGAACGTGCCCTACAAGATCGTCCGCGCCAGCAATGGCGACGCCCACATCCAGGTGGAGGCCGGTGGCGAGACGAAGACCTACAGCCCGCAGGAAATCGGCGCGATGGTCCTCTCCAAGCTCAAGGCTGACGCGGAAGCCAAGCTCGGCGAAGCGATCACCGAGGCCGTCATCACGGTGCCAGCCTATTTCAATGACGCCCAGCGCAATGCCACGAAGGCGGCAGGCGAAATCGCCGGCCTGAAGGTTCGCCGGATCATCAACGAACCGACCGCCGCCTCGCTGGCCTACGGTCTGGACAAGAAGAAGGACGAGCGCATCGCCGTTTACGACCTTGGCGGCGGCACGTTCGACATTTCCGTGCTGGAAATCGGGGACGGCGTCTTCGAAGTGAAGGCGACCAACGGCGACACCCACCTGGGTGGTGACGACTGGGACAACCGCCTCATCCAGACGATTCTCGACGGATTCAAGAAGGACACCGGCATTGAACTGAAGGGCCAGGCCGACGCGATCCAGCGGATCAAGGAGGAGGCTGAAAAGGCGAAGATCGCCCTCAGTTCCAGCCAGACCTACGACATCAACCTGCCCTTCATCACGGCGGACCAGACCGGACCGAAGCACATCCAGCGCACGCTGACGCGGGCCGAGATGGAGCGGGTCTGCGACGACCTCTTTGAGCGGACCATCCGTCCAGTGCAGAAGTGCCTGGAAGACGCGAAAGTGAACGCCAGCCAGGTGGACGAACTCGTGCTCGTCGGCGGGATGACCCGCATGCCCAAGGTGGTGGAAGTGGCCCGCAAGCTGGCCGGAAAAGAGCCGCACAAGGGCGTGAACCCGGATGAAGTGGTCGCCATCGGCGCTGCCATTCAGGGTGGTGTGCTGCAGGGAGATGTGAAGGACATCCTCCTGCTGGACGTCACCCCGCTCTCGCTGGCCATCGAAACCGCCGGCGGCATCGCCACCACCATGATCGCCCGCAACACGACGATCCCGGCCCGCAAGACGGAAGTTTTCTCCACCTACAGCGACAACCAGACGGGTGTCGAGATCGTCGTCCTCCAAGGCGAGCGCCCGATGTCCAAGGACAACAAAAACCTCGGTACTTTCAAGCTGGACGGCATCGCCCCCCAGCCGCGCGGTGTGCCGAAGATCGAGGTGACTTTCGACATCAATGCGAACGGCATCCTGGAAGTGAGCGCCAAGGACCTGACCTCCGGCAAACAGCAGAAGATCAACATCACCGGCAGCTCAGGCCTGAGCCAGGCGGAAATCGACCGCGCCAAGCGCGAGGCCGAGGAGCACGCCGCTGAAGATCTGGCCCGCAAGGAATCCATCGAGTCGAAGAACAAGGCGGAGAGCCTCGTCTACGAAGTCGAGAAGCAACTGGCCGAGCTGGGCGACAAGGTGACCGACGAGCAGAAGAAGCCGATCACCGAGCAGATCGACAAGATCAAGGCCGCCGTGGCCTCGGACGATGTCGAGGGCATGCGCAAGCACAGCAACGAGCTGCAGGAACTCTTCGCCAAGGCCGCGCAAGCCGCCCAGGCTGCCGGGTTCAACCCCAACGACGTGGCCGGAGGCGCCCCCGGTGGAGCCGCAGAAGGCGGAGACGCCACCGCCTCCAGCGAACCCAAGGCCGCCAAGGGCACAGTCATCGACGCCGAAATCGTCGACGACGACAAGAAGGCATAATAAACAATTTCCCGGTGGCCGGAGTTCGTGAGCTGGTGTTACCGCCAGCCTTCGGCCTCCGGCCCCAGAGACCAACGAAACCAAAACAAACACTACCCAGACCCAACCACCATGGCCAAAGTCAAACCTATTGGACAGCGCGTCCTTGTGAAGCGCATCGAAGCGGAAGAAAAAACCGCCGGCGGCATCGTTTTGCCCGACACCGCAAAAGAAAAACCCCAGGAGGCTGAAGTGGTCGCCCTCGGAACCGGCGGTCGTGACGACGACGGCAAGCTCATCGAGTTCACCGTGAAAGTCGGTGATGTCGTCCTCATCTCCAAGTACGGCGGCACCGACATCAAAGTCGACGGCACCGACCACCTCATCATCTCCGAGGGCGACATCCTCGGCATACTCGAGAAGTAATCTTCCGGGAGATCTGAATCCATTTAATCCACAACTGACTACCAAAGAACCATACCATGGCCAAACAACTCGTGTTTGATGAAACCGCCCGTCACGCCCTCCTCCGCGGCGTGGAAAAGCTCGCCCGTGCCGTGAAGAGCACGCTCGGCCCAGCCGGTCGCAATGTGATCCTCGACAAGAAATTCGGTTCCCCCACCATCACCAAGGACGGTGTGACGGTGGCCAAGGAGATCGAACTGGAGTGCCCCTATGAAAACATGGGCGCCCAGCTGATCCGCGAAGTCTCCTCGAAGACCAGCGACATCGCCGGTGACGGCACCACGACCGCCACGGTCCTGGCCGAAGCCATTTACAAAGAAGGTCTGCGCAACGTGACCGCCGGGGCCAACCCGACCTCGCTCCAGCGCGGCATCATGAAGGCCGCCGAGGCCGTCGTGAAGAAGCTCGGCGAAATCAGCACCAAGGTGACTGACACCAAGGAAATCGCCCAGGTCGCCACCGTCTCTGCCAACTGGGACACGGAGATCGGCAACATCATCGCCGAGGCGATGGACAAGTTCGGCAAGGACGGCACCATCACCGTGGAAGAAGCCAAGTCCATCGACACCCAGCTCGACGTGGTCGAGGGGATGCAGTTCGACAAGGGCTACCTGAGCCCCTACATGGTCACCGATGCGGAGTCCATGTCCTGCGTGCTTGAGAACGCCCTCATCCTCATCAACGAGAAGAAGGTCAGCAACCTGAAGGACATGCTGCCCCTGCTCGAGAAGGTGGCCAAGAGCGGCCGTCCGCGCCTGATCATCGCCGAGGACGTCGAAGGTGAAGCCCTCGCGACCCTCGTGGTGAACCGCCTGCGCGGCACCCTCATGAGCGCCGCTGTGAAGGCTCCTGGTTTCGGCGACCGCCGCAAGGCCATGCTCGAAGACCTCGCCATCCTCACCGGTGGACGCGTCATCACCGAGGACCTCGGCCTGAAGCTCGAGTCCGTTGAGCTGACCGACCTCGGCACCGCCAAGCGCATCGTCATCGAAAAGGAAAACACCACCATCGTCGAAGGCGCCGGCAAGAAGGAAGCCATCGACGGCCGCGTGGGCATGATCCGCCGCCAGATCGAGGAAACCACCTCCGACTACGACCGTGAGAAGCTCCAGGAGCGTCTCGCCAAGCTGGCCGGCGGCGTGGCCGTCATCAAAGTCGGTGCCGCCACCGAAACCGAGATGAAGGAAAAGAAAGCCCGCGTCGAAGACGCCCTGCACGCCACCCGCGCCGCAGTGGAAGAAGGGATCGTTCCCGGAGGCGGCACCGCGCTGCTCCGCGCCCAGTCCGTCATCAACACACTGAACCTCACTGGTGACGAAGCCACCGGTGCCCAGATCGTCTTCCGCGCGATCGAGGCCCCCCTCCGCACGCTGGCCGCCAACGCCGGTGTCGAAGGCGCCCTCATCGTCGAGAAGGTCAAGAACGGCACGGGCAACGAAGGCTACAACGTGGCCACCGGCAAGTTCGAAGACCTCGTCAAGGCCGGCGTCGTTGACCCGACCAAGGTGACCCGCAGCGCCCTCCAGCACGCCGCCTCCATCTCCGGTCTGCTCCTCACCACGGAGTGCCTCATCACCGAGAAAAAGGAAGCCAAGGCTGACGGTGGTGGCGGACACGGCCACGACCACGGCATGGGCGACATGATGTAATTCATCCAGTCAGGCAACTGACTCACGCAACCGGCCGGTCCCGCGAGGGACCGGCCGGTTTTTTCGTGGACGCGCAGGCCGGGAGTCCATTGGTTTTCACTCCGCACCCGGCGCGCGGCTGCGGCCCTGAGTTGCGGCTTGCGACGCGGGCTGGACGCGGGTAGCCTCTCCGGGATGAGCTTCTCCAGAGAGAACCCTTTTCCCGGGATCAATCCGTGGATGCAACTCCGCTGGCCGGATGTGCATACTCGCTTGATTGCCTATGTCTGCGACTCCCTCGCTGGAGCGCTTCCGGACGACCTGTCGGTCTCCGCCGAGGAGTCCGTGAGCCTCTCGGACGAGGTGGATGACGGGAAAAAACGCTACGCTGCCGACCTGGCAGTCCGGGACACGGGATCACGGTCGTGGATCACGCCGTGGGATGCTGAAGATGCCGGTGGCGTGGCGGTGGCCGAGCCGTTGGTGCTTGATGAAAATCCCCACCCCTCGCGCTGGGTGGAGATCGCCGACACAAAGGGACGTCTCATCACGGTGATCGAAGTGCTCAGCCCCGTGAACAAGGAGGCCGGGCGGCAGGCCTACCTCACCAAGGTCCAGCGGCTGCGCGGCATGGGAGTGAGCGTCGTGGAAATCGACCTCATTCGCGGCGGCGCCCACTCGGTGGCCGTGGAGCCGTCCCGGCTGCCAGCCAGCACGGAGGAATGCAGCATCATCTGCGTCTCCCGCGATGTGTCTCTGGATAACCGCCGTCATGAGGTCTATCTGACGCCGCTCACCCAGGCGCTGCCTGGCATTCGCATCCCTTTGCGCCGGGGCGAGCGCGACACCGCGCTGGCCGTGCAGCCGCTCGTGGACCGCTGCTACACCATGGGGCGCTACTGGCAGTCCCACTACACCGTGCCCCCCGAGCCGCCGCTTTCTCCTGCGCTGGCGGACTGGGCGGCGGAACGGCTGCGGGCCGCAGGCTTCGCTGTTTAGCCTGCCCTTCACGAACCCCGCAGGCGAGCCCTCTTCCGTCGGGCGCAGGCTCACCCCACCAGCCAGTCTCGCGGCAGGGCGGCCGGATTTTTCGGGAAAAGGGGGCCCGGAGGGATGAAAATCAAGCTTTGGGCGGGAGTTGGCGCGGAATTCCATTTGTCATCGCTGCGAAACGGGGTTAGGAGTTCCATGAAACCTGCGAAACCTGAAAATCGCATGTCACACCCATCCCAACAACCTTTACCAAAGAAAGACGACGAAGCTCTGAAGAAACGTTCGTGGCAGCCTCGTACGCGCCGGGTATTTCAACCACCAGGCAAGGACGACACAGAAAAGGCCATCGAAATGGAGGGCACCATTACCGCAGTTCTGGCGGGCACGATGTTTCGTGTCCAGTTGCCGAACGAGCATCTGGTTCTGGCCCACATTTCCGGCAAAATGCGCAAGCGCTTCATCCGCCTCGTGGTGGGTGACCGCGTCAAGATCGAAATGTCCCCCTACGACAAGGACAAGGCCCGCATCGTTTACCGGATGCAATAGCCACCCCCCGGCCACACCAGCCGGACCGATCACATGTCAAACAGCGAGGAGGGCGTCCAACGAGGGCGCCTTTTTTGTGCCCGGATGGGGCCATTTACGCCCCGTAGCCCTGATCGTCGGCTGCCGGGGCCTTGATCCAGCGGCGCGCTTTGAATTCGAAGCGGGGCAGGCTGCCGAGGGGAAAAACCTCCACCGGAATGCGCAGGGCGAGGCTGTCCTGGAGGGCCTGACTGATGGTGGCGACGCTGGCCTCCTGGTCGATGCTGGTCAGTTCCACGACGAGGTGGAGTTCCAGCATGCCGTCAGCCCAGTCCTCCCTGACTTGGTATTCAACGATTTCCGGAAACCTCCGGAGCACACCCTCGATGGCGGACGGATAGATGTTCACCCCGCGAACGACGACCATGTCATCCGCCCGGCCGAGGATGCCGCCCTCCAGCGCGAGCCCGCCGTCCTCGGCCCAGGTTTTCACGACGAGGTCGCCGGTGGCGAAGCGCAGCAGCGGACACCCGGCACGCTCCAGCGTGGTGAGCACGAGTTCGCCGCGCTCGCCCGTCTCCACCTCACGCCCCGTGTCGGGGTCGAGGATTTCGGCAAAGTAGGACTCCTCCATCACCCGCAGCCGGCCGGGATTTTCCAGGTCCTCAAAGGTGACGGGCCCGATCTCCGTTAGGCCGTGGTGGTCAAATACGCGGGCACCAGGCCAGAGCGTCTCGATCCGCCGGCGCGTGGCCGGGATGCTGCCGCCGGGCTCGCCCGCCACGAGGACGAGCCGGATCTGCGTTTCGATCCCCTTTTCCTCCCGTGCCTCGCCGAGGCGGATGGCATAGGTGGGCGTGCAGCAGAGGACGGTGGCTTGGTTGGCCGCGATGACCTGGAGCCGCGCGACCGTGGAAAGCCCGCCCGCCGGCATGGTCAGGAGGCCCAGCGAGGTGGCGGCCTCATACGCCGTCCAGAAGCCGAGAAACGGACCGAACGAGAAGGCGAAAAACACGCGATCCTCGCCGGCGAGCACGCCCGCTTTGGTGAAAATGATGCGCCAGCAGCGGAGCATCGCATCCCAGTCCGCCGGGGTGTCCAGCCAAGGGAGCGGCTTGCCCCGGGTGCCGGAGGTCTGACAGAACCGGGTGTAGCGGGCCACTGGCCAGGTGAGGTTCGACCCGTAGGGCGGGTTCGCCTCGCGGTCACGCACGAGGTCGCTCTTCGTCACCGTCGGGCAAATCCGGACGAATTCCTCCAGCGAGCCCGGCAGCGACTTCAACTGAGCCTGCATGAATTCATTGCGCGGCCACGCCGTCTCCATGAGCCAGCTCAGCTTTCCCCACTGGAGGGAACGCAGGGCGGCGCGGCGGGCGGTCAGGTCCTCCTTCATGCGGGGTAAATTGGCAGGGCGGCGGGTGCTCCGGCCGCCCCATGCGCTCAGCTGATGCTGTAGCGACTGAAGTCAAAGGCCGCAGCGGCCTTCTCGATGACTGCGGGAGCCGCAGGGGCGATTGGAGCGCCCGGTTTTTTCACGGGATCCGGCTTGTTCATCGTCACCAGGCAGCCCCCCAGTGCGGCCAGCACCACGCCCACCCAGAACATGGGCCGCACCGGCTCATAGCCTTGGGGCGGGGCGTAGATGTAAATGGAAGCCAGCGCATTGATGACCGGCGCTCCGGCAAAGACGATGGCCATGACCGTGTTGGGCGATCCCTTTGCCCCGAAGGCCAGCAGCACGCCGAAGGCCCCGAGCGCCCCGACCACCCCGGCCACCAAGCTCCAGGAAATGGCCGTGCCGGACATGTCCCACTTTGCCCCCTTCAGCCAGAGCAGGATGAGCGGCGCAAGCACGGCGGTGATGAAATAAGCCACGCCCACCCAGAGGAACGCCTTGTAGCGGCCCAGGGCGGGATCGTTCATGGCCATCTGGCCTTTGTGAAGATAAATGCCATACACGCCCCAGCAGAGGACGGTCATGAGGGCAAACGTGAGCCAGTGATTGAACATGCTTTTGAACATTGGTGGTGGGTGGAAGGCTGGACTATTCGCCCAATCCCGGCGCGGGCTCAATCTTTTCGGCAAAATCTTCCGGAATCGGCATGGAACGGACCGTCCCCGCCGCCCGGTCGGCCTCCACGTGAACGATGACGACCTCCCCCGTGGCCGAAAGAATTCTCGCCCGGTCCGGGTCCTTCCAGAAGCGAAACCGGTAGCGGATCGACTTAGTCCGCATCTCCTCCACGGTCAGCTCGATCTCGACCTCGTCCTCGAAGGCCAGCGGGCTGTGGTAGTCGCACCCCGCCTTGATCCGCGGCCAGCCCTGCCGCACCGGCGATCCCAGGATGGCACCAGGGTGCACCGAGAGGCCCAGTGAGCGGTAAAAGGCGTGCTCCGTCTCCTCCATGAACTTGAAGAAATTCGAGAAGTGGACGATGCCGGCCAGATCCGTCTCGTGAAACAGGATGCGGCGGCGGTGGGTGTAGCGGGAGGATTTCATGAAGTAAGGGAAACGCCCCGCACCCTGCCCCAGAGCGGACAATTTTCCAACAGCCAAGGATCATTTCCACCCCAGGACCACCAGCCCGGCGATGACGAGGCCGGCGCCGCCCAGCAGGCGCGGAGTGACCGGCTCCTTCAGGATCAAAACGGAAAGGAGGAGGGTGATGAGAATGCTGCCCTTGTCAATGATGGCGACGTAGGAGACGGGGCCGAGCTTCATGGCGCGATAGTAGAGCAGCCAGGAAAGAGTGGTCGTCACCCCGGAGGCCGCGAGCCACAGGGCGGAGCGCCCGGTCAGAGCGGGCAGGTCCTTCACCCCCTGCCCGGCGAAAAACTGGACCGCCACTAGGCCAAAGATGACTACGATACGCACGGAAAGCCCGAGGTCCGCGCCGATGTCCTTCATGCCGCTCTTGGCCAGCACCGAGGTGAGACCGGCAAAAACGGCGGACAACGCAGCAAGAAAAACCCAGGCAGGCATGGCCTGAACCTGCGCCCCTCCACCCGCCGGGTCAACCCCTCCGTGTTTCACCCCCGGGCAGGCCGCGTCGGGCCGGACTGGCCGGACACCTGCTGCTTCACCTCGGCGAAAACGAGACGGCCGGCAGTGGTTTGCAGGCTGCTGCTCACGACCACGGGCACGGTGGAGCCGAGGCGGTCGATGGCGTGGTTCACCACGATCATGGTGCCGTCCGGCAGATAGCCGACCGCCTGGTGCGGGTCGCGCCCTTCCTTGACCAGCGCCAGCTCCACTTCGTCCCCCGGGATGATGGCCGGGCGCAGAGACTTGGCGAGGGCGTTCAGGTTCAGGATCGGCACGCCCTGGAGCGCCGCCACGCGGCCGAGGTTGGCATCGTTGGTGATCAGCTTCGCCCCCAGCACGCGGGAGAGCTGGACGAGCTTCGTATCCACCGTGGTTTCATGCGGCTGGTAGTCCTCGTGGATTTTCACCTGCAGGGCCGGCATGCGCCGCATCTGCTCCAGGCACTCCAGCCCGCGCTTGCCACGCTCGCGCTTGATGCCGTCGGCCGAGTCGGCCAAGAGGTGCAGCTCATCCACCACAAAGCGCGGCACGATGAGCGATCCATTTAAAAACCCGGTCTCGCAGATGCCGGGGATGCGGCCGTCGATGAGGATATTCGTGTCCACCATGAGCTTCTGCTCCTCCACCCCCTCCTGGCGGAAGCGGACGTAGGGAATGATGAGGGCGAATTCCTCCCGGTTGCTCCGCAGCGCCAGGCTGATGCCGAGAAAGCCCAGCGTGCAGTAGAGCGCCAGCTCGTAGACTTTTTCGATCCGGTCGAAGTTGTTCCACCCGGCCAGCGGCGTGCTGGCGAGGATGTCCACCTGGGTGATGAGCCACGCGCCGAAGACGCCGATCATCAGGCCGAAAGTGGCGGAGGAAAAAACGCCGATGGTGAAGCGGCGAAGCAGGTAGTCCAGCCCGGCCACCAGACCGCCAAAGCCAAGCCCAGCCAGCGCGCCGATCCAGGCCGCCCCCTGGAAGCCGAGGGCGAGCGAGACCCCCAGCACCCCGCAGAACAGGATGAAGAAGGCACGGGTGAGATGGAGCGAAAACTGCGGATTCATGAATGGATGGGCGGCAGTCTAGCGCCGAAACCCCAAACGTCCAACGGCGGGGCCGCACAAAGCACGGAATCCGCCCGCTGCCCGGCCGCGTATGGATTATGATATGAGTCCGGCGCTTCCGCCCGTTGCGTCGCGGGCATCCCTCTGCCACATTGAGACCTCTGCCCATTCAGCAACCCTTCTCCCAGCACATGCACGAATACGACGTGGTCGTCATTGGCGGCGCCTTCTCCGGATCAGCCTTCGGGATTCTCCTGAAGCGTGCCCTCCCGTCCGCCCGCGTCCTCGTGGTGGAGAGCCGGACGGAGTTTGACCGGAAAGTCGGGGAGTCCACCTCGGACGTGGCAGGCTGTTTTCTCACGAAGGTCCTGCGCGAGCACGCCCACCTCCACCGCCACCACCTGCCGAAGCAGGGGCTGCGCCTCTGGTTCACCACTCCGGAGAACCAGGACCTGACCCGCTGCGCGGAAATGGGCTCCCACTTCCAGGTGCGGCTGGCCACTTTCCAGATCGACCGTGCCGTGCTGGACGAGCACCTGCTGGAGACCGCCTGCACCAGCGGCTGCGAGCTGTGGCGCCCGGCCCGGGTGAAATCCGCAGACCTCCCCGGCGCCGGGGCAAATGTCCTGGAGATCGAGCACCAGGGCCGCCTGGAAACAGTGAAGGCGAAGTGGGTCATCGACGCCAGTGGCAAGGCCGCCTTCCTCGCGCGGAAAATGGGCACGCTGCAAAACCTGGACCGGCACCCGACGAACTCGATGTGGGTGCGCTTCGCCAACGTGCGCGACCTCGACAGCTGGGAGGTCGTAAAGGACCGGCCCGCCTGGGCGGATGCCGTCCGCTGCCCGCGCCAGACCGCCACAAACCACCTCAGCGGCCGCGGCTGGTGGTGCTGGATCATTCCGCTGAAAAACGGAGACGTCAGCGCCGGCCTCACGTGGGACCCGCGCCTTTTCACCCCGCCCCAGGGCGGCTCCATCCCGGAGCGGCTGAAGCAGCACCTCTGCGCCCACCCGGTCGGCCGGGAAATGTTTGAGAACGCCACGCCCGTGGACGGCGACGCACGCGCCTACTCCCACCTGCCCTACTACAGCACGAAGGTCATGGGCGACGGCTGGGCCATCATCGGCGATGCCGCCGGGTTCATGGACCCGCTCTACAGCCAGGGGCTGGACTACTGCTCCCACACCGCCTACGCCGTCCACACCATTGTCAAAACCAGCCTCATGGGCCAGTGCGTGAAGGCGGACATCGCCGACTACCAGGAGCGTTTTCTCGTCAGCTACATGCGCTGGTTCGAGGCGCTCTACGAGGGCAAATACCACTACATCGGCGACGCCGACCTCATGTGGGCCGCCTTCCTGCTCGACCTCAGCACCTACTTCATGGGCCCCGTCCGCCTCGTTTACGACCACACGGATTTCGAGTTCAACCGCCTCCCCTACCACGGCCCCGCCGGCGCCTTTTTTGCCAGCTTCATGAAGTTCTACAACGGCCGCCTCCGCGTCATCGGGGACAAGCGCTGGGCCGCCGGAACCTACGGGAAAAACAATCTCGACCGGCTCCTCACCCTGAAGCAGGGCTTCGCCCCGAACACCAAAATGGTCTCCGTCCTGTTTCAGGGCATCCGCGTCTGGCTCCGCGCCGAGTGGGGAGCCCTCTTCCTCCCCTCCCCTTCTGCTGCCGCCGCACCCGCCACAGCCCGCCCAGTCCCGGCGGCGGAGTGACTTTGCCCAATTCCCGCGCCCCCGGCGGGTTTGCGCCAGAGCAGTGGCGTTGACTCGCGATTCTTTGTTCCCGGCCTGTGTTACTATAGCCAATGGTCCATCGACTATTGCCAACTGCCAATTGCCAATTGCCAATTGCCACCGTGGCCCGGTCTGGTGTGAACCCGCCCTCACCCGACGATTTCCCGCCGCTTCATTCGCATCAATTCGCGTGCATTCTCGGTTCACCTTTCCTCTTCACCGCACCGCCTCAGCACGTTTCACACGGGCTTCGGGCATGTGGTCGAGGGCGGCTTTCAGGGCGGGGTCTTCTGCGGCGGCTTTGACTTCAGGGAGCAGGAGGAGACCGGGGTAGTCTGACCTGGCGACGGTGCGCTTCACATCGTGGTCGTTCCGGAGCCGGCGGAAGGCGGGGGTGGCGAGGACCTTCGCGAAGCGGGCGTCTCTTTCCACCCGCTGCCACGTTTCCTCATGCCGGCTGGAAATGAGGATCTCGGCCAGGCGGGTGGTGGCATTGCTGCTGATCGGGTCCGTGGCGTCCAGCAGGTGGCCGACGAAGCTGGAGTTCACCCCATCCCGCAGCTGGGCCAGCCACGGGGACTCACCCGCGACACCCGTCTCCGCATGGGCGATGCCCGTCAGCGATCCGCCAAGGCGCACCAGGATGCCCGTGACCCACACAACGAAACTGGACGGCAGCAGGCTCAGCAGGGCGGCCTTCATTTTCCCCATGCCCTGCCCGGCCTCTCCGGCGATGGCCAGCCCGGTCATCAGCTTGTCGGCCACAAATTTTGACCCCAGATGACCCACCGCTCCCGCCGCAGTGCTCAGACCGATGAGCAGTTTCGTCGAGGGCTCCTGAAAATGCGCCCCCAGAAATTCCTGCCCGTGAATGAACGCCCACGCACCGGCGGCAAAGCCGAGGCCGAGGCAGATCACGCCCTTCACCAGGCGGAGCACACCGCGGGCGATGGCGAAGATGGCCAGCAGCGCGACGAGGCCCACGCCGAGGCCGGAGGAGGTGAAATGGGAGGAGAGAAAGTCCGTCATGACGCCCGCACCATGGCCGAGGCGGCTGCATCCCTCAACGCGAAACCGCGGATCAGGGTTTTGAGGGATAAAGCCGCAGGCGGGCCTGCTCGCGGATGGAATCCGGCAGCTTGTTCACGTAGGCCTCGGCGGCATCCCGGTTTTTCTGGCCCAGCGCTTCGGTAAACGAGAGCCGGGCCTCGTCCCTGGTGGCCGGATCGGGGATTTGCTCGACGAAATCCCGCGCTGGCGCGGGGTCCGGACTCTGGCGGATCCACGTCGTGAGGGCGCTCTCCAGAGCCTGGCGGCGGGTGAGGGTGTCGGGAAAAGTGAGGCCGAGTTTTGCCGCTGCGGGGGGATCCGTCACCGTGAGCTGCTTGACCGCCTTGAGCAGCGCCGCGCCGCGCACGTGGGTGTCCTCGATTTTTCCCGCCCACTCCAGCAGCCCCTTCAGGTCCTGCTCGGCCCAGGGATCTGCCAGCCCCTCGACGGCAGCGGCCTGGTTGTGCATGTTTTCCTGGAGGGTGTTGATCCAGCCCCGCGCGCCATCCATGTTTCGCACGGCCCAGTCGCGACCCAGCGTCTGGTAAAACTGCCGGGCGTGCACGCTGGCGTCCAGCGTCTTCAGCCAGGCGGCGGCGGACTCGGGGCCGCGGCGAATCATGCCGCTGACGACCAGGGTGCCCAGCGTCTGGCTGTCGGAGAAATTTTGCTGCTGCAGGGCTTTGATGAGTTCGGCGCTCACTTTCGGATCACCTGCCGCGAGGAGGGCGCCGAGTTTCGTAAACAGGAGTGAGTGGTCGCGCGGGCTGAGCGCAGTGCGGGCGGAGGCAAGAAGCGCGAGCAGCGAGGGAACGGGATTCGGCCCCCCAAGGGCGGCGGTAAACTTCTGGAGCAACTCCTCCGCCGTGGGAGGCGGACCAGCGGGAGCCGCAGGCTCCGCCGCCGGGGAGGCGGCGGTGGCGGCACCCGGGGCTGCACTACTCTTCCCTGCCGAAGTGGAGGCACCCGCCGTCACGGGAGAAACGGGAGCCGGAACCCCGACGGGCGGTTTGACCCGGGCAAGCCACCACACAAACACGGCAGCCAGGGGCAGGAGGAGCACTGGGAGGAATTTTCGCATGAGGAGTGCAGGATAACCGTGAAAGGCCGGCCCGGAGAAAAGCGAAAAGCCCCGGAGATGTGGCACCTCCGGGGCTTCGCTGGGGTTCAGAGGAAATCAGGCCTTCTTGTGCCTCGCGCCAGGATTTCCGGGGAAGAAGCCCGGGGCGTCGTTGTTCCCGTTGTGGAGGGCGCCGGGGGTGTTCGGGTCGACGCCGTTGCCGAGACCTTCGTTGCCTTTCAGCTTCACGGTCTGGTTGGTCAGGTCGATTTCAATCCATTCGGTGGCGCTGCTGTTGCCGCACTCGTCGGTGGCCTTGAAGTAGAAACGCACCTTGCCGTTGTTCGTGCCGCTGGTGAGCTTGACGGTGTCGTTGGCCACGCCCCCTGTGCTGCTGGAGTAGCTGACGGAGCCGCTGCCCTGGAGCCAGCTGAAGCTCTTCTGGAGGGTCGCTCCACCGCAGAGGTCTGCGGGATAAACCTTCACCGTGACGGGAAGGCTGCTCAGGGAGAAGGTGTTGATGGAATAGTCAGGCACCACGGTGCCATTGACCGTCCACACCAGCGGCGGAGCCGTCGTGTCCTTGATCTTGAAGGCGGCCGTAGTCGTGGAGAAATTTCCAGACGCGTCAGTCGCCTTGAAGACCACAGTCGCCTGCTCCTCGACCGGGCAGGTGCCGTTCACCCATGAGGTGGCGTCATTGAAGTTGTTCGTCCACGTGACGGCGCTGCAGTTGTCGGTGGCGCGGGCGCCTCCGTGGTTGGCCAGCCAGGCATTCAGCGCGCCCCAGTTTCCTGTGCCGTCGCACTCGACGATGACGTCGGCGGCGGCGGGGGAAATGACGGGAGCGACGGTGTCAGCCCCGGTGCCAATGATGGAGGCGGTGGTGCTGACGCTGGTGCCCGACGCGTTGGTCGCGGTGAAGGTCACCGTCGCGGTGCCATTGACCAGACCGGAGTAGTTGTTCGACCAGGTCAGGCCGGTCGAGGGATCCACGACAGCTCCGCCGTGATTGTCCAGCCAGGCGAGAATGGCGGAAGCAGGATCCGAGCTGCAGGAAATACTGAGGTTGCCCGCCGGGGTCACCAGCCCGGGAGGCGGGGCTCCCGTGACGGTGATGATGACGGTGTCCAGGGCATCCGAGGCCAGACCGAGGTCGTCCACCACGCCCAGCGTCACGATGTGCTGGCCAAGGCCGGCCACCGTCGCGGTGATGGTGGGGCCGCCCGTGGTCAGCGGCGCCTCAAGGATGTCCCCATCCCACAGGTAGCAGGCGATGTACCCGTCGCAGTCTGCGGAGTTGATCGCATTCAGCGTGACGGTGGCTATCCCGTTCGCATCGGCGGCGACCGTGAAGTCGGCACCGGCATCGGCGATGGGTGGATTGTTGCCCCCGACCGAGGCATGGACCTGCATCGGAGCCAGGGTGAGGGAGAATGCGGCGAGGCCGGCCAGGGCCAGTGCCGCAATGCCAGGAGGCGCGGTGTGTTTCATTGGTATGTTTTACTGTGTGGGTTTGGCAGCCGGTTATGGTTCTGGTATGGGCCTCCGCGGATCCTCCACCCGGACCCTGGACGGGGTGGCTGCCGGTGGATGGAAGAATCCCTGAACAGAGGAACCGCAAGTATCCCCTTTTTGTTAGGCAATGGCAAGCCAGAAATCTGAAAAACCATAAATTAGATATTTTTAATACACTGATTTTCATGAATCACTCTTTCAGGTTTCCTAAATGCCAACCTCAGAACGGGGCCGGCCTCCTTGTGGTTTTCCAGCCGCCCCCTCGTCTGCAACCACAAGAAAATACCACAGATGTGCACCCCGGGGAACCGGCGGCACGGCAGGGCATGCCGCTTGGACAAAGAGCCAATCCCGTCCCCACCTCAATTATTCAGTCCTGCCAACAATCAGGATGCAGGAGGGCGGAAATTTTGACGCACGCGAGACAAAAACGTCCTGGGGCCGCATTCCAACCCGAAAACAGTCCCACGCGGAGCCGGAAAAGTCCCTCCAGCCTGACTCAGGGGCGGCAAAACCAGAAAAGGGCCGTCCCAATCAACACGACCAGCACCGCCAGAGACACCCGGTAGAGCTGGCTGGTCGCGAGTTCGATCCTCGCCGTTGCCAGCTGGTTCTCCTGGGCTTTTCGCTGACCCGCCAGCATTTCCTCCTGCACGGCGAGGGTTTGCTCCTGGGCATCGAGGATTTGCCTCAGTATGGCAATGGTCTGGTCGTCGTTGTTCATAAAATCATTTGAGCGTCAGCCGGCCCTGGGCCTCTCCACACCCGCTACCCGGAAGCTCCGACAGCAGCAGCCGACGGCGGGGGGGGAGATCCGGAAACGGCGGAGCGACATCTAAAACAGAAGCCTGCGCTTTTCAAGGCCTGGCCTTCCCTCCCGTCTCCCCCCAGAAAAAAGCCTGGGCTGAAAACACAACACCCCGGCGCGTGGCCCAGATGGGCCGGCGTGCCGGGGTGTCGCTTAGTTCCCAGGAAGGAGGTTGCGGAGGGCGGACGGACGCGGTAACCGCTGGGGAACTTTCAGACGCCCTCCCACGCTGTTCAGGGGACCGGTGGCTCTGGGGGCTCCGGTTCTGAGGCAGGGTGATCCTCCAGCAGGTGCTCTTGGAAATAGACGTTCGCCTTGTCCTCCTCGCCTACAAACTGTTTTGCGATGGTGAGCAAATTAATCATCAGCTGGCGCTCGAGGACGGCGCGGGCTGCGGCCTTGCCCTCCTGCGTGTTGGATTTCGCTCCGGTGGTGGATTCACTGGCAGCATAGAGGGCGATCCAGGTGCTGAACAGACCGCCCGCGTCGGCATGCGCCTCCGGTCCCATCACGGGAACGAGGGGCGCCAGTCCGTTGATGAGGGCCTGGAGACGGTCGTCAAGGGCGTCATCCACCTCCGTCTGGAAGATGCTGCGACCCGCCGGGAAGCACTGCGTGATCTGGGGGGCGGAGTCGCCATACTGGCCGAGCACCTTCCCGTAGATTTTGTTGATGTGCCCCGGCAGCGCCCTGCGGTAGGTGTCCTTCGCCTGCTTGGCCGCCTTGCGAAAGGCGAGTTTGGTGATGTCGTCCGAGAAGCAGTTCCCCAGCGTGGTGAGCGCCGTGGCCGTCGCCGTGATGAGCGCGTTAAACAGCGCCCCCGGGTTGTTTGCCACCATCCGCTCCTGGGCGTCAGTGGCGAAAGCGATCAATTCATTCAGGCTGATTTCAGGATCGCTGAAAATAATCTTAAAGAACCGGCTGATCTTGATCATACTCGTGCGTGGTCGGGATGCGTTCCCCTCCGGCTCATCAAACCGGGCACCGCTGTCGAATCGTACTCCGGAGTCAAATCTAGCCATGGAGAAGAACAGGTTGAATTACGGGTCCGATTTTGCAAAAAACTTTCTGAGTGTCAAAACTATTTTCCGTTTTTACCCGCCCGGCGCGCTTTTTTCCAGAAAACCGGTCCCAAAAACGCCGAACCCGCGTCCCAGGCTTGGGAAAGCCGTTCGGAAAACTCCGAGGCCCCGTCCCAGGCTTGGGAGGATCGTTCGGAAAACTCCGAGGCCCCATCCCAGGCTTGGGATGGTCATTCGGAAAACTCCGAGGCCCCGTCCCAGGCTTGGGAGGATCGTTCGGAAAATTCCGAGGCCCCGTCCTAGGCTTGGGATGGTCGTTCGGAAAATTCCGAGGCCTCATCCCAGGCTTGGGATGGTCGTTCGGAAAATTCCGAGGCCTCATCCCAGGCTTGGGAGGATCATTCGGAAAATTCCGAATCCACCGGGTTTCGGGCGGACGCGGTTGCACGAAACCGAGAATTACAAATTCAATGATATTTCCCCAATCTTTCATAAATACCATTGCCGCTCTCTTGAACCAGTCCAACCCGCACCGTCCCGGGCGGAGGGATACCATATGTGTACGGGCATTTTTGGCTGGTCCTCCGGACTACCTCCCAAGAGGTGCCGGGGAGGCAGGGTACCGCCTGCCCCCCCGGCTGCCGTGCGGTCCCCCCATGTATAAACCTCGCGGCTCGGAGCCACCCACTCAGGCGCCCTCCGCCGCCAGCTGGGGACCGCACAGCAGTCGGAATAGAAGCAAAACATCGCTCCGTCGCGAGAGGAATTTCCAGAAATCCCCGCCAACCTCCCGCGCCAGCCAGCAAAAAGGGGAAAAGCGAGGTGATTTTCCGCAGCCGACCGCCGGACGGCACCTCTGAGGAGGAGATTCGAGGAGAAGATCCGGAGGGGCAGTTGAAGCTGCCCCCCCGGCTGCCGCGCCGACGGTTCTCCTCCGATCAAGTGGGCCGCACCTCGTCCAGCGAGGTGTTATGCTAACCGGCCTGCTCACGGCGCGACGGAAGCATTCAACCATACTGCCGGGATCTGGCGAGTAGAAAATGCGGTGCTGACCGGGAAGTCTCCGGCACTGGCCCGCCGGCAACCGCGTGGCGCGGTCCCTCCCAGACCCCGGCCCCGTCTCCCGAAGGGGAGCCGGGGAAGCGCTCTGACCCGCTTCCCCGGCAATCGCGACGAAGGTTTTTCCACCTGCAGGCCAAAAACCCCTCATGTCTGCCGGGGCCCCTTCATTGGCCGGCATTCGACGCGATGTCTCCACCAGAGCATGAAGCTGCGGATTCACCACGGAAACAAACGTTCATTAGGGGGGCCCCCCGGCAAACAGCCCGGAGCCGGACGCGCCGGCGGAAAAGCACTGCGGCCACCCGGCTCCCGGACGAGGCTGCCGCCTGGGGAGATCCGGAGGGGCAGTTGAACCTGCCCCCCCGGCTGCCGCGCCGGAGGACTGCTGACCAAATGCAGACAGCGTACTCCGCCACAATCATTGGAAAACACGCCATCTGCCCCGAGCGCAGCAGCCCGAGTGAACCAGATCCTGACGCAAAGACGAATGAATTCGGCCTGAGCCCCCCATTTTGGGTGGCAGCGCCGGCAACCCCGGCTGGACACCACTCTGGCAACCGTCCGCACACCCGGTCAGAAAAAAACCGGGGGAGCGGTGAGACCCCGCCCCCCCGGCTGCCGCGCCGAAGGTTCCCGACCAAAAGCAGACCACGTCTTCCCACCCGGGAATCTCGAGCCCATAGCCTGCCCCGGCGGCAGCAGGGCGATTCAATCAGATTCCGGCTGGGAGACGAGAGAAATCGACGACAGCCCCCCTTTTAGGGCGGCATCGGACGAAGCCCTGGCCAGGAGTCCAGCAAACACACCCCGACAAACCGCAGGCGATGCGTGCCGGAGGGGCAGGTGAAGCTGCCCCTCCGGCTGCCATGCCGAAGCTCCCCCGAGCCAGCAGACTGCCCACCCCGGTCGAAGGGTGGAGACCGCAGCCTGCATGTCGGCACGACAATTTTTACCCAAACAAAACAATCTTGGGAGGGCCACTAACAAACAAGTCAGGTCCACCCGGCGTACGTTGAGGTCCGCGAATGAACTGCTGAATTTTCAAAAATCGGGCGGAATCAGGCCCGGGCCACTTGGGACCTGGACGTGCGGGTCAGGCGGCGGCGCTCATGCCAGCCGATGCAGCCAAGGAGAAGGAAGGCGGTAAAGACGCTGCGGGCTTCCGGAATGGGAGCCAGCTCATTTCCCGCGCCGGTCCAGCCGGTGCCCAGGGTGTAGGCGGTGGCGCCGTTGTCACTGTAAAAGGTGATGTCGGACATGGCGATGTTCGCGCCGAGGGTGCCGGGGGAAATGATCAACTGGTCCGTTCCTCCACCCGAGCGCTCGGTGCCGGACCAGTTCCAAATCTGAAGGGGCAGGCTGCCCGCCCCGCTGGCGATGGAGGCAAATGTCAGGACGCCGGAAGTGGCGCCAAAATCGAGGACCCGAAAGCCGGAGCCGGAGGTCAGCGAAAGCGCGCCCATGGTCTCCGTGACGGCCCCGCTCACGACAAATTTCGCCGCGCTGCTTGTTCCGCCGAGGGAGACTGCGGCCGTGTCGTTGATCCGGTTTGCCGCCGTGCTGCTCAGCAGGAAGGTCCCGCCGCGCACGACGACGGATCCCGTTCCCGTGAGGGCCCCGGCGTCCGCCACCGCGAGCGTACCGGCCTCCACCCGGGCGGTTCCCACGAAGCTGCTGGGCATGGTCAGCACCAGAGTGCCCTCGTCATCCTTGATGAGCCCGCCATTCTGAATGGAGACGGACACCCTCATGTCCACGGCGTCCGCGCCGTCAAAAATTTTCCACACATGCTCGGTCCCATTCATGTTGAGCACGCCCGGGCTGGTGAGCGGCCCGCCGCCGTCAAGGATCTGGGCCGTACCCGAGGTGAGGGTGCTGTCCACGGTCAGGTCCTGCTTGAGGAGGATTTCACCGGTTCTTGAGCGAAAAGCGTGGGAACAATTCTTTGAACCGGGGCAACCGATCTGTTGGCGCGGAGCGCTTTCTCGGCATGTAGAGCGGTATGATTGACCACGCGCAGTTTGAAAAGCTTTTGGGCATCTCCCCTCCGTG
>JANOAS010000147.1:0-25356 GCA_031411255.1 bacterium
CAGTCCCGCGACTCCGCCCCCGTTGGCTTCCACCACGGCGGGGTCCACGGTCACCATCGACGGGGGCACGCTGAGGACGACAAACCCGGGGGCAGCGGGCACTTTTTTTGACCAGGACTCGCTCCTCGTCATCGGCGCGGGCGGGGCCACCTTCACGCACACCACGGCGGGCATCCTGAACATCGTTCAAACCAACACGAAAATCTCCGGATCGGGCCCACTGACGAAATCCGGCGTCGGGGTGCTCGCCTTTGCGGGAGCTGCCGGGAACTACACCTTTACCGGACCCATCACCGTCAATGAAGGGGAACTGCGGATCAGGACCATCTCAAATGTGCTTCCCACCGCAGCGGCCATGACGGTCACCAGCCCGGGTATCTTAAATCTGAACGGTCTGAGCCAGCAGGTGGGCTCCCTTTCCGGCAATGGGCGGGTGGGCACCGGCAATGGAACGCTCACGGTGGGCGATGCGACGGACACCCTTTTCACCGGTACCATCGACAACGTGGCCAACGCCGGAGCAAGCGGGGTGACCACCGGATCGGGCAAATTGATCAAAACCGGAGCAGGCAAGCTCACGCTGGGCGGGGTGAACACGTACACCGGCACCTTCACCAACAACGCCGGGACGACCGTCGTGGCGGCGGGAGCGGCGCTGGCCGCGCCCACGGTGGATGCGGTGGTGAACGGCGGCAGCCTGAACCTCGACAACGCGGCCCAGACGGTGCTCTCCCTGTCCGGCACCGGCGGCACGGTCAACCTGGGCACCGGCCACACGCTGACGGTGAATCCCCCAAGCACCAGCATCAAAACCTTCGCCGGAGCCGTCACCGGCCCGGGTGCGCTGACGAAATCCGGAGCCGGCACAACGGGGCTCTCCGGCGCGAGCAACTACTCCGGAAACACCACCATCTCCGGCGGCGTCCTCAATGTTTCCGGGACGATCCCGGGCACTCCGCTCATCGATGTGCTGGACACCGCCTCGCTCCAGCTCAGCGGATCGACCTCCGGACGAATCGGCGACACCACCGCGGTGAAGCTGACCGGCACGGCGAAGATCGTCCTCAGCGCGGCCCTCACGGAGACCGCCGGGGTGCTGACCGTCAATGCCGGGAGCGCCACGTTTGACTTCGGCGCGACGGCCGGCGGCGTCTTCACCTTTGCCAACAGCAGTGCCGCCGCGTGGGCGGGCTCAATGGTGATCACCAACTGGAGCGGCCTTCCCGGCGTGGGCGGCGGCGCAGACCAGCTCCGCTTTGGCCCCGGTGGCCTGACGCCCGCCCAGGTGGCGGCCATCTCGTTTGTGAATCCCGAAGGGGTGGCTGCCGGGACGTATCCGGCCGCGCTCCTCCCCTCTGGTGAGGTCGTGCCGAAGACGCCGTTCCTCGCCTGGCAGATGGCCCAGTTCGGCGCCGGTGCCTACACTCCCTCCATCGCCGGTTCGGACGCGGATCCCGACCTGGACGGCAACCCCAACGTTCTCGAGTACGCCCTGGCCGGCGGCCCGAACAGTAACGAGCCAGCCGAACTCATCACGCGCGCAGAGGTGGCGGGAAAGAGGACCCTTACTTTCCAACGGGACACCACCCACACCGATGTCACGATCACCATCCAGTCCTCCGACTCCCTCGTCGGCCCCTGGTTTGACGAAGCCATCAGCGGGAATGGCGCAGCCTTCACTGTTTCGGCCCCTTCCACCATTCTGGAAACCGGAGCCGGAAGTGTGAAAACGGTGACCTTCACCGACGGTCCGTCCATCGGAGACTCCGCCCGCCGGTTCCTCCGCATCAAGGCCCGGAATTAATCCGCCAGCCCCAGTTTACTGAAATCATTTTCCCGCCTGCTCATGAAACACACACCGCTCATCCTCTCAACCCTCCTGACCCTCGCCGCCCCGCTGCAGCTCACCGCAGGCCTGCTCTACTGGGACAGCAACGGCCCCACCCCTGGCGCCGGCGACGCCCCGGCCGGCACCTGGGGCACCAGCGCCTTCTGGTCCACCAGTGAACTCGGAGACCTGGCCACTACGGGATGGTCCCCGGGAGAGGCTGCGGTTTTTTCTGCGGGGAGTGACGGCGTGGAGGCCTACAAGGTGACGGTAAGCGGCACCCAAACGGCGGGGGGGCTGACCATTGAGGAAGGTGACGTTTCCTTTGCTGTGGGCGTGATTTCGCTTGGCGCGAGCGCCATCGCCGTCAATGCCGGAGCCGTCCTGAGCACAGACAGCTCATTACGAATCAGCACGACTGCCGGTTCCACCCTCGCTATTGACGGAGGAACGCTGAGAACGACAAACCCAGCGGGTGCAGGAACCTTTTTGGACCAGGACACCCAAATCATCATTGGAGAAGGCGGAGCCACTTTCTCCCAAGCTTCAGTGGGTATTCTCAACATCGTCCAGACCAACACAAAAATCTCGGGCACGGGATCGCTGACAAAATCGGGCGTCGGAGTGCTGGCCTTCGCGGGAGCCGCAGGCAACTACACTTTCACCGGACCCGTCGTCGTGAATGACGGAGAGCTGCGGATCAGAACTCTTTCCAACGTCCTCCCCACCACGACAGCCATGACGGTCAACAGCCCTGGCATTCTGAACCTGAACGGCCTCAGCCAGCAGGTCAGTTCACTCTCCGGAAATGGGAAAGTGGGAACAGGAGCGGGCACCCTGACGGTGGGGGATGGCACAGACAGCACTTTCTCTGGCACAATCCTAAACGTGGCCAATGCCGGAGCCAGTGGTGTCACCACGGGGTCCGGCAAGTTGATCAAGGTGGGCGCGGGAAAACTGACCTTGGGTGGCGTGAACACGTACACCGGCACCTTCACCAATAATGCCGGCACGACCGTGGTGCTGGACGACGCCAAACTGGCCGCAGACACGGTGGACGTGGTGGTGAACGCAGGCAGCCTGAACTTCGAAAACAGCCTGCAGACAGTCCTCTCCCTTTCAGGTACGGGCGGCACGGTGAATCTGGGCAACAGCCACACCCTGACGGTGAACCCAGGAACCAGCAACAAAACCTTTGCCGGGGTCATCTCCGGCCCAGGCTCTCTGACGAAATCGGGAGGCGGCACCCTGGGGCTCTCCGGTGCGAGCGACTACTCCGGGAACACGCTCGTCTCGGGCGGCGTGCTCAATGTTTCCGGGACGATCTCGGGCAGCTCGGGCGTCGGAGTGCTTGACACCGCCACCCTCCAGCTGGGCGGCACCGCCGCCGACCGCCTTGGCAACAGCACTCCGGTCGCCCTGACAGGGACGGCAAAAATCGTCCTCAGCGGCGATGTGACGGAGACGGCGGGGGCCCTGACGGTGGCTGCCGGGGCGTCCACGTTTGATTTCGGCACCGGCACCGCGTGTGTCTTCACCTTTGCCGACAGCCACAGCTCGGATTGGACCGGCGGGGCTCTCGCCATCACCGGCTGGAGCGGCACTCCGGGCAGCGGCGGTGGGTCGGACCAGCTGCGCTTCGGCGCGGGCGGCCTCACTGCCACCCAGCTCGCAGCCATTTCCTTCATCGATCCTGCCGGGCTGCCCGCAGGCACCTACACTGCCGTCCTGCTCCCTTCCGGCGAGGTCGTGCCCCCGACTTCCGCACCCCCGCCTCCGTTTGAGACCTGGCAGCAGGCCGAGTTCGGCGCGAACGCCACCGACCCCGCCATCGCCGGGCCTGGTGCGGATCCTGATTTCGACGGCAACAACAACCTCCTCGAATACGCCCTCCACGGAAACCCCATCAGCGGCTTCCCAGCCCGCCCGTTCGTCAGCGGCCTGGTGGATGGCAAACTCTCCTTCGCCTTCGAACGCGACACCACCCGCACCGACGTCACCATCCGCATCCAGAGCGCAGAGACACTCGACGGCCAGTGGAATGACGTGGCCGTCAGCACCAACGGCGCCGCCTTCGCAGTCACCGCACCGGCCACCCTTCAGGAAACCGGCGCCGGAAACGTGAAGTCAGTCCTTTTCACCGACGCC
The DNA here is from genome assembly GCA_031411255.1 of bacterium. Taxonomy (GTDB): domain Bacteria; phylum Verrucomicrobiota; class Verrucomicrobiia; order Verrucomicrobiales; family V1-33; genus JANOAS01. The sequence goes on from JANOAS010000147.1 coordinate 3,977, forward strand.
CAGCCCGCCGGCACCCCACCAAAACGGTTCCTCCGTTTCAAAGTGGAAAAGTAACGCCGGTCGAAAGGCCGTCCCGGCAAAAACAGCCCCCCTTTCGAGAACCAACGTCCCTCTAGAAAAACAACGTCCCTCATCGCTTCGCGACTGGGCGTGGCGGCTTGAAGCCGCCATTCCGCCGCCCCCAGCCAGGGGCCCTGCGTCCGCCGACCCGGTGCCCTGCGGCGGCTGGAAGACCAGCCTGCCCTACCTCCCGTGTGACTCCCGCCTCTTCATTTCCCTCCCCCCGTCACCTCCGGCATTTTCCTCCTCCTTCATTCGCTTTGATTCGCGTCCATTCGCGTCCATTCGCGGTTGACCCGCGCCCCAAGCGCGCGCCCCCCTCACGTCCCGAAATACCGGTCCCCTGCATCCCCCAGCCCCGGAACGATGTACGAATTCTCATTCAGCCCCAGGTCCACCGCTGCCGTGAAAACCGGAATGTCCGGGTGAGCCCGGTGAAACGTTTCCAGGCCGGGCGGGCAGGCCAGGATGCTCACAAAGCGGATGCGCTTTGCCCCATGGCCCTTCAGCTGGTCCGCCGCCTCCGCCGCGCTCTGGCCGGTGGCCAGCATCGGGTCCAGCAGAAACACCTCCGCCTTGTCCAGATACGCCGGAAACTTGGAATAATACGGCTGCGGTTTGGCCGTCGCCTCGTCCCGGAAGATGCCGATGTGCCCGACATGCGCCGCCGAGAGCCCGCCCCACAGACCGTCCACCATGCCGAGGCCGGCGCGCAGGATCGGCACCAGCACCACCTCACGGGCAAAATCCACGCCTCCCGTCTTCGCGATGGGCGTCTGCACCTCGATCGCACGCGTCTCCAGATCCCTCGCCGCCTCGAACAACATCAGGTTCGACAGCTCGCGCAGGTGCCGTCGAAACTCAGCCGGCTGGGTGGCCACATCCCGCAAGCGGGTCAGGCTGATCTGGATGAGAGGGTGGTTGACGACGGTCAGGCTTGGATTGCTCATGATCTTGATTGGATTTCCCCCCATTCTGCCCAAATCCTTCGCATTTGCCAGCCTTCTGTGTACTCTTTCCACTTTCAGGATCGTTTTTTCCCAGATGCTCAGCCTCCGCGTTTCCACCCTCCTCAGCCTGCTCGGCGTCGTGCTCGTCGCCGTGCTGGTGAACCACACCCTCACCCGCATCGTCCTGCCGGGCATGAAGCTCCGTGGAAACCAGGAAATCATGCGCATCGCCGCCGGGGCCGTCTCCCGGTTTCAGCAGGACTTCCAGCTTTGGCCTTCTGGCGGTCCCGACTCCGTCTTTTCCCAGCTGCGGGGCGAAGTCGTCCCGCGCATTGCCCAGGACGGCGTCACCCGCGAACTCATCACCGTCCCCCCCACCAGCGGGGATCCGGTGAACTACATGCGCAACGCCGCCGGTCACATCACCCCGGAAGGCCTCCTCGGCGATGCGTGGGACACGCCCTTCACCTTCACTTTCCCCGCCGCCGCCGCGCCGGCAGGCACCCCGGGCAAGCTGCTCTCCGCCGGTCCCGACAAAAAATTCGGCACCCCGGACGACATGAGCGTGGACATTCCCGCCCTGCCCCGCGTCTACAACCTGCCGGACCGCAACCAGCTCGGCCGCTTCGCCACCGTCGCCTACCGCCGCGCCATGGGCTTGAAATAAAGGCAGCCCCCCTTCCCCACCCATGCGACAGTACCTCGACCTCCTCCGCCTCGTGCTCGATCACGGACAGGCACGGGACGACCGCACCGGCACCGGCACCATCGGTGTCTTCGGTGCCCAGGCCCGGTTCCCCCTGGCCGACGGCTTCCCCTGTCTCACGACCAAGAAGCTCCACCTCCGCTCCATCATTCACGAGCTGCTCTGGTTCATCCGCGGCGAGACCAACATCGCCTACCTCAAGGAAAACAACGTCCGCATCTGGGACGAATGGGCCGACAAGGAGGGCAACCTCGGGCCCGTCTACGGCAAACAGTGGCGCTCCTGGGCCTGCCCGGACGGCTCCACCGTCGACCAGATCAAAAAAGTCATCCAGCAGATACGCACCACCCCCTTCAGCCGCCGCCTCATCGTCAGCGCGTGGAATCCCGCGGACATCGACTCCATGAAGCTCCCGCCCTGCCACGCCCTCTTCCAGTTTTACGTGGATGCCGACCAGCGCCTCAGCTGCCAGCTCTACCAGCGCAGCGCGGATCTCTTTCTCGGCGTCCCCTTCAACATCGCCTCCTACGCCCTCCTCACCCTCATGGTCGCCCAGGTCACCGGCCTCAAGCCCGGCGACTTCGTCCACACCTTTGGCGACCTGCACCTCTACCAGAACCACCTCGACCAGGCCCGCCTCCAGCTCACCCGCGCGCCCCGCCCGCTCCCGCGCATGATCCTCGACCCCGCCGTGCGCGAACTCGACGACTTCCGCTTCGAGCATTTCACCCTCGAGGGCTACGACCCCCACCCCCACATCAAGGCGGAAGTCTCCGTCTAGCGCCCAGCATGGCCATCACCCTCCAAGCCGTCGTCGCCATGGCCGAAAACCGCGTCATCGGGCGCGAAGGCCGCCTCCCCTGGCATCTGCCGGAGGACCTGAAGCACTTTAAAAAACTCACCCTCGGCCACCCCATCCTCATGGGGCGAAAGACCTTCGACTCCATCGGCCGCCCCCTGCCCAGGCGGCGCAACATCGTTCTCAGCCGCACGTGGAATGCCGCACCTCCCGGCGTCGACCTCATCCGCCACCCGGACGACCTCGCCGCCCTCCCCGGCCTCGACGGCCCCGTCTTCATCATCGGCGGTGCCGAAATCTACCAGCTCCTCCTGCCAAGGACCGACGTCATCTGGCTCACCCGCGTCCACGGCCCCGCCCAGGGCGACGCCTTCATGCCCGCCTTCGAACCCCATTTTCCCATCCACACAATAGTCTCCCGCCACGAGGGATTCGACGTGGTGAAATACACCCGCGCTCCCCAAAGCAGCCCGTAGCCTGGCGCCACCCACACTCCCAACCTCGTTGCCAGCCTCGAATCAACACCAGACACTTTTCTACCAACGCATTCACGTCATCAGCCCGGCATCCCCCGCCCATTTTCCTCCTCCTTATTCGCGTTGATTCGCGGTTTGTCTTCCCGTGCGCCCCGCAAGCCCTTCACCCCGCCCGTTCCGCCCATTTCCGCCCCAGCGCCAGCGCCGCCACCGTCTGCTCCAGCCTCCGAGCCTTCGTCTCCTCCCGCTTCGCTTGCGTGATCCACGAGATCCACTCCCGCTGACAGCTCGGTGACAGCTTCGCGTATCCCGCCGCAGCCGCCTTGTTCTTCTTGAGCGCCGCAGCCAGCTCCGGCGGGGGCTCGGCGGGAGGTCGCTTTGTTTTCGGTGCCGGGGGTGGCGGACCCGCCGCATCCAGCGCCACCGCCGCGCGCAGCAGGGATCGCAGCGCCGGCCGGTTCACGTCATCCATGGATTTCACCTGGATGGACCGCATCTGCACCCCGTCCCCGGCCAGGAAAATCCCCGACGGGTCATCCAGTTCCGCCCCGCGGTTAAAAAACAGCGTCACGTGCCTTTTGAACCCGCCCAGCAGCACGACCTGCTTCTCCCCCATCAGGGCGAGCATGTTCCACTTGATCGCCTCGCTCAGGTCCGGCACCCACTCCAGCATCAGGTCACGCAGCTCCGCGCACAAATCCCGCGTCGCCTCCGGCACCGTGGCCAGCCAGGCTTCAGGGGATTTGGCGCTCGTTTTGCGGACGTCCATGCTGTCTCTGCCGTCCTACCCGGCGATAAACTTCCGCGCCGCCTCCAGCGCCTCGTCGATTTTCCCCACCTCGCGACCGCCGCCGCGGGCAAAGTCGGGCCGTCCGCCCCCCTTGCCGCCCACCAGCGGGGCGATGCTCTGGATGATCTTGCCCGCCTGGCATTTGCCCTGGTGCGCTTTCCCGACGCTGGCCACCAGCGTCACGTTTCCGGCGTCGTGGCCGCCCAGCACCGCGATGCCGTCAAACTCCGCCTTCAGCGCCTCGCCCATCGCCGCCAGGCTGTTGCCATCGGCTGCGCCTGCGTTGTGGATGATCACCGGCACGCCGCCGATCATTTCCGCCAGCGCCTTCAGCTTTGCCGCACCAGCCGAGGCCTCGCGCTGCTGCGCCGCCTTCAGCGCCTTCTCCAGCGCCTTCTGCTGGTCCAGCAGACCCTCGATCTTCTTTTCCAGGTCCGCCGTGCCCTGCGCCATCACCTTTCCGGCCAGCAGTTTCAGCAGATCACTGTCGCTCCGCGCCGCGGAGAAGGCCTCTAGGCCCGCCACCGCCTCCACGCGCCGCACACCCGCCGCCACCGCGCCCTCGCCCACCAGGCGGAAGAGCCCGATCTCCCCCGTGTGCCGCGTGTGCGTGCCCCCGCAGAGTTCCATGCTCCAGCCGTCCAGCTTGTTCGCATGACCGCCGATCTGCACCACGCGGACCGTGTCCCCGTATTTCTCGCCAAAGAGCGCCATGATCCCCTTGTTCGCCTTCGCCTCGGCAAAGGGAACCTCCGTCCACGACACCACGTCATTGGCCACGATCCGCTCGTTCACCAGCCGCTCGATGTCATTGAGCTGGTGCAGCGTCAGCGCCGCGCTGTTAAAGTCAAAGGTCAGCTTTTCCGGCCCCACGTAGGAGCCCTTCTGCGTCGCCTCCTTGCTCACCACCTCGTGCAGCGCCCAGTGGAAAATGTGCGTCACCGTGTGGTGCCGCTCGATCGCCCGGCGCCGCTGCCGGTCCACGATCAGGCGCACCGTCGCCCCAGTCTCCGGGGCCTCGTCGTCCGCCAGGAAATGCAGGAACGTGTGCCCCACCTTCTGCGTATTCACCACGCGATAGATCTGCCCGCCGGCCACCAGTTCCCCCGTGTCGCCCAGCTGGCCGCCCATCTCCGCGTAGGCCACGGACGTGTCCAGCACCACCGCCGTGCGGTCCTTCATCGACACCACCTCCAGGATCTTCGCATCCGTCGCCAGATGGTCATACCCGTCGAATTTCGTGTGGTCCTTCGTCTCCACCTCGGAGAGGGAAATCACCTGCCTCTTCTGCGCCGAGCGTGCCCGGTTCCGCTGCTCCTCCATCAGCACCTCAAAGCCCGCCGTGTCCACCGTCAGCCCGCGCTCCCGGGCCATCAGCTCCGTCAGGTCCAGCGGGAAACCCTGCTCGTCATAGAGCTTGAAGGCAAACGCCCCCGAGATCGACGCCACAGTGCCCGCCTCCGTGTTGAAAAGATCAATCCCCTTGTCCAGCGTCCGGTTGAAGGACTCCTCCTCCATCTTCAGCACCGCCTTGATCCGCTCCTTCTTTTCCCGCACCTCCGGGAAGACGTCGCCCATGTGCCGCGCCAGCACGTCCACCAGCAAGAAAAAGAACGGCTCCGTGAAGCCCAGCGTGCGCCCGTATTTCACCGCACGGCGCAGGATGCGGCGCAGCACGTAGTTCCGCCCCGCATTGCCCGGGTCGATCCCGTCCGCTATCGAGAAACTTAGCGTCCGGATGTGATCCGCGATCACCCGCATCGCCACGTCCACTTTTTCCTCCTCCGTCTCCGGGATCACATGCCCCGCCGCATTCGGCAGCGGCAGCGTGCTCCCGTATTTCTTCCCGCTCATCTTTTCCAGCTCGTCAAAGATCGGGCGGAAAACATCCGTCTCGTAGTTGCTAATCTTCGCGTTCTCAAAGTCCGTCAGCCCCTTCGTCCCCTGGATGATCGAGCACACCCGCTCAAACCCCATGCCCGTGTCCACATGCTGCGCCGGCAGCGGCACGAAGGACCCGTCCGGGTTCGCATTGTACTGGATGAACACATTGTTCCAGATCTCGATGCACCGCGCATCCGTCCCGTTCACCAGCAGAGCCCCCGCCTTCTGGCGCTCGATGTCCAGATTCACCGGCCCCGGCGTCAGGTCGATGTGGATCTCCGTGCACGGTCCGCACGGGCCCGTCTCCCCCATCATCCAGAAGTTGTCCTTCTTCCCCCCGTTCACGATGTGGATCTCCGGGTCCAGCCCCACCGAGCGGAACTTCTCAGCCCACAGCTCCCAAGCCTCCTCGTCGCGGTCCGCCGGGTCATTCTTCGCCTTGTCCGGCTGGTAAATCGTCGCGAACACCCGCGTCGCCGGCAGCTTCCACACCTCGATCACAAGTTCCCACGCCCACGAGATCGCCTCCTTTTTAAAGTAGTCGCCGAAGGACCAGTTCCCCAGCATCTCGAAAAACGTGTGGTGGTACGTGTCCAGCCCCACATCCTCCAGGTCATTGTGTTTCCCCCCCGCGCGGATGCACTTCTGCGTGTCCGCCGCCCGCCCCGGCGAGTACGGACAGTCCGTCTGGCCGAGGAAGATCGGGACAAACTGGTTCATCCCCGCATTCGTGAACAACAGGTTCGGCGAATCAGGCATGAGGCTCGAAGACGGCACGATGGAGTGCTGCTTCGACTTGAAAAAATCGAGGAACGACTGGCGGATCTGGGCTGAGGTCATGGTCATGAGAGGGCCCGCACGCCGGTCCTGGCGCACGGAAAGCGCGGACTCTAGCCCACCTCTCTGGAAAATAAAGAGCCGCTTCATCTCCAGCTTCTCGATCTGATTTGGCCCAGTGCGGGGAGAGGCCCGGCGAGTGTCCTCAGGAAAACCCGGCAGGATTTCCCTTACGGCGACATGAGCATCCGCCGGGCCCGGCCAGCTTGCCGCCCGCTCCCCGCCAGCATACCCTCGCCATGCCGTTTTTTCCGCCGTGGAAACCCCCTGCCCAACCCCTGACGCCAGTCTGCGTGCCCCGGACATCACCCCGTCCGGTGGAGAACCCACCTTCAGGGTCATGAACCGAACTTCCTCCGTCACGGAGAAAACCCTTTCGGCTGTAGAAAAGACTCTTTGCACCGGCGAAACACCTGCGGACGCGCCTCGGAAAGGCCCGTCCGGCACGAAAAAGCCCCCTTCCGCCCCGGAGGCAGTCCCCTCCCGACTGGACAAGCCCGCCTCCCGCATCCACCCCATTTTCTCCCATCCGCACCACCGCCAGCGCCGTGCCATGAAAAATAGACCCACCCAGCCTCCCTGCCCCGCCCGCACCCAAACCAGCCTCTCCAAGCTGTGGACCACCCTTTTCGCCGCCGGGCTTCTGCTTTTCCTCGCTTCCCCTGCCCGGGCGCTGAATGCCGTCTGGAACTCCGCCGCGGACATCCCCGTGACGGCGGCGGGCTACACTGCCGCCTCCACTGTCACCTTCAGCCTGAACTTCGCCCCCACCCCGGGCACGACGCTCACGGTGGTGAATAACACCGCCCTCCCCTTCATCAGCGGCACCTTCTCCAATCTCGCCCAGGGCCAGCCCGTCGCCCTCACCTTCGGGGGCACCACCTACAATTTCGTGGCCAACTACTACGGCGGCACCGGCAACGACCTCGTCCTGCAGTGGGCTGCTACGAGGACATTTGCCTGGGGAGGGAACTACAGCGGCCAACTCGGCAACAACCGGACCGAAGACAGCCCGGTACCCGTGGCTGTGAATGCCTCCGGAGTCCTCGCAGGCAAGACTGTGATCGCAGGCACGGCGGGTGGCAGCAGCAGCTACCTCTTGCTCTCCGATGGGACCATAGCAGCTTGGGGACGGAATGTTTATGGACAGCTTGGAAACAAGAGCACCACCGGCAGCCGGGTGCCCGTGCTAGTCAACACGGTGGCTGGAGTCTCTGCTCTGGCGGGGAAAAAGGTCATCTCCCTGTCTGCTGGGGGGGGCTTTTGCCTGGCACTCTGCTCTGACGGAACTGTCGCTTCATGGGGTGACAATGACGGCGGAGCCCTTGGCACGGGAGATGAAGCACTTTACAAGAGCCTCGTCCCTGTGCCTGTGAGCACTGCGGCGGGCGCATCGGCCTTGAGCGGAAAGACCGTTGTAGCCATCTCAGCGGGTTACCAGCACGCCCTCGCCTTGTGTTCGGATGGAACACTGGCCGCCTGGGGTGCGGGCGGAGACGGCCAGCTGGGCAACAACGGTAGCGCCTCGTCAGCTGTGCCAGTAGCAGTAAACACAGACTCGGGAGTCTCCGCCCTGTCTGGCAAATCCGTCGTTGGAATCGCAGCAGGATGGACACACTCCTCTGCGGCCTGCTCCGACGGGACAGCGGCGGCCTGGGGCAGCAATTCAAAAGGCCAGCTTGGCTTCGACAACCTCGCCGCTTCCCGCCCGGTCCCGGTGGCGGTGCTTGGTTCGGGCGTGCTCGAGGGTCAGTCCGTGGTGAAAGTGGCCGGCGGTTATCAACACGCTGCAGCCCTGACCGCGACGGGCGTTATTGCCACTTGGGGCTACAACCAGTACGGCCAGCTTGGCGACCCACTCATTCCCGACCAAAGCCAGTCCCCTGACTACAGCACCAAACCCGTTCTCGTCGACACGACCGGTTTCCTTTCCGGGAAAGTGATCACCCTGACCGGTGCCGGGAGGGATCACAGTTTTGCCCTGACCTCCGACGGACAGCTGGCCGCGTGGGGATTCTCCACTCTGCTTGGAAACAACAGCACGACACGAAGCAAAATCCCCGTGGCGGTGAGCACTGCGGGTCTGACGCAAGGCGAGCGCTTTGTGAACGCCTTTTCTGGAGCTATCGCAGGCCACATGCTGGCCGTGGCCGGGATCAACTCCAGCCCGGGAGCCGGTTCCCTCACCGTGACCCTCTCCCCTGCCGCTGCCGTTGCTGCGGGGGCCAGCTTCAGCGTGGATGGCGGAGCATGGCAGGCCAGCGGTACCACTGTGAGCGGGCTGACCGCCGGCAGCCACATGATTTCCTTCAATGACCTGCCCGGCTACTTCACCCCGCCGGAGCGGCCCGTGATGGTGCTGGCAGGGCAGACTGCGACCAGCTCGATTACCGTTCTGGCAGATGCTCCCTTCATGGTTGTCGAGCAACCGGCCGGCAGCCCCCTCGCCAGCGGAACAGGCAGCGTGGACTATGGGCTTGTGCCGTTGGACAACCCGGTGGAGAAAAGTTTTACCGTGAAGAACACAGGCACCCGCAACCTGACGGGCGTGGGTGTTACCAAGTCAGGAGTCGGAGGGCCGGAGTGGGCCATCACGACCTATCCGTCCGTCACCGTCGCCCCGGGAGCCAGCACAACCTTTACTGTTGCATTCACACCCGCCTCCGCCGGCACCCGCATGGAAACCCTGAGCATCACCAACATTGATGACACCCAAAACCCTTTCCTTGTCGCCTTGACAGGCACAGGAGACCCGGCACCCAATCCCTTCAGCAGCTGGATCTGGCGAAACCCCACCCCTCAGGGAAACAACCTCAACTGCATGACCCACGCCGCCGGCCTCTTCGTGGCCGTCGGCGACAACGCAACCATCCTTACCTCACCGGACGGGGTGATATGGACCGCGCGATCCTCGCCAAGATACGCGGATCTCTGGGATGTGGCCTACGGAAATGGCATCTTCATGGCCGTGGGCAGCAATGACACAGTGCTCACCTCGCCCGATGGAGTGTCGTGGACGGACCACACCCTGCCAGCCGCCATCTTCGTGAATTCTTTTGTCAATTTTCACGGCATCGCCTTTGGCGGTGGAAAATTTGCCATCGTGGGAGGTGACGGTCTCACACCGGTGGACACGATCATTTCGACGGCGGACGGCGTCACCTACGGAGGCGGTGGCGTGAACAATCCCAACGGCTACTGGTGGCGAATCGCCTACGGAAATGGAAAGTTTGTCGCCAGTGGCGACGGCGGGGCCACCGCAACTTCTTCAAACGGCACCTTCTTCACCACGCAGGGCACCGGGACCATTGTCAATCTAAACGGCATCGCCTTTGGGAATGGAACGTTTACCGCCGTGGGCACATATTCCATCGCCGGGGAGAATGCCTACAGCGCGACTTCCACGGACGGCATCCACTGGACTCCGCACAACATTCCTAGGGTCGACTTTGTTGAGGGACTCGTCACGGGAATGAGCTTCGTGAACGGGAAGTTTCTGGCCAAGGCCAGCTACTACGATGAAGTGCCCAATGCAAAATTTCTTTCCTCCGTGGACGGAGTGAACTGGACGGTGCTGTCCAACACGGGCGCCGCGCTTGGAAGGGTCTCCGGGATCGCCTACGGAGCGGGAACGTATGTGGGCGTGGGCGGATACGGCAGCATTCTGACCTCGCCGGACACACTCACGTGGACTGCCCGGGAGGCGTTAGTGACCGACTATGAGCTGAGCGGCGTGGCAGGCAACGGGTCCACTCTGGTAACCGTCGGCGCAGGAGGAACCATCCTCAGCTCAAGCAACGGTTCGGCGTGGGTCCCTCGTGTTTCAGGAACCACCGTACTGCTTAATGGCGTCCTCTACGCGGGCGGCTCTTTCGTAGCGGTGGGAGACTCGGGAACCATCCTGACCTCGCCAGACGCCGTCACTTGGAGCCCGCGCACGTCTGGCACGGCTGAGAATCTCATTTCCATCGGATACGGAAACGGCCTGTTCATCGCAGGGACAGGCGGCGGAGCCGTCCTTACCTCGGGCAATTTAGCCACCTGGATGCGCCATGTCACGGTGGGCGGGACTTCGCAGGGGAGTTTCCGCTCCATCGCCTACGGGAACGGCCTCTATGTGGGCGTCGGTTCCCCCAGCGGGAAGCGGATCATTCAAACCTCGCCAGATGGCACCACCTGGACGCAGCGCCTGCCTTCATCGACGGGGAGTCTGGCAAGTGTCGTCTTCACCAACGGTCTCTTCGTGATTGTCGGGGACAAGGACATTCTGACTTCCACCGACGGTTTGAACTGGACAAGCCAGACCGCCCCCGCCTTTGGAATCCTGAATACCCTGACCTTCAGCAACGGGATGTTTGTGGCCGCCGGGGCTCCGCTCTACTCCACAGCCACCGGCCACCTGGTCAAACCAAGCACCGTGTTGACCTCCCCGGATGGCTTCGCTTGGACCAGGCGGACAAGTCCGACTACCAACCCGCTCTATGGCATCACCGGAATGAACGGGACTTTTGTGGCCGTCGGCTGGGGTGGAACGATCCTGACCACGGTGAACGGCCCCGACCTCTCCATGGATCAGCCCGCCGGTTTCACCCTGACAGACGGGGGCTCGACGGTGGATTTCGGCCATTCCCTCGTAGGCGTGGGGACGAGCCGGGTCTTCACCGTCCGGAACACGGGGAATGCCACACTGAGCGCCCTGGCCATTTCCCGGGACGGGGCGAATGCCGGGGACTTCACCCTCGGGGCTCCCGGAGCCACGACCCTGGCTGCAGGGGCCAGCACCACCTTCACCGTCACCTTTTCCCCAGCCGCAGCGGGCAGTCGAAGCGCGACCTTGCACGTCGCCGGAAACGTTACGGGACCGGCGATCCCCTTTGACGTAAATCTGAACGGCACTGGCGGCACGGCCCAGACCGAGTCGGAAAAATGGCGGCTCCAGTGGTTCGGAACGAGCAGCAACACGGGCCCGGCCCACGACAGCGCGACGCCACGGGGCGACGGGGTGCCGAATCTGCTGAAGTTCGCCACCGCCATGGATCCGTCCCAAGCCGGCCGGATGCCCGGCGTGGCGGTCAGGAACGGAAACAACCTCGAATTTACCTACACCCGCTCCAAGGCAGCCCAGTCGGATGGAATCACCTTCCGTGTGGAATGGTCCGCCTCTCTGTCCACTGGAAGCTGGGTGACGACCGGTGTGACGGAAACCATCACCAGTCAGGACGCCACCACGCAGCAGGTGAAAGCAATCATTCCCCAAGCAGGAGGAAAAAGACTGGTGCATTTGCGGGTCACAAGGCCGTAAACGACCGCAATCCTTGCTCGCGCAAATGGCCGGGGCGGGACAATTCGCCCCCCCCAGTCTTCGTCACACTTCCCCCAATCGCCGCCTACGCCAGCAGTTCGGTCACGACGCGTCCGCCGTCGACGATTTCGATCGGGCGGTCGCCGGGGGCCATCAGTTCCTTGTCGGCGATGATGCCCATCTGCTTGTAGACCGTGGTGGCGAGGTCGGCCACGCCGAGCGGGTCGTTCTCGGGCTCGGCAGCGATGGCGTCGGATGATCCGTAAACGGAGCCGCGCTTGATGCCGCCCCCGGCCAGGACGACCGAGAAGACTTTTGGCCAGTGGTCGCGGCCTGCGGTGGCGTTGATCTTCGGCGTCCGGCCAAACTCGGAGCTGACCATGACCAGCGTGCTGTCCAGCAGCCCGCGCTCGTCAAGATCGCGGATGAGGCGGGCGTAGGCCTGGTCAAACTTCGGCATCTGCGCTTCCATGTTGCCCTTCACATTGTCATGGTGGTCCCAGCCGCCGTAGGTCAGCGTCACAAAGCGGGTCCCGGCCTCCACAAGGCGGCGCGCCAGCAGCATGCGCTGCCCGGCTTCATTGCGGCCGTACTCGTCACGCAGCGCGTCTTTTTCCGCGGCAATGTTGAACGCCTCACGCGCCTGCTGGCTGCTGATGAGGCTGTAGGCCCGCTGGTAAAAGGTGTCCATCGCCGCGAGGTCGTCGGACTTCTCCAGCTTGGAAAAATGGTCATCCACCGCACTCAGGATCGTGCGGCGTTTCGCGAAGCGGGCGTCGTCGATGCCGCCGGGCAGCGAAAGGTCCTGCACCTTGAAGCCCGCGTTGGCCGGATCACTCCCGAGCGCAAACGGCCCGTAGGCGCTGCTCAGGTAGCCGCTCTGGGCGAATTCGTTGGGCACACTCGGGATGCACACGTAGGGCGGCAGGTTGTTCTTCGGGCCAAACTCGTGGCTGACCACGGAACCCATGGAGGGATACATCAGCGCCGGGCTCGGGCGGTAGCCTGTGAACATGTTGTGCGTGCCCCGCTCGTGGGCCGCCTCGCCGTGCGTCATGGAGTGGCAGACCGTGATTTTGTCCGCGATCTGCGCCGTGTTTTTCATCAATTCACCAAAGCGCAGCCCGGGCACCTTCGTCTCGATGCTGCCCAGCGGCCCGCGATACTCCGTGGGCGCGTAGGGTTTCGGGTCCCAGCTTTCCTGGTGGGCCATGCCCCCGGGCAGGAAGATGTGGATGACCGACTTGGCCTTGCCCTCGACCGACTCGTAGGTCTTCATCGCCCCTTTGGCCTGCATTTTGAAAAAGTCACCCAGCGTGAGCCCGAGGCCCCCGAGCAGACCGACGTGCAGGAAGCCGCGGCGGGAGGTCTGGCGCAGGAAGGAATGGCTGGCAGTGGAGGCGTTGTTCAGGTTCATGGCAGTTCTGGAGTTGAGCGGTAAATCTAACACCGTAGCTTCCCCGCGAGTGGCCGTCATGTCAAACCTCCCTGTGCTTTCTGCCGCCGCACCAGCGGTTAGGGAAATGCACGACCACGCTTTGGCAGCCAGCCCCCTTGGGCAGACCCCCGAGCCAAGCCTGGGCTTGCATCCCAGCCCTCCAGCGCGAGCATGCAGCTCATGAAACTCCGCCCCTGCCTCGCCCTGCTCCGGTTTTCCACCCTCCTCGCCGCCGCCCTCCCCGTGGCCCGTGCGGAAAACGCCCCCGTCCGCTCCCTCCACGCTGACAGCCCGTCGCCGGAAGTCGCCGCCGATGGCAAAGTGACCTTCCGCCTCAAGGCCCCGAACGCAAAGGAAGTCAAAGTGAGCGGCCAGTTCGGCCCGGATGCCGTGCTGACCAAGGATGATAAAGGTCTCTGGTCCGCCACCGTCGGCCCCGTTCCCGCCGGAGTGTTCGAGTACCACTTTAATTTGGACGGCATGAACGCCCTCGACCCTTTCAACCCGTGGATCAAGCCCCAGCGGCAGCCCGGCTCCAGCATCCTCCACATCAGCGCGAACCCACCTGCCCCCTGGGACCTGCAGGACGTCCCCCACGGCACCGTCCACCTCCACGACTACTACTCCAAGACGCTCTTTAAATGGCGCCACGCCGTCGTCTACACCCCTCCGGGTTATGAAAAAGGGGCCGAAAAACTGCCCGTCCTCTATCTTTCCCACGGCTTCAGCGACAACGACCAGTCCTGGACAGTCCACGGAAAGGCCCACTGGATCCTCGACAGCCTCATCGCCAGTCAGAAAGCCGCGCCCATGCTCATCGTCATGCCCGATGCCCACCCCCTGCCCCCCGGACCGGGCTGGAACGACGGCTACGCCACGAAAAACTCCGCTGCCTTCGCCACGGAACTCGTCTCCGACGTTCTCCCCCTCATCGAGAGCACCTACCGCGTCAAAGCCGAGCCCGCCGCCCGCGCCTTCGCCGGCCTGAGCATGGGCGGACGCCACGCGCTGACTATCGCGCTGAACTACAGCGACACCTTCTCCGCCATCGGCGCCTTCAGCTCCGCCCCGCCGGAGCCCGCCGACGTGGAAAAAGGCTTCTCCGACCCCGCCGGCCTGAATTCCCGCCTCAAGCTCCTGTGGATCGCCTGCGGCAAGGACGACTTCCTCTTCAAAAAGAACGAGGACTTCACCGCCCTCCTCAAATCCAAAGACATCCACTTCGAATACAGCATTACCGAAGGCTCCCACTCCTGGCCCGTCTGGCGGAACTACCTCACCACCTTCGCCCCGCGCCTTTTCAAACCCTGAGGGCAAAAGCGCAGCCCGGCCACCCTGCCTGGGTCGCGAGGAATCCACATTGCGGATTGCAATTCCCCCAGGTTCACGCTCAAGTCCCGCCTTCCGACTTCAGCAGTCTCCATTTCGAACTTCGCAATCCAATGGCTTCGCCCGCATCCAGTCCCAACCTTCTCCGCTTCGCGCTGCCCAAGGGCAGCCTGGAGGAGCCCACCATCGACCTTTTTAAAAAGGCCGGTTACGTCATCTCCGGAGCCTCGCGCTCCTACCGTCCAGCCATCGACGACCCGGAAATAGAATGCCGGCTCCTTCGTGCTCAGGAAATTGGACGTTATGTCGACCATGGTTTTGTCGACTGCGGCATCACCGGACGCGACTGGGTGGTGGAAAATGAGGCCAACGTCGAAATCATCTGCGACCTCCCCTACAGCCGGGCCTCCGCCGCGCCCACGCGCTGGGTTCTCGTTGTCCCCGAAGACTCGCCTTACAAAACCGTCTACGATCTGCGCGGCAAGCGCATCGCCACTGAATCCGTCGGCCTGACAAAAAAATACCTCGCCGAAAAAGGCGTGGAGGCCGAAGTGGAATTCTCCTGGGGAGCCACCGAGGTGAAAGTGCCCGAGCTGGTGGACGCCATCGTCGACATCACCGAGACGGGATCCTCCCTCCGGGCGAACAAGCTGCGCATCATTGATACGTTGATGACCAGCTACCCGCAACTCATCGCCAGCCCGGCTGCTGCGGCGGATCCGTGGAAGCGCGGCAAGATCGACCGCCTCGCCCTGCTCCTTCAGGGCGCCCTGCGCGCCCGGGATCACGTCGGGCTGAAGATGAACCTGCCCGAAAATCAGTTGCAGGCTTTGGTTTCCCGTTTACCCTCGCTCCGCCTTCCGACCGTCTCCCCTCTGGCCCAGCCAGGGTGGGTTGCAGTTGAGACAGTGATTGAGGAAAAAGTGGTGCGCGAGATCATTCCAGATCTCAAGTCCCTGGGTGCCGAAGGAATCATCGAATACCCGCTCAACAAACTCATTTACTGAATCGCCGTCGTCACCTGCTGACGGTCCGGACCAAACAACGACCACCAACCAGACTTCACACCAAAAACCTATGGGTTCGCTCAAGAAACGGCGGAAAGCCAAGATCAACAAACACAAACGCCGTAAACGCATGAAGGCCAACCGCCACAAGAAGCGTTTGCGCTACAAGTCCTAGGTTTTCGAATTTTATGAGCGGCAACCGGACCAGTTCCTGCATGGGGACCAGCCGGTTGCCGCTTTGTTTTCGATCCGGGCCGCAGCGGGGGAATGCTTTTCTCCCCCGCTTTTTTTCGCGCCCGCGAGTCCCGTTCTCCCCGTCTCGCGCGCTGGCCTTCGCCTCCCTGCTCACCATCGCAGGGGGACTTCTGCTCCCTGCACAGGCCCAGAAGGCGCCAGCGCCTCCGCCACCGGCTGCCGCCCCTGCCGAGGCAGTTCTCTCACCGCTCAATTCCAGCCCGGCCGCGCCGTCCCAGTCCCTGTCCACTGCCGGTGCCACCAAGGCCCGCGCCATGGCCGCCTATTTCGACGGGCTCATCCACGCCCACCGTCGCGAGCCCGCCCGGGCCCTTGCCCGCTACCTCGAAGTCCTTGAGCTTGATCCCGGCAACCTCATCCTCGCCCAGCGCGTCGCCGAGGCCTACTCTCTCGCGGGCAAGCCCAACGATTCCCTCGCCGTCCTGGAAAATGCCCTCCGCCGCAACCCCGACGTGCCCGAAGCCTGGCTTTTCGTCTCGGATTTCTGCTACCGGAACCACAACAACAGCGAGCCCGTCAAAGCCCGTGCCTTCCAGCTTGCCACCCAGGCCGTGGATCGCTTCCCCGGTCATGGGGGGCTCTTTAAATCCCTCATCCGGATGCATCTGGGGGAGTCCGACCGTCCCGCTGCAGCCGCAGCCGTCGAGAAGGCCGCCCTTCGCGACGACCCGCACCCCGCCTGGTGGCTCAGCCTCGGCCACACTGCCAGCCAGGTCTTTCCACCCAGCTCCCCGGAGAACATCGCCAAAGTCTCCGCCTTCTACCGCAAGGCCCTGGACCTCGCCCCCAAGGATCCCGCCACACTGCGCGCCGTCGGCGACTTTTTCTCACTCACCGGCCAGCTGGCCGAGGCCCTGCCCCTCTACCAGTCCGTCGTCGCCCTCACCCCGGGCGACCTCCCGGCCCGCGAGCGCCTCGCCCACGCCTACAGCCTGAACGGCCGCAAGGACAAGGCCCTGGAAACCTGGCAGGAGCTGCTCAAAATCAACCCCAAGGACCCGGACGTTCACCGGGCCCTCGTCAAATACTACGAGAAGGAGGGCGACAAGCCCAAGGCCATTTTCCACCGCAGCGAGGTCATTCGCCTCACCGACGGAGACCTCCGCCAGTACCTCCAGCTCACCCGGGAAATGCTCGACGCCAAACTCTTCCGCGAAGCCCTGACCTTCCTCGAATTCGCCGAATTCAATTTTCCCGGCACCCCGGATTCCCCCCGCCTCGCCGCCCAGGCCCACCAGGCCCTCGGGGAAAAACAGAAAGCCCTTGCCGCCATCGAGCGCGCCGCAGCCGCCTTCACCGACCCCGCATCGCCGCCCGATTCCGCCTTTCACCTCGAATGGGCCCTCGCCCACCGCGCCGCCGGCCACTTCGCAGAGGCCGCTGCACACCTGAAAAAATCCATCGAACTCACCCCCCGCGCGCACCCGGAGCAGGCCGCCCGCGCCTATCACGAACTCGCCGCCCTCTGGCTGGAAAACAACGAGCACCTCCAGGAGGCCGCCGTCCTCCTCGCCCGTGCGCTCAAATTCGAACCAGCCAATCCCGCTTTTCTGGAAACCAAGAAACAGCTCAAGGCCAAAGAGGAAGCCGTGAAGCCAGCCTCCCCGACCAAATGATCAGGCAAACGGCGGATCAGGGAGCAATCACGAGTCCATGGCCGGTAGGTTGACTTCCCTCCTCCCCCGGATCATAACCCGGAGGGATGCCGCATCACGAACCCCTTCGTCCCCCGGGTGTACGGCTTCCACTGCGGACCCGTGTCCCGGCTGCCTCCGCCCGTGTCCAGCCGCAGGCCTGCCACCACGATGAAGGCGTGCCCGTCCTTCGCATAAACCGTGATCCAGTCCCCCTGCCCGCCTGCTCCAAATTTCCGGAACCCCTGCGACGCCATCGAGCCCCGCATCAGCCCTGACCGGTTCAGCACGTAGGACACCGACCCCGAACAGTCATACCCGTTGTCGCACAGCCGCGCGTGGCCCCCTCCGTAGACGTACGGCTTCCCCTGCAGCTCGTTCCCTGCCTGGATCGCCCGGTGCACAGCTGCCGGAGCAGATCGCGGTGCCACCGCCATTCCATCCGCCGTCACCATCGCCGTCTTTCCAGGGATATAAACGTAACGATAAGGCTCTTTCGCCTTGTACGAGGAGCAGGACACCTGCACCCCGGCAAACGCCAGAGCCAGGCCCAAGGCCAGTCGATGCAGTTTTCGATTCATGGTGGAGCGGAGTCTATTGGTTGGGATTACCGGATATTCTATATTTATTAGCAGAAAACGCCAGTCCTTTTCTCATCCAAAGCCCGCAACCCATTCATCCTAAACCGACCAACTTGGAACCACTACCGGCCAAACGGACAGGCAGTCCGTCCCGCCCCGGCTTAGCAGGCGAGCCCATCGCGCCGTCCCGAGCCCAGCTTTCCCCGCCCACCCCACGCGGAAGTACTGGCCCGAATTCTCAAGCCCTTCTTGATTCCTGATGTTTCCCCCCCTCCCTTCGCGCCTGCGTCTCGCCGCCAACCATCGACGAATCCCCACCAAGCTGGTCTGCCCCGGTTGCGCGGAACGGATCGAGGAGACATGCGGCGCAGAGACGCAGAAAACGAATGAACTGCAGCTTCCTGAGCCGATCACCCGGGTGACCGCAGCCGTCGTCCAAACCATGCTGGCGCAGACCGAAGCCCCCCTTATTCCCCCGCCGTGCAGCCCCCACCTGGTACACATCCCCATGTTCCCCTCCTTCAGGCGACAAAGGAGTCCCTCCTCCTCACACTGAATTCCTTTTCCAGAGCCACCTCAAACGAAGAGCGCCTTAAGTTTGTCCTGAGGCAGGGGGACGTCGCAGGACAAATGACCGCCTACCACCGGACCCTCATCATCAGCAAATTCGTCTGCTGGGACATACTGGGAGCCGGGCGCCGCCCGGAGGAGGCGCCCGTGCTGGTCGGCAACTGATTGCCGGCCCCCTCCCCCGCCGCGCCTGGCACAGTCCCCGTGCCCGCAGCCAGCCGCCCGCACAAGACTCAGGGTGCCCGCTCCGCCAGCACGCGGATGAACCGACGCGCCGCGCCAGGCATCGTGTCCGTCACCGTCACCGGCACCAGCCCGCCGGAGGCCGCACCCACGCTCACCACCCCGGGCCCCGTCCAGCCACCCGAGCCGGCGCGCGTCGCCAGCGTGGTCCAGTCGCCCGATTCAGAACCGGCCTGCACTTTCACTCGCAACTGCGCAGGTACAGAGACCGGCACCCGGAAGGAAATCCGCAACCGCTCGCTGCCCGCCGCCCCGGTGAAGCTGGTGACCAGGCCTGCCCCCGCGTCGGAGGGCCCACCCGTCCCCGATGCCCCCGCCGGCGTCGCCCCGAGCGCGAACTGCACAATGTCCGCCACCCCGTCACCGTTCGTGTCCTGGCTGCCATCGTAATAGTACCACGACGAGCCCGAAACCAGCGCCTCCCACGCATCCGCCATCCCGTCCCCGTCCTCGTCCTCCGTCAGCGCGTTCACCCCGCCCATGACGAAATGGACCGGCAGCGCACCGCCCGTCGAGTTCACAAACCGGATGAAATACGTGTGCCCTGGCACCCACGGCCATGACGCCAGCGCGTAGTTTAGGCTGCTGTCCGCGCCCCCGTTGCTGCTGTAGTGCACCGGCCCGGTCAGAGAAACGAGCGAGCCCTGCTCGATCCGCACCTCGATCCCGCCGCTGTGCGTGGAGGTGTGCCTCCACCGCGTCGCTTCGAAGGGCGCCGTCGTCGTGATCACCGTGCTCCCGCCCGCAGGGATGCTCCCGTCATACACACCCGTGTAGAAATCAATCACCGGGAATGACCCGATCGTCCCGCCACCCGTGCCGGACGACACAGTGAACGTCGCATCCCCATTGGCCCGGAACCCGGCAAAGTACGTGTGCCCCGGCCTCAGCTGCGGCGCGGCGATCGTGTAAGTGCCGGCCGGATCATAGCTCGGGTACGGCCCCTCGTTTTTGTTGTCCGTGCCCCAGTCCACCCGCTGCAGGTAGTAGGGAGCATCCGTTCCATCGCCCGGCGGCAGCGTGTCGCGGATCCACATCACCACGTCCCCCAGCTGCTGGGAAAAAGTGAGCAGCCACTGGTTGGGCGCGTTCACCGGGATGGCGAACTTGTAATACCTCCAGTCGCCCCCCGCCATCGTCTGCCCCGTCACCGGAGCCTGGTTCAGGCTCAGCGTCGTCACCTGGCCTGTCGTCGCCTTCAGCCGGTAGCGCACGTTCGAGGTTCCAGCCGCCTTCACCCCCAGATACCACCGGCCCGCCCGCAGCTGCGTCTCGGTCCGCCCGTTCACCGGCACCCAGTTGCCATACTGCGTCGCCGTGCCCGTCAGTGACCGGTTCACCAGCTGGCCGGAGTAGTAATTCGCCCCTGCTGCATAGTGATCCGCCGTCGGCACCCCGTCCTCCCGGATGTACAGATCCGGATTTCCACTGATCGCCTGCAGCTCCGTGCGCAGCAGCCCCCCATTTCCCGCCGGCACGTCGATGGCGTAGAAATGCCAGTCCCCCTGCGCCAGATCCACCCCCTGGTCTCCAGGCAGCGGCGTTCCATTGTTCTGCACTCCACTGTCACCGAACGCCTGGTTGTAGGCCACCGGCATCGTCCACGCGTTTCGGTTCAGCACAACGGCCCGGCTCGTCACCGTGTACTCCGTGAAACCCTGGCCCTCCACTTCAGCATACCACGTGTTCCCCGGCGTCAGCCACGGCGGCACCACCACCGCCGTCTTGTTGTTCACCGTGATCATCGACTCCTGGGATGTGTCACCCGCCGTTTTGTAAATCCGCAGCACCGCCGATCCCTGCGTCGTCGTCACATCCACCATCCAGCCCAGCACCGGCTGCCCGCCCAGAGTGGCAGGCACAGCCACCGAATACACCGTCCGCTCCCCGTTGATCACCTGCCGCGTGTCAGTGTGCGTTCCTCCGCCGCTGTTCAACGACGCAGCGAAATTCAGCGGTACTGCGGGCTTTTGGCGGATCACCAGCGTGGCCGAGGCCGCCGGCCAGTTGCCGGCTTCAGCCCCCGCATTCACCACCACGCTGTAGTCGCCCGGCGGCGGATTGGCGACCGTGATCAGGTCGTCATCGCTTCCATACGGGCTGACGTTCGAGCCGCCCTCACTCCAAGCGCCCCCAGGAGGCAGCCTCAGCCCGCTGGTCATCGCCATCAGGGGATTGCCCACCCGGTTCGTCAGCCGCATCTCCAACGTCGCCGTACCCGCAGGCACGGTGAACCGATACCCCTTCATCTGCCCGCCCACCAGACTCACCGCCTGGCTGACCCCGCCCACCGTCGCCGCACCCAGGTTCGGCACCACCAGCGCTCCACGGCTCGTCAGCACCCCGCTGCTCGTCCCCGTTCCCGTGTGGCTCGCATCCACCGGATTTTGCCCCTCGCCCACCACCGCCAGGTAGTAGTCCCCGGCCACCAGGTAATCCTGCCCGTCCAGCGGCAGAAATACATACCGCTCAGGCCCGTCCTTTTGCACACGCATCTCCCGTGAATACCCGTCATATTG
>JANOAS010000148.1:0-4407 GCA_031411255.1 bacterium
TCCCCGGTTCGGGGGAGGTGCGAAAGAATCGGCGGGCCGGAATCTGTATTTGCTTCATGAGGGGAAATAATCCAAGATGATTAACCATCTTGATTTCCCCGCAGGCGGGTTCACCGTCCGCATCTCCTCCCCTTTTCCCAAATGACCCCAGTGATCCCAGGCATCCGCATCCAGCGCTCCCTCGGCGAAGGCGCGTGTGGTGAAGTCTTCCACGGCGTGCGCGACGGCGGTGTGCTGTGTGCAGTGAAGCTGCTCAACCCGCGTGCCATCAACCGGGACTACCTGTCCTACTGCCTGACGAAGATGATCGCCCTCAAGGGGCACTCCGCCGTGCTGCCGGTGCTGGACTACAACCCTGGCACGGCGCTGGAGGAGCCGTATTACGTGATGGCCTTCGCCGCCGAGCGGCGGGGTGCGGACGGCGGGGGCCCGCTGACCGGCCGGACGCTGGAGCGCTGGTGCGGGGAAATGGAGAACCATGAGGCGTGGCGGATCCTCGGGGAGATCGCGGACGGGGTGGCCTGGCTGCACAAGCACGCAATCGTCCACTGCAACCTGAAGCCGAGCAATGTTTTCCTGACCAATGAGGAGCCTCCGCACGCCCAGATCGCGGATGTCGGCCAGGGGTGGCTGACGGGCGTGGAGGAGATCGCCATCGACGACCACGTGTGCTACGGCCCGCCGGAGCAGCTGCGCACGCCGGAGCAGATCCAGTACGGCATGGGCGAAAAGTGGGACGTCTACGCCTTTGGGGTGCTGGCCTGGCACCTGCTGACTGGGGATTTCCCCCGCGGCCACGACGTGATCGAGGGCACGCTCGGTTCGGGGCGCGGGGACCCGCTGCCTGAGCCGGCCGCCTTTGCCGACCACATCGAGGCGGAGCCCGCGCCGCAATGGCCGGCACCGCCGGTGGATGAACTGGACGCCGCCCGCCGGGCCGTCATTGACAAATGTCTGCAACTCCGCCCGCTGGACCGCTGGGTGGACATGCGGGAGGTGCGCGACGCGCTGCACCACGCGGAGCGAGAGGCCGCAGGCGCCCTTCAGCTGCGCGAGGCTCAGGCTGCTGAAAAACTGCGCGCCACCTCTGCTCCGCCAGCTGCCGCGCCCCCGGTTCCTGCGGCAGCCGCCCCTTCACAGGGGCCGGCTCCTGCGCCGGCTCCGGTTCAGCAGGAGCCTGTGCGGACCACATCCCGGCCTGCGCCTGCTTCAAGCGGACAGCGCCGTCTGCCAGTTTCCCTGCCACTCGCCGCCAGCCTGGTTTTCGGCGGACTGGCCGCTGTGGGGGCCCTGGCCCTTGGCATTTCCGCCAAACGCCTCGCCTCCGGCCGCGAGCAGGATGCCGTCCAGGCAAAGGCCACCCAAACCCGGCTCCAGGGTGAGCTGAAAGCGAAAGAGGCCGAACTCGACGCCGCCCGCTCCGAGGCAAGACAGCTCGGCCAGGGGCTGACCACCGCCCGGCAAAATCTGCTGGAGGCCCAGTCCTCCGCCGACCACTTTTTCGAGAGCTTTCTGGAAGCCTCCCGCCAGCTGCCCGCCTCCGCCACCCAAGAAAGAGCGCGCCTGATGGTCAATGCCTACGACTATTTTACCGGCTTCATGCAGAAGGCCGGGGACAAACCGGAGCTGGCCGAATCCAAGGTCCGCGCCCTGGGGCACCTGGCGGAGATCAAGCTCTCCATGGCCACCAGCGAGGGCGGGGCAAAGGGTCTGGCCGAGGCGGCGCAGAAATACGACGAGGCCCGCGCCGGCATCGACGCGGTGCTGAAGGCCAACCCGGCCCACCCGGACGCTGCGGCCCTGCGCATCCGCTCCGCCGACTACGCCCTGATGAGCGCCCAGCTGCAGCTGGAGAGCGGTCAGCAGCCGGAAGTCGCCCGCCGCACCCTCACCGAGGCGAGCGCCGCCCTCGACGCCGCCGCCCCGCGCGAGGCCGCCCCGCCGGAGATCATCCGCCGGCAGGCCCGCGCCCAGTACTGGCTGGCCCGCAGCCTTTCCGAGAGCGAGGCGAACGAGGCCGCGAACCTCCTGGCCAGGGCCGCAGACATGCTGAACGGCCTGCTCGCCGACGAGAAAAACGGCACCCCGGCTGACAAGCTCGCCCTGGCCCAGGTCAACTTTGAACGGGCCGTACTGGAACGCCGCGCCCGGAAGATCGAAGCCGCGCTGGAAACCCAGGTCGCCGTGGCCGAAATCCTACTGCAGTGTCTGGAGCTGCCCAATGCCAGCTGGCAGCTGGCCCTGAGCTATGGCGAAACCGGGGAAATGCTCGACGGCAATGGCGAGAGGAAGGACTCCTTCCGCGCCCACGGTGCTGCCATCCGCCACCTGAGCGAGCTGCACAAAACCCAGCCCGGCCGCGCCGACGTGAGCCTTCAGCTGGCCGCCCGCTACAGCGACTACGCCCAGATCATTCGCGAGGCCGCCGAGCCCGCGCGCGCCCAGCCCTACGCCCAGGGGGCGGTCCTGCTCCTCCAGGAACTCGTCGAGCGCGATCCGGGCAACATCCGCTACGCCGGCCAGCTGGCGTCAAAAAAGGCCCGCTACTCCGAACTCCTCATCCAGACCGGCAAAAAACCTGAAGGGCTCAAGGAAGCGCGTGAAGCCATCTCCCTCATGGAAAAGCTGAACGTGCCCGGCACGCCCGCCACCAGTGAGGACTTTGACTTCAGGCTGAATCTGGCCCAGACCTACGGTGCCATCGGCAAACTCAGCGAAGCCGCCAGGCAGAAGGAGGACGCGATCACCTGCTACACCAGGGCCGTGAGCGCCTACGAAACCCTCTCCACCGCGCGAGCCGGAGACGACGCCATCGAACGCGGTCTGGCCATGAGCCGGGTCAGCCTTTCCAAACTCAAAACCCAGCCCTGATCTCCCGCCCATGCCGCCCTCCCCGCTCCGCCGTCTCCTCTCCCCTGCGCTGGAGGACCCGCTCGCCTCGCTCGGCCTCCTCATCCTCCGCGCCGGCTTCGGCTTCACCATGCTGCTGCATGGCATCAAGAAAATCGAAAACTGGGACCAGCTGTCCGGCATGTTCATCAACTTCCTCGGGCTCGGACCAAAGCTGAGCCTGACCCTCGCCACCGGTGCCGAAGTCGGCTGCTCGTGCCTGCTCATTGTCGGTCTGGCCACGCGGCTGGCTCTCATTCCGCTCATCATCACCATGCTGACAGCACTCACCATGGTCCACCTCGGCGACCCTTGGCAAAAGATGGAGCCCGCTGCCGTCTACCTCGCAGTTTACCTCGGGCTCCTGGCCACCGGGCCGGGCCGGTTCTCCCTGGACAGCGTGCTCACGTCGCCGAAGCGCGCCCCCGGCGACGCCTGATCCGCCCTCCAGCCCTCCCCTCCAGGGGCGAACCCTCATGCGAATGAGGAGCATTTTCCGCTTTCCAGCCCCCCGTGGGTTGTGCCAGAGTCGGCGACTATTCCGCATGTCCGCATCCACGACCCATCTCCATTTCATGAAATCCCGGCTGCTCTTCATTTCCCTTTTGCTCCTGACCGCCGCCCCGAGCCTGAAGGCGGAGCCTCAGAACGAGGCCATTGCCCTCATGACCAAAGTTGGAGGCGTTCTGCTCGAATCGCTGAATCCCTCCGCAGGCACCCCGCTCCAGACGACGATGCTGGAAATGACTGTCACCTCGGTCGAAGGCCTCCCTGCAGACGTGGTGGGAAAAAACCTCGCCATCGCCCTGCGGGGGCCTGACCATTTCCGCATGGCGGTCGTCCTCGAGGGCCGGGAAATGATCATCTGCCAGGCAGGCCCCGCCGGCTGGATCTACGAGCCGTCCAAAAAATTCGGCCTCCAGGGTTCACCCGACCTGCCCCGTTTCTCCTCAGACCCGCGCAGCATTTCCAACAGCCGCCCTCTCCAGCTGAAGCTCCCTCTCGACCACGAGCAGCTCCCCTTTCTCGCCGCCCTGGTGAAGGCGGAAATCGGCCCCGAGTTCACCTTCGACTCGCAGCCCTGCCGCACCCTCACCCTCACCCCAGCCGAGGCCGCCCGCCAGGCCATCGGCCTCCCCTTCGAGCAGGTCGCCATCACCCTGGGCAGGGATGACAACAAAATGCGCCAGCTGGGCCTGAAAATGGGCGGCGGCGGCTTCACCGGGCGCGTGACCCGGGCGGAGCGCATCGATGCGGACGACCCGTCACTCTGGAAGATCCCCTCCCAGCCCGGCGACAATGTGGAGAAGGTCGCCCAGGTTCATTTGCAGAAATTCCTCATGAACCTGCTCGAGACCCTTCAGGCCAAAATCCCCACCCTCGGACCGCCGAACGGCGAGAAAAAACTCCTCGCCACTGAGGGCAAGGGCCGCCTTGAGCAGCGCAGCGGGACCCGCGTCCTCTTTCTGAAGGGCACTCCCGCCGAGATGGGCCGCCAGCACGGCACCCTGCTGAAAA
>JANOAS010000149.1:0-68651 GCA_031411255.1 bacterium
CACGGAGGGGAGATGCCCAAAAGCTTTTCAAACTGCGCGTGGTCAATCATACCGCTCTACATGCCGAGAAAGCGCTCCGCGCCAACAGATCGGTTGCCCCGGTTCAAAGAATTGTTCCCACGCTTTTCGCTCAAGAACCGAAGAATCCGTGTCACTTTCGGCCCGTCCGCATCCTGTTCTGGCATTCTGGCGCACTTCATGCCATAAATTCCTGCCATGCCACCCGCACCAGCCACCACTCTCGCCCGCGGCGTCTTGCTCGCCGGGCTCCTGCTGACTCCCGCCCTTGGGCAGGCCGCGCCGGGCATGGTCGATCCGGATTTCCACCCGGCCCTGAATGCCCCGCTGCTCAACCTCCTTGTTCAGCCGGACGGCAGGGTCGTCGCTGGGGGTTCCTTCACCACGGTGGATGGCAGCTACGCCCGCCAGCGCCTCGTGCGCCTGACCTCCGGCGGCGCAGTGGATCCCTCCTTTTCCCCCTACCTCGATGGCACGCCGGTGTCTACCACCCTCCTGGCGGATGGCCGCATTCTCGCCGTCGGAGGAATCTCCTCCGTGACGGCTCCCGAAATCATGCCCGGCGTCACCGCGCAGGGCATCGTCCGCCTGCACCCGGATGGCTCGCTGGACACCACGCAGACCGTCAATTCCATCAGCAGCACGCCCCGCATCGCCCTCGCCGTGCCTCCACCGGGCAATTCATTCATCGGCACCCTGTTTGGAGGTGACTTCTTCAACTTCACCGCCTCGTTCAACACCTACTACTACACCGGCTTTGGCGCCTTCGACAGCAACGGGATTCTCCTCGGTGCGCCACTCGGCGGCAGCCAGTTTTCCGTCTCCTGCCTGGCTGCGGAGCCCGGCGGCAGCACCGTCTTCGGCGGGAATATTGGCCTCAGCCCTTTCAGTCCGCCACCCAATCCGGGCATTCCCCCCAGTCCGAAAGGCGCAGCCCGGCTCAGTTCAGGCTCCCTCATGCTGGCCATGCCCGGCAGCTTCACCCCCGCCTTTGACGGTCAGGTCAACGTCATCGCCGTCCAGGCCGACGGGAAGATTCTCACCGCTGGAAATTTCTACTCCTACGGGGCGGACCTGCTGAATTTCATCCCCGGCACCACGCGCCAGGGGTTCGCCCGGCTCCAGGCAGATGGCACGCTCGACATGGGCTTTGACCCGCAGATCAGCGGCGGCATCAGCAGCCTCGTCGTCCAGGCAGATGGGAAAATCATCCTCGGCGGAAACTTCAGCAGCGTCGGTGGCACCCCGCGCACCAACCTCGCCCGCGTGAATCCGGACGGCACACTGGACCCCACTTTTGCCCCGCAGGCCAATGAAAACGTCGGCACCATGGCCCTCCAGGCGGACGGCAGCCTGCTCATCGGGGGCCATTTCACCCAGGTGAATGGCCAGCCTCGCCAGCACCTCGCCCGCCTGACGAACGACCCCGGCGCGCAAATGCTCACCCGCGCCACGGCGACCACGCTGCGCTGGATGCGTTCCGGCAGCGTGCCCGAAGTCAGCACGACTATCTTTGAGCACTCCGCGAATGGCACCAGCTGGACCACCCTCGGCCCCGGCACCCGCATCCCCGGCGGCTGGGAAATCACCAGCCCCACCCTGCCCTCCACCGGCTCCGTCCGCGCCCGCGGCTGGACCATCGGGGGCAATACCAACGGCACCTCCGGCATCGTCCAGAGCGTCCTCAACCTGGGCGGCACCGGCGGCGGCACCCCACCCCCGGCCTTCACCACCTGGCTGGCCACCCGGGGCAGCACCGGGGCGGATCCCCTGAGCGACCCGGATCACAATGGCACCACCCTCTGGCAGGAGTGGGTCCTCGGCACCGACCTCCCCGGCACCACCCCGCCCCAGCAGTTCACCGTCCCGGCGGGAAGTGCGGCCACCCTTCCCGTCACCGTCACCTGGCGGCAGGGCGCACCCGCCCCCCGCGTCCAGTTCACCACCGACCCTGGAGCCCCCGCCTGGGTCACCGCCGCCCCTCTGCCCGCCGGCACTCCGGCTGCCGGGGGCACCCAGACCGCCACCCTCACCCTCACCCCGCCACCAGGCAGCACCCGCCTGTTCCTCCGTCTGGACATCCCGCCGCCGTGAGGCGATGGCTGGAGGATTGGCAAGTTGGAGAGTTAGAGCATTTGGAACCAATCCCTGCTTCGAATATGCACACCCTGAACCACATCATTGCCCTTTGCGCCGTCGGATTCCTGCTGGTCTCTTGCGGACGTCCGCCCACCGCAGCGAACAGCCCCCCGGCCGTTCCCCCCGCCCCGCCCACCGGCATCCACGGCGTCGCCCGGCTGCGCTTCCTCCCAAATCCCGTGAATGGTGGCGGCGCCCCGGTGAGCATCACACCCCTCGCCGACCGCACCATCACCGCACGCGGCCCGGGCCTCGACCCATCAAAACCACCAGAGACCAAAACCGCAGCCGACGGCCATTTCTTCATCACCGTTCCTCCCGGCGATTACGAAGTCCTCCTCCACGCCGCTTACGGCGATGGCATCGACTCCGTCAGCAAAGTCACAGTCGAGGCCGGAAAGGAGGGACAGGAAATCGTCCTGCAGACCGAACTGGCGCAGCCGTAGTCCTGCGTTCCAAGCCAGCGAAAGGGCGACGCCGCTGGCTGAGGGCAGCCCGGCCTTGCAAGCGCATCAATGCACCGGGCATCGGGCCCAGGCTCATCATCGATCGTCACTCCCCCGTCTCGCTCGCAGCGACTCTGAGGCGTTGCTCGCGCTCGCGGATGTCGAAGCGGACAGGCAGGCCCTCGAACGGGTATTCTTCGCGGAGCTTGCCTTCCAGGTAGCGCTTGTAGCTGTCGCTGAGCAGGTCCTTGTGGTTGACAAAGCAGACTAGGGTCGGCGCGGAGATGACACGGGCGTCTTCGGACGAGCGCTTGGCCAGGGTGGCGTAGAGGAGCTTGAGCCGCTTGCCTTTGATGGCCGGAGGCGGGGTGAGTTGGATCGCCTTTTGCAGAGCGCGGTTCAGAACGCCGGTGCCGGGGATTTCCAGGGCGGACTGGCGCACGCGCTCGATGCTCTTGAAGATTTTCCCCAGGTGCTGCCGCTCCTTGGCCGAGACGGCGACCATGGGCGCGTAGGGCAGGAAAAAGAACTCCTTGCGCATGGTGTCCTGCAGTTCCTCCCAGCGCGGGCCGCTGTCGGCTCCGGGGTGGTAGAGGTCGTACTTGTTCAGGATGATCACGCAGGGTTTGTGCATCTCCAGCATGAACTGGGCGATTTTCCGCTCCTGCATCGTCGCTCCCTCGCCGGCGTCGATGATCAGGGCGCAGAGGTCGGCCCGCATCACGCTGTCGCGCGCCCGAAGGACGCTGAAGGACTCCACCGTCGTATCCACCTTCGTCCGGCGGCGCAGGCCGGCTGTGTCGATGAGCATGTAATTATGCCCGTCCTTGGTAAAAGGGATGTCGATGCTGTCCCGCGTAGTGCCGGCGGTGGAGCTGACGATGGTGCGCTTGTCGTTCAGGATGGCGTTGACGAGGGAGGATTTCCCCACGTTCGGCCGCCCAATGATGGCGATTTTCATCGGCGGCTCCTCGGGGCCCTCGGGCGCGTCGTCGTCGTCGCCAGTGGCGGCCTCCGCAGGGAAGCGGGCCTCCAGCCATTCCCGCAGCTCGGGAAATCCGCGGCCTGTGGTGGCGCTGATGGTGAGCAAGTCCTGAAAGCCGAGCCGGGCGAAATCACTGGCGATGGATTCGCGCTCCTTGCCGTCCACCTTGTTCACCGCCAGCAGGACCGGCACATTCTTTT
This sequence comes from bacterium, assembly GCA_031411255.1. GTDB lineage: Bacteria > Verrucomicrobiota > Verrucomicrobiia > Verrucomicrobiales > V1-33 > JANOAS01. Next base: position 3,789 of record JANOAS010000149.1, read on the forward strand.
TCCGCAGCCGGGAGGCCAGCGCCTGGTCCACCGGAGTCAGGGCGGACTTGGCATCCACGACGAACATGATGAGGTCCGCCGCCTCCATGGCGATGTCGGCCTCGATCTCCACCTGGCCGAGAAATCCGTCGTCCAGGGACTCCCCGATGCCGCCCGTGTCCATGAGTGTGAGGGGAACGGCGAGCCCGGAGGCCTTGGCCGTGATCCGGTCGCGCGTGACGCCCGGCATGTCGTGGACGATGGAAATGCGCTTCCCGGCCAGCCGGTTGAACACGGCGGATTTTCCGACGTTGGGGCGGCCGATGATGGCGAGGACGGGTGCTGGCTTCTTCATGGAAATGAGTCTGAACGGGTGTGTGGTCTGCTGGTGCCGGTGGCGGGGCGGCGGGGGCCGGGACTGGCCCGGGGTCTACTCCCCGCCCTCCGCTCCGTGGAGCTGACTCAGTCCCTCCCTCAGGTATACCATCCCCGAGACAAACGTGAAAACTCCGGCCAGTGCGGTCGGCACTATGGCCGGGGGATGCGGTATTTGCAACATCAGCCAGCCGATGGCCGTCATCTGGCACACGGTGGCCACCTTTCCCGTCCAGTGCGGGGCGATGGTTACGCTGCCCGCGACGTGGTTGATGACAAAGGTCAGCGCCACCGCGATGGCATCCCGCGTGATGACCAGAATGGGAAACCACAACGGAAAGCGCGAGGGCCAGTGGGTGAGGCTGAGGGTGATGATGGCCGAAAGCAGAAGCCCCTTGTCCGCAATGGGATCCAGGATGGATCCAAGCCGCGAGCGCTGGTTGAAACGGCGGGCGATCCAGCCGTCCACGCCGTCCGAAGCGGCGGCGATCAGGAAGATGGCCACGGCCGCATAGCGGAGGGAATCATCCGGCTGGCCGCGCTCGCTTGATTCGCCATAATAGATGACGAAGGCGACAAAGACCGGGATGAGAAAAATCCGAACGAGGGTGATTTTATTCGCGGTGGTCACGGCTCCAGAGCCACTTCATACCCCCGGACAAGGAACGGCGCAACCGGCGAGCCCGCAGCAAAAGCCGGCCCGGATTTCACGGCCAGGAAAGCCGGCGCCGCAGCCGGACGAGGGAGGCCGCCATTTCGAACGCGGTGCCGGGCCGGATTTTCGAGCCAGGGCTCTCGCTCCAGTCGATGGGCACGGGCAGGAGCGTCACTTTGTTCCGGAGCAGGAGGCAAGTCAGTTCCACGTCAAAGCACCAGCGGCGCTCCTGCATTTCCCGGCGCACCTGCCGGGCGGCGGCGTGCGGGATGATCTTCAGCCCGCACTGCGTGTCAGGCACGGGCAGATCGAAGAGGAAGCGAACGATCTGGCGGAAAACCTGTCCGGAAATGCGGCGCCCCAGCGTGCGCTTCACCATGTAGCCAGCGCCGCTGACCCGCACGGCGAAAAGTGCCGTAGCTGGTTCGCGAGGAACGCCGCCCACCATCCGGCACAGCCTCACCACCTCCCCCGCCGGCACGGCGCCGTCCGCATCCACAAACGCCACCCAGTCAGCCTCCGCCGGCACCGCATCCCACCCGGCCAGCACCGCCCCGCCTTTCCCCTGGTTTACCGGCAGCAGCAGCGGCGGCAGGAGAAATGGAAAACGCTCTCGCAGAGGCTCCAGCAGTGCGGAAAGCCTCGACGCTTCCTCCTCGCCAGACCCGTCATCCACCACGCGCACCGTCACCGGCAGCCCGGACTGGAGCAGCGCCTCGCAGAGGCCTGGGAGGAAACCGGGGAGGCGGGCGCTTTCGTGCCAGGCGGGAATGACCAGATAAATCATGCGGGAAAATTAGGGGGCTGAGGACGGGTGGCGGCGAACATGGAGTGGCCCCGGCCTGCCGTCCAGCCCGGAACCGCGCAACCCGCAGCTGCCCTCACGAGTCGTCATTCCTAGTCGCCTTGCACAGCTCCCACGCACGGCACCGCTCCGCTTTCATGAAACAATTTTGAGTGTTTCTCAAAAAAACATTGCAATTGAGACACATTTTTGCAAAACATGCCCCGATGCCGCAGAAAAAATTGCGGTTGAACAAACTCACGATACATCGCTTACCATCCATAAACGTCGGGAAAACCAAATCATTCAATGAAACTGACAATTAAAAACCTCAAGAAAGCCTTCCTGGCTTTCGCGATGACGATGATCGGGACCACTTCACTGACCCTGGCACAGTTTGCGCCCCCCGTGGCGGACGCCGGGTCGGACATCATCGCCACCTTTGATCCGCAGACCGGGCTCTACACGGCGTTGCTGGACGGAACAGGATCCATTGATCCCCAAGGATTCAACCTCTCCTATAACTGGCAGGGTGACTTCCTGGAAGCTCCTGTCTTCCTGGCGACCAACCTCGTCACCTTCCTGCCCGGCGGGCCCTACACCGTCACCCTCACAGTCACAAACTCTGCAGGTCTGGAGAGTGCGCCAGACACCGTGAATGTGACTCTGATCCAACCGGTTGACATCTTCCTCGTATCCCCGGCTCAGGACCTGACCGTGGAAAAAGACGCGAGCGGCAACCAGTCCCAGTTGAACGCCTGGCTGGCCTCCAGTGGTGGAGCCTTTGTGGCCGGCGGCAACTTTACTACGACCAATGATTTTTCACCGCCCACTCCCGCCCCGGACGGCTCCCTCTCCGTGACGGTCACCTGGACGTTCACCCCGGATGAAGGCGCAACGCTCACCAGCACAGCAACCTTCCGGGCCACGGATTCCATCCCCCCTGCCGTAAGCTTCAAGGTTGACGGCGTCCCTGTTTCGACTGGTGCTCCGGTGGAAATCTCCGTGAAAAAACTTCCCGTCACAGTGACCATCGACGCCATCGACCTCTCCACCATCGCTTCCCGCTCCTCGTCCTCCACGGCAGGCAAAGGGGTGAAGATCAAAAAGGTGAATGCCACCACCTACATCATCAGGGAGGGCGGAGTGGGCAAGACAGCAACCTTTACCGCCTCCGCCACCGATGCCGCGGGCAACGTTGGCTCTGACGTTCTTAACATCCAAATCGTCAAGGCCCCAAAACGCCCGAAATGCGACGGCCGGGATGGCGACGATGACCGCGCCGACGACTAGTCCGCCCTCCATCTTTGCCGAAAATTGGGGCCGGTTCCTCCGGGGAACCGGCCCTTTTTGCGCTGTGCCTGGAGGAAAGGACTGTTCAAAAATCCACTTGCTGAAGGGCGGAAATGATTAAGTTTGCCTGACCTTTCGGCCCCACCAAACAGTTGCACCCCCCGGCGGGTCCGGCTAAAGAAGAGCGCGCGACGCGCCCACCCGATTTCCTGCCTTCTGATTTCCCACCATGCCAGGCCCACCGCAGAACCCGACCGAACCAGATGAAACTCCCGAGCTGCCGCTCGGGATGGACCCCGAGGAGCAGACACTCGCCGAGGCCGCCGACCTGCCGCCGCCGCCGGTCCCGCACCATCTGCGGAAGCCGGGCTCCAGCCCGGGCGTGGACGGCATGTTTGAAAACTGGTTCATCGACTACGCCAGCTACGTCATCCTCGAACGGGCGGTGCCGCACATCAATGACGGTCTGAAGCCCGTGCAGCGCCGCATCCTGCACACCATGTATGAGCTGGAGGATGGCCGTTACAACAAGGTGGCCAACATCGTCGGCCAGACGATGAAGTACCACCCGCATGGCGACATGGCCATCACCGACGCCATCGTCGGCCTCGGCCAGAAGGAGCTGCTCATCGACACCCAGGGAAACTGGGGCAACATCCTGACCGGCGACAACGCGGCGGCTCCCCGTTACATCGAAGCGCGGTTGACGAAATTCGCCCTGGAGGTGGCCTTCAACCCGAAGACGACCGAGTGGGCCATGAGCTACGACGGCCGGAACAGGGAGCCGGTCCAGCTGCCAATGAAATTCCCCCTGCTGCTCGCCCAGGGGGCTGAGGGCATCGCGGTGGGTCTGGCCTGCAAGATCCTGCCCCACAATTTCAACGAACTCATCGACGCCTCCATCGCCGCGCTGCGCGGGGAGCCGGTCGATCTGCGTCCTGACTTCCCCACCGGGGCGCTCATGGATGCCAGCGAGTACAACGAGGGCCTGCGCGGCGGCCGTGTCCGGGTGCGGGCGCGCATCGTTTCCGACCCGAAGAAAAAAGGCTTCCTCCGCATCACGGAGATTCCCTTTGGCACGACGGCGGGCAGCTTGATGGACTCCATCGTGGCCGCCAACGAAAAGGGCAAGATCAAGATCCAGAAGGTGGAGGACCTGACCTCGGACACCGTGGAGATCGTCATCCACCTCGCCCCCGGCACGGATGCCGACCAGCTGGAGCAGGCGCTCTACGCCTTCACGGACTGCGAGGTCTCAATTTCACCGAACTCCTGCGTCATTCAGGATGAAAAGCCGCGCTTCATGGGCGTGAATGACATGCTCCGCCACACCGCAGCCGCCACGAAGGCGCTGCTGAAGCAGGAGCTGGAGATCCGCCTCGGCGAGCTGGAGGAAAAGTGGCACTTCTCCAGCCTGGAAAAAATCTTCATCGAAAACCGGATCTATCGCGACATCGAGGAGTGCACCACCTGGGAGGCCGTCATGGCCGCCATCTGGAAAGGGCTCAAGCCCCACCTGGGCAAGCTGCGCCGGGAGGTGACGGACGACGATGTGCTCCGGCTCACGGAGATCAAGATCAAGCGAATTTCCAAGTTCAACTCCTTCGAGGCCGACGAGGCACTCAAGGCGCTGGAGGAGGAAATGGAGGAGGTGACGCGCAACCTGGGCCAGCTGACCAAGTACGCCATCCGCTACTACACGGAGCTGAAGAGGAAATTTGGCCCCGGCCGCGAGCGGAAAACGGAGCTGGCAACCTTCGACAAGGTGGACACCAAGCAGGCCGCCATCGCGTCCGAAAGCCTGATGATCGACCGCGAGGGCGGGTTCATCGGCTGGGGGCTCAAGCGCGGGACCGAGGTGCTCTTCAAGTGCTCCAAGCTGGACGAAATCATCGTCTTCCGCCGGGATGGCAGCTTCACCGTTTCCAAGGTGGCGGACAAGGCCTTCTTCGGCGCGGAGCCCGTCCACGTGGCGCTCTTCAGCCGGGAGTCAAAAAAAGTCTACAGCCTCCTCTACCGGGACGGTCCGCGCGGACGCGTCTATGCCAAGCGCTTCCAAGTCGAAGGCATCACGAGGGACAAGGTCTACGACCTGACCAAGGGCACGAAGGACAGCAAGGTGATCTACTTTGCCATCCACGACACCCCGGCGGCCAGCGACCAGAACGCGCTCATCGTCCACCTGAAGCCCGCCCCCTACCTGAGAAAGCTGGAAATCCCGCTCAAGTGGAAGGAACAGGCCATCAAGAACCGAGGAGCTGCGGGCAACCTGGTCACGGACAACCCCATCGCCAAGATCACCATCGACAAGTCCGCCCAGACCGGCGCGTAAGCAGTCTGGCGCAGCGGGCAATCCCTTCATGGCTGCGCCGCTCAAGCTCCTCTTCATCTGTAGCCGGAACAAAATGCGCAGCCTCACGGCAGAGCGGATTTTCTCCGGCGTGCCCGGCTGGCAGGTCCGCTCTGCGGGCACCCAGCCAGGCGCCCGCGTGGTCGTCACAGAGGGCCATGTCGGCTGGGCGGACGTGATTTTTGTCATGGAAAAGTCCCACCTCAACCGCCTCCGGGCGAAATTCCCCGAGGCCTGCGGGGGAAAGAAAATCATCACCCTGAGAATACCGGACGACTACGAATTCATGCAGCCCGAACTCGTGGACGAGCTGCGGGCGAAAGTTGAGGCGCATTTCTAAAGCGAAACAGGATTCCAGCGCCCTCAGGGAAGCTTGCCGTATTTATTTCCAGGAAATGCATTGACCTGTCTGACAGAAATCAGCAGAATCGGGTGCCGCTTCCCCAGCCAACCCCGCTGGCTGCGATCCCTCTGGCTCAAAAGCCGCTTCCTCACTTCGTCCCCAACCATATGAAAAAACTCCCCCTCCTGCTCGGTGCCGCGTGCACTTGGCTGTGCATGCTCGCGGTCCACGCCACACCCGTGACGATCAATAATGCCAGCTTCGAGAACCAGCTGGTTTCCATCGACCCGCCGGCGCAGGTCTGGACGAACAATCTCGAGCCGGACTGGAAGGAAACGGGCGGACCGAGCAGCGATCAGGGCTTCATGGAGCGGCTCGGAATGACGGGCGAGGACGGCACCGACACCCTTGGGATGGCGCTGGGACACGACGTGTGGCAGGACCTGGCGGCCACGGTGCAGCCGGACACGCTGTACACCATGAATGTGAAGGTGGGCAACCGCACCGGGGCCACGGACGCGGGCAACCAGTCCGTCTTTGGCCTGGCCACCACGGCGGGCGCCTTTTTTGCCAGCAGCACGGTGAACGCCTCCACGCTGACCACGGTGGGAAATTTTGCGGAAGCCCCGGCTCTGACTTTTGACACCTACTCCGACCCGTGCACCAACGGCCAGACGATCCGCATCCTGCTCCAGGCACGCGGGGTGAACCGCTCCCACTACGACCTGATCCGCCTCGACGCCGTGGCCTCCACGCCCGCCGGTCGTCCGGCAGCCACGCTCGCGGCAGCCTCAACCATTGGCAGCACCTCGGCCACGCTGGGCGGCTCGGTCACGGTTCCCGGCTCGGCAAATCCCTCCGTTACACTCTACTGGGACACGGCTGACAAGGGCGGCACCCCTGCAGCGTGGACGAACAGTCTCGCCCTGCCGGGCACGTTCAGCGGCGCCTTCAGTAACGGAATCACCGGCCTGGCTCCGGCCACCACCTACTACGCCCGGGCCCGCATTTCCAATGGCTCCGGCACCGTCTGGGCGGCCCCGTGCATCAGTTTCACCACCACGGCAGTGCCTCCAGTGGTGGAAAATGTGGCCGCCAGTGCGGTGAACGGCAGCTCGGCGCTGATCGGCGCGAACGTCACCACGAGCGGCGGAACGGCGCCGGATGTCACACTCTACTACGGCAGCACGGACGGCGGCACGACCCCTGGCGCGTGGGCGTCCAGCCTGTCCATCCCGGCGCTGACGGGCAGTGCAACCCGCACCCTCACCGGGCTCACTCCAGCCACCACGTATTACTTCCGCGCCTACGCTCAAAACTCGGGCGGCAGTGACTGGGCGGATGCGACCGCCACATTTACCACGACCTCGGTGTCCCAGCCCGCGGTGGAAAATGCCGCGGCCGAGGCCATCACCGGCACGGCGGCCTCGCTGAAGGGGAACGTGACCTCCACCGGCGGCGAGGTTCCCGTGGTCACCCTCTTCTGGGGCACGACAAACGGCGGCACCACACCCGCCAGCTGGGCCAATTCCCGCGTCATCGGCGCGCAGTCGGGCAGCTTCGCCAGTCTCGTGAGCGGCCTCACCCCGCTGACGAACTACTTTTTCCGCTGCCGCGCCGTGAACTCGGTCGGCACCGCCTGGGCACCGGACACGCGCAGCTTTACCACGGCATCACTGCTGCCTGCCAGCGTGATCATCAATGAATTTCACTACGACCCGATCGACCACACCAAGGCCGAGGAGTTCATCGAATTTTACAACCCGACTGCCGCGCCGATCAGCATGGCCGGGTGGACGATCCAGTCCGCAGTGGATTACACCTTCCCCGCCGGGACGAGCATCGCCGCGGGCGGGTACAAAGTGGTGGTCCAGAACCTGGCGGGTTTCGCAGCCTCCTTCTCGGGCGCTGGCACGCCGCTCGGTCCTTGGGTCGGCACACTGAAGAACAGCGGGGAAAAAATCCGCCTGCACGACGCGGCGGGAAATCTGGTCGACGAGGTGGACTACAAAGCCGGCTTCCCCTGGCCCACCGCCACCAAGGGCGCGGGAGTCTCCGCCGAACTCATGCACCCGGAGCTGAACAACGACCTCGGTGGCAGCTGGCGTCCGGGCTCCACGCCCCCCCCCGCAGTCTACGTCCCCTTCGCCAGCCAGTGGCGCTGGCGGCGCGGCGTGCAGGGCGACACGGGTGAACCCACCACGCCCTTCACCGCATGGCGGGCGCTGTCCTACGTCGAGCCCGCCGTCCCGGCCACGAATGCCGGCTGGAGCACCGGCACCACGCCGCTGGGATTTGGCGAGAATGACGGAATCGCCGGCACGACCGAGAATACAACACTCCTCACAGACATGGCCGGAGGGACGCTCTACACCTCAGTTTATCTGAGGAAAGTTTTCACCATCCCGGCCGGGCAGGTACCCTCCCAGATCAAGATCACCACCAGGTGCGACGACGGCTGCATCGTCTGGATCAACGGCGTCTACGCTGGCTCCCTCCGGCCCAACGCAACCATCGGCACAGGACACCATTTCTACAATACCATCGTGGGAAACGCCCCGGAGCCCGCCCCCACGGAGGTGGTGGCCACGGTTTCCGCTGCGGCTGTGAACCTCGTGGCGGGGAACAACGTCATCGCCATCCACGCGCTCCAGAGTTCCGTGGCCAGCAGTGACTTTTTCATCGATGCCGAAGTGGCCCAAGTGGTCTCAGGCGGCGTCTCTCCCAACGGCGCGAACACGCGCCTGCTGGCCAGCGCCTCCGCCGCCCCGCCCGCCATCCGCGGCGTGGAGCATCTGCCGAACCAGCCCGCCGCCGGTCAGGCCGTGGTCGTCACGGCCACCATCACGGATCCTGACGCCCTGGGCTCCGTTTCCCTCACCTACCAGACCGTGGACCCCGGCAGCTACATCAGGAAATCTGATCCCGCCTTCGCGACAGGCTGGACGACCATTCCCATGAACGACGCGGGCACTGGAGGCGATGCCGTGGCGGGTGACTCGGTCTACTCCTGCACCGTCCCCTCCTCCGTCCAGACCCACCGCCGCCTGGTGCGCTACCGCATCACTGCCGCGGACTCGCTGGCCAACAGTGTGACCGCCCCCCTGCCGGATGATGAGCAGCCAAACTTCGCCTACTTCGTCTACAACGGCATCCCCGCCTGGAGCGGCGCAGTGCGGCCCACGGCCTTCAATGGCGCGGCCACCCCGCCCCAGACCTTCACCCCGCAGCTGCTGAACACCATCCCGCCCTACCAGCTCATCGCGCTGGACGCGGATGTGGCCCTCTGTCTTTACACCGGGCCGGACACCACGCCGCCTGTGCCCTACTTCGGCACGCTGGTCTACGATGGAAAGGTCTACGACCACGTTACCTTCAACATCCGCGGCATCGGCTCAACCCGGGTTAGCGGGAAAAATAAGCTTGCCTTCAAGTTTAACCGGGCCCGCGACATCCGCGTCCGCGACAATTGGGGCCGCCTCTTTGACCAGGACTGGAACTCCCTGAGCCTGGATGCCAATGCCAGCCCCTGGGCTGCCATGCACCGCGGATCTGCGGGAGTGGAGGAGGCCTCGACCTACCGCATCTTCGAACTGGCGGGCATGAACTCGCTGCGCACCACCTACGCCCAGCTCCGCATCATCCGGAAGGCGCAGGAGACGGCGGCTCCGGGTTCGTCCGTGGTCGATGCCACGGCGGGCGGCACAGTTGACGGCCAGTACACCACGGACCTGTGGGGCCTCTACCTCGTCCTGGAGCCGACCGAGGGAAATTTCATCGGCGAGCGCAACCTGCCGGACGGGAACATCTACGCCATCGAAGGAAACGGCGGAGACAAAAAATACCAGGCGGCCAACCAGGTTGCTGACGGATCCGACTGGATCACTTACCGCACCGGCCGCACCGCCGCCAGCCAGAACGAGTCATGGTACCGGACCAACATGGATCTGCCGAACCTCTTCAACTACATCGCCCTCAGCCGCCTCATGGGAAATGTGGACGTGCGGGATGGCGACAACTACCGCTACTACCACCGCTCCAGCGACAACCGCTGGGTCATCATGGGCTATGACCACGACATGCAGTTCATCGCCGCCTCCCACTGGACGAGCCAGGCGCTGGTGGATGGCGTCATGTCCGCCGGGGTGCCGCACAGCTACGCGGCCATTATGCGCATTCCCTCCATCGCGCTCGAGTATCGGAACCGCTGCCGGGAATTCCTGAGCCTCGTCGCGGATGACGGCACCCCGGCGGGCGGCCAGGTGGGGCAGCTGCTCGACGAGTATGCCCAGATGGTAAATCCAGCCGGCGTGGCGCTCACCTGGGCGGACCTGGACGCCGCCATGTGGAACCTCCACCCGCGCAGTGCGGGCGGCGGGGCCAACAGCGGCCAGACCAGCCACAAGGGAAACTTCTTTCGCGCCACCTTCACTGACGCCCGCGGCGCGGGCGGGGGCAGCATCGCCTCGAACTACCCGCGCACCCTGCCCGACCCTGACGGCGACGGCTACTCGGACCACGAGGGGCTCATTGCCTGGTTCCGCGACTACGCCACGAACACCTACCCGCCCCAGGGCGCGGGCGTCGTGCCTTGGAGCCGCCGTCCCGTCAGCAGCCCGGTCGCCATCGGCGGCGGCGCAGACACTTACATCCACCGGCAGAAAGGATTTGGCTACAAATACCTCGAGTGGGAGTCCCTTTACGGCGGCCACTTTGCCGCGACGACCAACCTCGCCGCCGGCGTGGCTGCGGGTGACCTCACAGCCGCCGGCTCCACCCTTTACGTGAACAGCGGGGCCTCCGCCGCCGCCCTCTCCGCGGCAGCCGGCGTCCTCTACCCAAACAAGCCTGTCATCACCCCCTCCGGCACAGCCGGCTGGCCCGTGAATGACATCCGCCTGCACAGCAGCAATTACGCTGATCCGCAGAACGACGCCATCTCCGCCGTCCAGTGGCGCGTCGGCGAGATCTCAGCGCCCGGTATTCCCCTCTACGACCCCGCCGCGCCCCGCATCTACGAGGTGGAGGAACTCTGGCGCTCCGCCGAGATCCCGACCGCCTCGCCCACCGGCATCGCGGATGTGCGCGTGCCCGCCAGCGCCCTGCGCGTCGGCCACACCTACCGCGCCCGCGTCCGGCACAAGGACGCCACCGGCCGCTGGAGCTTCTGGTCGGACGCGGTCCAGTTCGCCGCCGCCGCCGCCGACCTCGGCACCTTCCGCACCGCCCTGCGCGTGAGCGAAATCAACTACAACCCCGGACCCGTCGTCTCCGCCGAGTCCGCTGCCCCGGGCTGGAACGCCCTCTGGACCGAGCAGGAGTTTGAGTTCATCGAACTGCGCAACATCAGCGCCCAGCCCGTTGACCTCACCGACATCCATTTCCGCTCCGCCGTGGAATACGATTTCCCCGCCGGCTTCAGCCTCGCCGCCGGAGCCAGCACCATCGTGTGCAAAAACCCGGCCGCCTTCGCCATCCGCTACCCGGCCGCTGTCGCCTCCCTCGCCCCGGGCAGCTTCGGCACGACGAATCTCAGCAACAGCGGGGAATCCATCGAGCTGAAATACGGCCTCGGTGATGACCTCACGTCCGACATTCTGAAGTTCTCCTACAACGACAAAAACGGCTGGCCCACCACGCCCGACGGCCTCGGCACGACCCTCGTCCTGCGCGACCCAGTCCACGCCACCCTCGCCCAGCAGTTCGGGAGGAACGTCACCACCCTCGCCCTCAACCCCGGTTCCCACGAGGATCCCGCCGAGTGGCGCGCCAGCTACACCGCCAATGGAAACCCCGGCGGCGGCGACCGCATGACCTACGCCCTCTGGGCTGCGGGAAATGCCGGACGCACCAATCCCGCAGAGGACACCGACTTCGACGGACTCGACAACCGCCTCGAATACGCCCTCTCCGGCGACACCGGCTCCTCCTCCACCCACCGCGCACCCGACGCCAGCTTCAGCGAAGTCAGCGGCCTGGACTACGCCACCCTCACCTACACCCGCCGCAGCGAGGCTGACGACGTCGCCTTCACCGTCCAGTTCAGCGACCAGCTCCTCAACTGGAACATCCCCGCCACCCTCGTCACCTCCACCGAAAACAACGACGGCACCCGCACCGAGACCTGGCGCTCAGTCGATCCCGTGAGCACGAAGGACCGCATCTTCGGCCGGGTCAAAGTGGCCACCACGCCGTAACGCCCACCCTTCTTCTAGCCCCCTGGAGCCACCGGCTCGATCGGACGGTCCCGGTGCATCAGGAGCCACTCCGCATTTTCGGCCAGAGCCTCCCGTCCGAGGGAAATCAGCAGCGCCTGGATGCGCGGGATGGCAGATTCATCGCCGCCCGCCTCCAGCGCGGTCAGCTCCGTGCCCATGTCCGCATGAGCGGTGCGGAACAGTGATGCCATCGCGCTGTAGCGGCGGATGTTTTCCGTCAGAAAGCAGGCCGAGGCATACCAGTGGAGCACACCACCCGCAGCCAGGCAGGAGTTTTTCACGATGGCCAGGAGGGGAACCGTCGGCGGCAGGGCACCAGCTCCGCCCAGAGCGAACCCGGCAGCAGAGAGCAGGAATCCGCCCACAACGCCACAGAGGAGGCAAGCCAGCCAGTGAGGTATCCACTCGGGAAAAATAGTGTGCCACCAGCCGGCGTGGGCAGCCTTGTGGCACTCCGTCACCCGTTCCCCGCGGGCCTGCGCCAGCACGACCCGCAGCCGGCACCACGCATCGCGCGCGGCGTGCAGGCCCAGCACCACGCACACTCCGGCCGCAGCCGTCACCAGCAGCACGCTGCAATTCTGCTTCAGGCACTCATGCAGTTCGAACCAGTGGGTGACAATCAACACAACCTGCATCACAAGGCCGGATCCAATGAGCACCCGTGCCACCGCATGCAGCCCCTCCTTCTTCCGCTGAAATTCCCCCCTCTTTTTCCGGAAATACCCGGCCTGCTCTGCCACCCAGCCGGTTCCCTTTTCCCCTTCCTCACTCCGCGTCAACTCACCTCGAATCGAGCGTAGAATCCCCAGTTTTGCCTCGCCCGTCAGCCTGGAGAATCCCGCCCGGCTCAGCTCATAGGGAAAGGCCAGCGCGCTGATGGCACTCCGCAGCCAGCTCAGCTCCGTGCGCTGCCGCTGCAGGTATTGCGCCGCCACCGACTGCCCCGTACCCGCCGCCAGCCAGTAGATCTGCACCCGCAGCGCCTCCGCGATGGCGCGGTAGTCATTCTGCTTCTCGTCCGTTCCCTGGCTGCGGTGGGCCCGGTGCCACCACCACGCCACCGCCACAGCCACGAAGGCCGCCAGAAAAAAGAAACCGTGATCCCAGGCCCCGTGCACCTCCCCGTGGGCCTTGAAAACATGCGGACACCCGTTTTCATGCAACTGGAGAGCCAGCACGGACATCACCCCCGCCCCGGCCAGCCCCAGCCGCAGCCTCTTCATCTGCCCGTCATACCTGCTGTTCAGGGAGGACACCCTCCTCCTCAGCCGTGCCAGCCGGTCCAGCTGCCCCGCGTAGTCCGGCGAAAGCCCGAGCGTGCTTATTTCCGGCACCATCTTTCCCAGCTCCGCAGCCTCCCGGGTGCAGTCTGGCGGCACCTCAGTATTCAGCGTCTCCAAGTGCCTCGCCACCCCGTCCAGCACTGCCCAGCCGGCTTTCTGCCATTCCGCATCAGCATTCTCCGCTCCCGGCTTTTCTGCAGGCCGGTGGTCCAGCGCATGCCACAGCTCCAGCGCCCCGGCCTCTGGCGTTGCCGCCGCGTACTCTCCCCCGCCCCGCCGGGAAAAAATCCTCACCACCGGCCCCGTGTCCGCCCAGCGGAACGCCGCCTCCACCGGCAGCAGGTGCGGCGTCACCCCGCTCCTCCGCACCTCGATGATCGCCCTTGTCCCCGAGTCCACCGGCACCGGCGCTCCAGCTTTCACCTCCTTTTCAGGTTTCTTCACCTCCAGCCCGTCATCGGAAATCGCGATCAACAGATCCGCGCACGAGGCCACATATTCCCCCGCCGCCCGATAGCGGAGGTTCCGCCTGAGCTGGTCCTTCAGGTCGGCAGCCAGCGTCTCTTCCAGCCCCTTGTTTTCCACATCCTCCTTCAGCAGCACGTGGAAAAGCGCCCCCTCCCCCAGCCGGCCGCACCACGCGTCAAACGCCGCCTGCCTCGCCTCGTCCTCAGCCGTCCCCGCCGGCAGACCGTCCTCCGCCACAGGCATCACCCCGCTCGGCGTGCGCTTGCCCCGGCGAAACGTGCTCGCCTCGCGATACATCGCCGCCGGAAATGGCAGCGCCCCCAGCACCCGCGTGTCCTCATGTTTCAGTACCGTCTCCGCCACCAGCTGGTCGGCCCCCGGCGCCAGCGAGGTCAGCAGCAGGACCGGCGTGTGCTCCAGCCCCAGCCCCGCCCCCAGCTGCTCATCCCGCACCGTGGCGGGCGCCCGCAGCCATCGGATCACCCGGTCCACCGCTGCCTCCAGAGGCCCCGTGTCACCGGGCAGATTCATCAGGCCGGAAATCCCGAGGACAAACGGCACACGCAGATCAGGCGCACCCGGTGCGGCGCTGGAGTCGGCAGGAATTGAGGGGACGCTTGGTGTCATGGCGGTGAAAGGATTGGCAGGAAACTCCCTCCGACTCTCCCGCCTCCGCCCCCGCCGTCAAGCCGCCCGGCGCACAAAACTCGCCCACAAATCCACCGCAGCATCCTCAGCCAGCCAGTTCACTTCCCGTCCCGCCGCCACCCACTGAACAACGACCACCCGATCCACCCGCCGGCTCCCGGCTGGTTCTTGTCGAGCACCCGCGTCTCCGTGCCCCGTTTCTCCCGCACCTTGTACAGCGCCGTGTGCTGGTCAAAGGCGATCTCGCGCAGTCCCGCGACCGAGAACGAAGCGTCGCTGAGATCGAAACTCGGACGCGGGTCCATTTCCTCCTTTGTCCCTCCGTAGTTGAAGAGGCCGAGGATTTCCGTGCGGCCTCCGTTGCGGGAGGAGAACCTCACGCCCTTCCCTTCGTGCTTCACGCCCAGACACCAGAGTGTGCCGCCATTGTTGCGCACCAGGCCCTCGTCGCTGGTTCCCTCCGGGTTGAACTGCCTTGCCCAGCAGTGCTGGCCGGGCTTCTGCAGGTCCAGCGTGCCCGGCACATCCGTCAGGAAAATGTTTCCCGCTCCCGCCCCCGTCACCCGCACCCCGCAGCTTTCCACGACCAGCGTGTTCTTTGCCGAGGCATTGCTCAGCTCGATGGGCGGCCCGCCGAAGGAATCGATGTTCTGAAATTTCACCACGCCAGCCGAGGCGTCATCGACTACGAATCCCCCCATCCCCATCAGCCGGCCCCAGCCCAGCCCCAGGATCATCCGCACCGGCGCCGGCACCCGGATGGATTTCTCCAGCTTGATCCAGTTGGGCTCGGCCCCGCCGCACCCGCGGAAGTACACCGTCGTCGCGCCCTTCGCCGCCGCCGCGTCCATCGCTTTCTGGATGGCCCCGCTGTCGTCCTCGTTGTCATTCGCCGTCACGCCGAAATCATCCGCACACAGCCATTTCGCCGCGTCATTCTCCCACGGCACTTCCGGCTCGCGTTTGATCGGCAGCCCCAGCGAGGCATCCGGCGCGTCGTCCCACAGCTTCCGCGTCTTCGATGAAACGCACTCCGCCACCTCCATCCCGTCCACCTTGCCTGCCGAGCCGTTCGTCTCGATGGCCTGCGCAAAGCCGGTCGTCTTCACATTGCGGGCATAGAGCTTCCCTTTGTTCACGATGGCGGCCGACTTCCCACCGCCTCCGGAAAATTTGCCCCCCGTGAGCGCCAGCACCCCGCTCCACTGGTCCCAGTTGTTCGGCAGATCCACCATCACCGCCAGCGGCGTGTTCTCGACCACCAGATCCTCCGCTGCGATGACCGTGGCGGAAACATACAGCCCCTGCTTGCGGCAGTTCCGGATGGTCACGCGGGACAGCGTCTCGCTCCAGTTCCACTGGGTGAGAAGACCAGTCTCAAACCCGTCGATCTCCACATCCTGCACCAGATTCGGCCCCGTCTGGTCGAGGAATCCGCTGTTTACCCCCACCTTTCCACGGCCCTTCACCCGCACGTCCTTCAGCGCTCCCGAGTTGGTCGCATACCAGCGGATGCCGTCCGTCTCCGGGTTGTTCCCCGCATCGATGGTGAAGTGCCGCAGGTTCCGCATGAACCAGTCCGCCGAAGTCGGTCCCTTTTCATTCGGATGCGTCCGCAGCACTGCCGTCACCTCCTTCACTCCATCGTCCAGCTTGATGACCACCCCGTCCCTCGACTCCCCATACAGCCACGGGCCAAGAGCGCTTTTCACCACCAGAGATTTCGTCACACGGTAAGTACCATTTGGCAAATAGAGCACGTTGCTTTTCCCCCGGTGCGCCTTGTCCGAGCCGCAGCTCGCCTCGATGCCCCGCTGCAGGGCCTCCGTGTCATCGGCCTTGCCGTCGCCCTTCGCGCCAAAGTCCCGCCTGGCGTTCAACACCGAGGCGTCGTCAGGAAACGCATACCGGGCCTTCTGGGCGAAGGTGCCTCCGGCAGTGAGCAGCAGGGCAGCGAGGAAAAATGGGACTTTCATTGGATTGATTCAAGGCTTCACTTTCTTGACGAGCGCGGTCTTCCACCCATCGACGGTCATTTCACCGTTCACCCCGCAGTCAAATTTGAGCGGCTCCTCCAGTCCCGGCTTCGCCTTGGTTGCGGCATTGGAGTATCGGGCCGCATCGCTCACTCCAGTCAACCGGTTGTTGACCACGGTGGCTTTTCCACTGGCGTCATTGCGGAAAAGCGGGCGCTCCACTTCGAGGCACTCGATGATGTTGCCCTCAAACCGAAAAGTAGCGAAGTCACACTTGTCATTGAACCCAAACAGGCCATCGACCCGGCTTTTCACCGTGGGCCGGGCGATGATGTGGTTGTTCCGCACAGTCAGCTGGGCGTAGGGTTCGTTCATCCACATCACCCCGCGACCCGGATTCGAGACCGGGTTGTTGTGAAAAAGGCACGGCCCCATCGCCGCCACACTGCCAAACGAGCTGATAAGGTTCCCCCCGTCCTGCTTCACGTCAAAGTCGAACAGATTGTGGTCGATCTCCACACCGTTCCGCACGAATTCGATGGAATAGCTGTCTCGAAAGTAATTGTGGTGGACGTGAAACGTCCGGCCGCTCTTCGGAACGGATCCACCGGCGTACTTCGGTATCGACACCGCAGCGTGCAGGATGTTGTGATCAATCTCCACGTCCTCATCCCCCTCAAAGGGCAGCTCGATGGAGAAGCCCGCCTCGATCGTGTTGTGATGAATGCGGCAGCGCCGCGCCTGGCGTCCCTTGATGCCGTAATAGTGCTCATTGGGAGCCGTCTTCGTCACGAGAAACCGGTTGTTCCAGACCTCCGTGTCCCCCATCCAGATGGCGAAAATGCCGCCACCGGTGATCCCGCCCTTCACTCCCGGCTGCCCCTTGTCCCAGCGCTGCCCGGCATCGACAAACGTGCAGTCGTGGATCTTCGCCCCCTTCATCGCATACGTGCGGATACCGCAGTACATGAAATCATCCAGCCGCAGATCATGGAAATGCAGCCCCTCATTCGCCATGCCAAAGATCCCCCCGTGCATCAGCGGCCCGGTCAGCGTCAGGCCGGAGATGGAAATGTTCCTCGCATCATTCTTGCAGCGGATCAGATAACCCGTGCGATCAAACTTTTGATGATCTGTTTCCGGGTCCGGCAGCGTGGCCGGATTCGCCTTCCACGTTTCGGCATTCGTCATGATCGTCTTCCCGACACCCGCCCCCTTCAGCGTGACGCCGGCCCCCAGATCCAGCGGCTGCGCCAGCCGAAACGTTCCCTCCCCCAGTTCAATCACGCCTCCCGCCGCCGCCTCGTTCACTGCCGCGAGCAGCGCCTCCACAGTTTTCACCGGAGCCGCCTGAGCGGCCCCCGTCGCGGCAAGGAGGAAGGCAAATAGAGTCGTGTTGAATTTCATAAAGCGGTGGGGCGGGTTTCCATCTGCCAAAATCCATCTCCCACAACCCCCATTTTACCACCAGCACCACATAATCATTCCGGGCTATTCCCCCACGGGGAAGTGGTGCAGGTTTTGCCTCCGACCAACCCGCCTTCGCGCCCGGCACCTGCGCCCCAAGCCCGCGTCCCCGTCGCGCTGGCAGGAAGCATGCGCAGTCCCGTCCATCCGGAGATTCATTGCATCGTTTCAGATCAGAGGACGTCCTCTGCATCTGATCCAGTGGGAATTCCCAGCGGAAGCGGCATCCAGAGGCACCCCCCCACCAGCCCGCCAAAAGTGCCCCTTCGGCCTCCCTCCTCCGGGCGCGACTGGCCCGGCACCACCCTCCTGCTGGTCCGCTCGCCAACTTTGCGCCGGTTCACCAGGCGGAATTCTTTTTGCCAGCCTACACGCACTGTGGGAGACTTCGCCGGGCCCGTTCGCTCTCCGACGGGCGTTGCGCCAACCCTTGCCACCATGAAAACAGCCACCTTGCTCGTGACGACTGTCGCAGTTGTCGTGTTTCCAGTTTTGCAGACCATGTCCCGAGCGCAGGGGGTGCCGCTGGCAAACCCGGGATTCGAAGAGCCGGTGCTGGCAGCCGGTGCCACCTCCCCCACGCTCACGGGATGGACTGACGCGGGTACGGATTCATCAAAGCGGTTTGTCGAGCGCATCACAGGCTTCACCGCAGAGGGAAGCAACCACCTCGTCATCCGGCCGGGTTGGAGAGTGTGGCAGACGCCGCCGGGACTGCTCTACCAGCCGGACACCATCTACTCGCTCAGGGCGGCGGCGGGCCACCGCAGCGGGGTCACCACGGTGGGAAATGTGAGCCGGATCTCCCTTGGAGTGGGAGGCTCGCCCACCTCGGCGGCCTTCAGCGAATTCGACGCCCGCTCGCTCGCACCGGACACTTTTGGCCAGATGACTGCGTTCTACGCGGCTGCGGGCTCGGGAGGGTTCATCGGGCAGCCAGTGGGAGTCCGTCTGGAGGCGACCCTTGATCACGGGACGAATCATTTTGACGACGTGCGGCTGTCCACCTGCGGCACCTTCCGGGGCGGGGATGCGGGGGAGGGGCTCGACCTCCAGGGGGACTTCGCCTACGCGGTAAACTTCGGCACGAACGGGGCGCCGGGCCTCATCGGCGGGGCCACCTTCACCACAGACGCTGTCGCTGGAGTGACGCTGAGTGCAGGCACCACCACGAGTGATTCCTGGGCCAATCCCTTCTACGGCACGACGGCGAGTGACACCGGCCTCGCCCAAGCCATGAGTTCCGCGCGGCTGGCCCCTGGCGGGCGCATGACCATCACCCTGGGCGGGCTTCAGGCCGGTCTGGAGCACAAGTTGCAGCTTCTTTTTATCACTACGTCATCCGACCGCGGTTTCGACGTCCGGGTGAATGGACAGACCGTCTTTGATGAATTCCGTCCGCGCGATTTCGGCGGTACAGGCAGCCCGCTGCGCATTACGCACCAGTTCACCCCGGCGGGGACCACGGCCACCATCGAGCTGGATGGCACCACCGCCACGGCGGGAGCAGTGCACGAGCCGGCCATCTCCGCGCTCACGCTGGAGCGCGGGTTGCGGGTCCGTTTCATCAGCGATGCAGGCGCGGGCTCTCTGCGGCAGGCCCTGGCGGACGCAGCCGCCTCGCCCGGCCCGGACACGATCACCTTTGACCCTTCCATCTTCAATGGCGAAGCGTTGGACCAGATCGCACTCAGCTCGGCAGAGCTGGCGGTCAATGATGCGGACGGTGTGACCATCGACGCCTCTGCCATCACCGGTGGTGTGACGTTGAGCGGATTTTGGCCAAGGCGCGTCCTGAATGTTGCAGCGGGTTCGAAGGTGACTCTGAAGGGGCTGAAGCTGGAAAAGGGCTACGCAGCCGTCGGGCAGTCAGGCGCCGTGGTTTTAAATGCCGGAGCGCTCACGCTGGAGGACTGCACCATTTCGGGCGGGACGGCGGCTGGGGCGAGTGGCGGGGGCCTCCACAACAACGGAGGCACTCTCCTCATGAACCGCTGCACCCTGAGCGGTAACAGCGCTGCGTCTGGTGGCGCACTGCGCAACGAGGGCTCCGCCACCCTCACCCAGTGTACGGTCTGCGGTAACTTCGCCTCCTCGACTGGCGCAGGAATTCATGCTCTCGGCGGGACGCTGACTCTGACGCAGTGCACCGTTGCCGCGAACAAAACAGGCGCTGTTTCCGGCGGCGGAGGGCTCACCGTGGAGTCGCCGGCGGTGGTCACACTGGCGCAGTGCATTGTCGCCGGAAACACCGTCGTCGGGAACACCGGCACCTCCGGCCCGGACATACAAAAAATCTCCGGCACACTGACTGCCTCCGGCGTGAACCTCATCGGCCGGAACGACACGGTGACGGCTGAATTTCCCGCCGGGACGCCGAACACCAGTGGCAGCCTCGTGGGCAGTGCCGCCGCACCGCTCGATGCTCGGCTCAGCTCCCTGCGCGACCATGGCGGGCCCACGTCCACCATGGTTCCGCTGGTCGGCAGCCCGGCCATGGACCGGCTGGCGGCTACGAGCTTCGCCACCGACCAGCGCGGCCTGCCCCGCGTCCTCTGGGGCCGCGCGGACCTGGGCGCCGTGGAGGCGGGCGTGACGGCGGACTGCGCGTGGGAGGTGCGGGACGTCTTCCTCCAGGCCTCCCCGCTGCTCAATTCCCTCGCCGACGCCGACGCCCTCGCCTCGAATCCCGCAGCCACCAGCATCACCTCCACGCAGGCGGTCATCAATTTCGCAGACCCCGCCACCGACCCCGACGGTGGCGGATTTTTCTTTGGCGACACCCCCTACGCCTCGGACAACCTCACTCCCTCCGGCCTCGTCAATGGCGATGACAGCGACTTCGTCACTGTGGCCCGGGCCTTCGTCAAAATCGACATCGAGGACGACTACACCCTTGGTTTTTCCAGCGATGACGGTGCGAGGCTGCGTGTCTTTGGCGCGACCTTCACCAGCAGCACCCGGTTGAACAATGCCAACCCGTCCAACCCTGCCCACAGCGGCGACACGCTCAAATTCGACGACTTGACGGACAACTCCGCCACCCTGGGTGTCTGCCACCTCACGCCTGGCGTGTGGCCGGTCGAGTTCCTCACCTGGGAGCGCGGCTACGGCGCGCACGCGGAGGTCATCATCGCCCTGGGGGCCCGGACACAGGTGGACGCGGCCTTCCAGCTGCTGGGCGGCGTGTTTCAAAATCCGGGCCACGGCATGCTCTCCCCCGCCGGGTGGAGTGTGGACGTCAGCCGCAATGGCGCCGCAGATCTGGCCGATGCCATCGCGCAGATGGACACCGAGTGGTGCTCCACCCTCCCCCTCGCCGCCCTGCGCTTCACCAGTGCGAATGACTTCCCCGAGCGGGATCCGGTGACCTTCACCCTCGAGGGCAGCCAGGGCACGGAGGCCGGACCGTGGGTCATGCTGGCTTCCGGCAGCACCGGCTTCACCATTCATGATGAGGAGTCCGGACTGCCCGACAGCCCCATCGCCCGCGAGACGGCGGCGCCGGCCATTCCCCTCGACACACCCGTCCTCTACCGGTTTTACCGCGTCCTTTTTCCCGAGATCCGCGATGCGGCGACGGCCAATTCCATGCAGATCGCCGGCGTGGCATTCCTCGACGCAAAGGGAAGGGCCGTGGTCCGAAATTCCCTGAGCATTTACCCGACCTCCACCCACAGCCCGACCGGCGAGACGGCGGACAAGGCGATGGACGGCATCACCAGCACGAAGTACCTCAACTTCGACAAACTCAACACCGGCTTCGCCGTCCGCCGGGACTTTCCAAGCCAGTCCGCCGGTTTCACCACCATCACCTCGCCCACCATTAATTTCCGCGACCCCCAGAGCGGCGGCGGCGGCCATGGCCAGCCCCAGGCCGACTACCCGGGAAATCTGCCGGGCGATGATGACCACTTCGCCCTCGGGGCCAGGGCCAGGCTGAGCATCACGACGGGCGGCTGGTACACCTTCTGCCTCCTCGGCGACGACAGCGCGCGCCTCCTCGTCAAAGGCTCCCGCGGCTGGTACGTTTCCGGCGGGGCCTCGCCCCAGGCCCTGCTTGGAGGGTTTCCAGACCACCGGGTGCTGCAGTGATGCCTTTGGCCAGGTCTGGCTGGACTGGGGGGACTATGATCTCGAGCTGGTCCAGCACGAGGCCGCCGGCGCGGCCTACATCGGCCTCTGGGCAGCCCAGGGCAAATGGTCCAGCTACGACAACAACAGCGCCCGGTATTTCTCGCTCGTGGGGGCCAACCTGCCCGCCGGGGCGCCGCCCGCGCTCGTCGCTGCCCCGGTCCGCCAGGCCGGCACGCCGGTGCGTCCGTTGAATGATGACTTCGCCGACTCCTTTCCCCTTTTTGGCATGAGCGCCTCCGCCGACACATGCAGCAACGGTGCCACCCGTGAGACAGGCGAATTGCTCGCATCCAGCAGGGATCACACCCTTTGGTGGTCATGGACCGCACCCGCGAGCGACGTAGTGCGGGTGGACGCGACGGGCAGCGACTTCGCCGTCGATCTCGACGTCCGCATGGGCACCACCGTCACCTCGCTGAACGTCGCTCCCGTCGTCGCTGACAGGAACGTCGGGTGGCAAATTTTCAGCGCAGTCGCCGGCACGACTTACCGCATCCAGGTTTTCAGCCCCTCGACTGGCCGCATTCACCTCACCCTGGGGCCGCCTGCCGTGCCCTTATTATTCCCGCCCAATGACAACTTCGACCTCGCCCAGGTACTCTCCTCGGGTGGTGCCGTCAGCGCCACAGGCAGCACGCGCCTGGCCTATGGTGAGATTGGCGAGCCGCCTCCACCCGTGCCAGTCGTCTTTGCGAGCAACAGGGGCAAAGTTTGGTACTCCTGGACCGCGCCCTGGACCGGAGAGTTCGTCCTTGATACCCAGGGCAGCCGCTTCAGGGCAGTCATGGCTGTCTACACCGGCTCCAGTCTGGCCTCGCTTCGGCTCAACGGGGCGGACTGGACCAACTCCGGCGGCGCATTCCACCCGGCCCGCCTCGTCCTCCCGGCCAGTGCCGGCGTCACGTACAGCATCGCCATCGAGGGGGTGTACGGCGAACGGGGCGACTATGTGCTCAACATCATCCCCGTCCCCATGGTCACCAGATTCGCCCTGGACCACGTGACCACCGGCGACCGCTACTGGGACCTCGACTGGCGCTCCGAGACCGGCGCCCGCTACATAATCGAATCCTCCACCGACCTCATCACCTGGCTGCCCGAGTCCGCCTGCACCGGCGGCAACGGCACGACCACCCGGGCCGTCCTCGGGCCCTACCAAGCCAAGAGCGATCTCAAACGCTACTTCCGCGTCTCCCGGCAGTGACCCGTCTGATTTCCCAGCGGGACCGCCCGGCATTTGACCGGCAGCCTTCGCGATCACGCCGGGAAATTTCCTGGCCGCCGGACGCTGGTGAGTTACATTGCGGCAGCCATGAACTCACACCTGTCCCCCTTCACCCGCTGGGCGCTGGATGACGCCCGCACCCTGGACGAACGCTACCTGATCTTCGTCATCTGCAATTCATGCCGGGATCTCGAGTGGAAACAGCGAACGCCAGCACAGCAGCAGGGGCGCAAGTCTGGAACGATGGAATGGCACCAGTGGAAGCAGTACTTTCTCAATCCCCTGCTCATCCCCCCGTTTGGGGAGGCTGACACGGAGCTGGCTGCGGCCATGGCTCCCAGGCTCAAGACTTTTTCCCCCATGTCCGGCCATGAGGTGCGCAGCCTGGGCGACGCGGGCTCGGTCCTCGCTTTCTTCCCTGCGCTGGAGGAAATCAGCCTCGGCCACTGCAAAATCCGGGACATCTCCTTTCTTCGCTCCCTGCCCAACCTGCGGAAACTCTGCCTCTCCAGCGGTGAAATTTCCGACTACTCCCCGCTCGCCTCCTGTGTGGAACTGCGCCACTTGACCTTGAGACTCGGCGCCGCAGGCTGGAACAATTTCAGCCCGCCCCACTACTGGTGGGACGCCTCCCCCCTGGCCGCCCTCACCCGGCTGGAGCATCTGGAATTTTCCCCCAACCCAGCCGTGCTCCGCGGCCTGAGTTTTCCGGTGCTCAAGACAGCCATCTTCTCCGGCGCGCACTGCATTCAGCCGGACTGCAACCACCTGCCGGACATGCCGCAGCTCACCCGGCTGGAGATGGACCACGTGCAGAGCCTGGACGGCGTCGGCAGGTTCCCTTCAGTCAACTGGATCAAGGTCGGCGGCCCGTTGCGCGACTTTGGCGACATCCACACCCTCCCGCGCCTCACCTGCCTGGAGGTCCACAGCATCGAGGGCTGGCCTCGTGATGTCAGCCCGCTCAACCAGTGCCCCGCCCTGGTTTGGGTCATGTTTGAAGGCGAGGTCCCGCGCAACTACTGGCCGCTCGCCCAGGCCCCGCGCCTCTGCGAGGTCTGCGTCCCCCGCACGCCCTCGGTTTCACTGGAGGTCCAGGCCGTCAATGCCGCCCTCCATCCCTGGGATGACATTTTCAAAGCTCCCGCGCCCCGCCCCGTCCCCCCGCTGCGCTTCATCGCCGTCGACCGGGATGGAGACAGGAGCGTGCTGCCGGTTTCGCCGGTTGAACCGTGCGCGGCCCGGGTGGAAAACGGGAAACTCTTCGAGCGTGAACTCCTCTGGATGCACCATCGCGTCGTGGCCGCCGCCGCCAAAATCGCCGGCCCGGATGTCGTGCCGGCCCACCCCCAGAGTGGGACCAGCACCTATTCTTATGACCGCCGCATCTCCCTCCACATCGAGCGTCTCGAGGCCGTCCCCTGCTTCCCCGAACTCCTCGACGCCATGCGCAGCGCGCTGGCGGACTCCCCGCACGACTGGGTGATCGAGCTGTATTTTAACCTCAGACTCACCCCGCTCGACATGACCGACCAGCAGCGGGAATGGCTCCGCCAGATAGAAGAGGCGCGCCACCGCTGGGACGATGACGATGACAGAGTGAAGCGCTACACCCTCACCCGCGACCACATCCGGGAAACCGAATTCCGGCTCCGTGTCAGCCAGGAGGAGGGCGAAACCCCCGATCCGGAGGATTTTGTCCCCCCGGAAGAACTCACGGAGGACGACCAGGGCCGCCGCGTTCTCGTTCCCTCCGGCGCTGCCGCCGACGACGAGGACGATCCGGATTTCGAGCTGAAGCCCTTCGACGAACAGGAGCAAAACGAGGACGGCGACGATGACGACGGCCACACCGTGGCCACCGCCCCGCCTCCCGAGCCCCCGGAAGACTTCTGGGAGGACCCCTACGCCCACCCCCTGGCCGATTCCTACCGCTTCTGGGCCACCCTCACGCTCGGCACCTTCTATCATCACCTGGGGGGAAACCTCGCCAACGTCGAACTCCTCATGCGCCGCCCCCCGGACCTTTACTACCCGGCCCTGCCCAAACCCGACTGATCCCCCGCACTCCGGACGGCTCCCGGCAACAAACCCCATGGGAAATGGGGGTGATTCAGCGATGTCACAGCCATTTTTAACGGGATAGCTGCATTTCCCAGCGGGGCCGCTCACTTTCCCAGCGGGACCGCTGAACTTTCCAGCGGGGCCCCTCACTTTCCCAGCGGGACCGCCGAACTTTCCAGCGGGGCCGCTCAACTTTCCAGCGGGGCCGCTCACTTTTCCAGCGGGGCCGCTCAACTTCCCAGCGGGACCCCTCACTTTCCCAGCGGGATCGCTCAACTTTCCAGCGGGACCGCCGAACTTTCCAGCGGGGCCGCTCAACTTTCCAGCGGGGCCGCTCACTTTTCCAGCGGGGCCGCTCAACTTCCCAGCGGGACCGCTGAACTTTGCAGCGGGATCGCTGAACTTCCCAGCGGGCACTGTCGTCATTTCGGCAGCAAACCTCATGGTGCCGGCAGGAGGGCGCGGGAACCAGGCAATCGGCCAGCAAGGAAACAGGCAGCTCCCGAGAGTTTTCCCCCGCCAACTCGGAGGTCCAAGAAAGTGGTGCGGGTTTTGCCTCCGGCTAATCCGCATTCGCGCCCTATGCCAGGTGCACCAGGTATGCGGGGCATGACGGCCTGGTGCACGCTGGCCCGGTGTGGTGCGGCGACGCAGGCTCAGTGCAGCGGACTCGACTTTTGGAAAGACGAGCTACGACACCGCCGCACCCGTCGTCCCTACGATTTCCCCCGCCCATTGTTTGTCCTCCATTCGCTTTTATTCGCGTTCCTTCGCGTCAATTCGCGGTTGACCTCGCGCCCCTCGCGCCCCTCACGCCCCTTGCTCCGCCCCCAGCCCACCCCTCACATCTGATTCCCCAGCATCTCAATGAACGGCCACGCCCACGGAAGGTCGGGAACGGCGGTGACTTCCTTGCTGGCGGCGAGGTCTTTTTCGAAGAAGTCGCGCCTCAGCCGCGCGACGGCGGCGGGGTCGCTGAAGGCGATGTTGAGTTCGTGATTCAGGCGGAGGCTGAGGCGGTCGAGGTTGGCGGAGCCGAGGCAGGCCCAGCCGTCGTAGAGGGCGGCCTTGGCGTGGGACATGCGGGGGTAGGCGTAGACGCGGATGCCGTGCTGGAGCATCTCGCCGACGGAGACGCGGTTGCTGGTGGCCATGAGCGGCTGATCGTTCACCTCGGGCACGATGACGCGCACGTCCACGCCCCGCTCCCGGGCGGCGATGAGTTCGGTCACGATGAGGTCGTCGGTGAAGTAGGGATTCTCGATGATGATCTCCCGGCGGCAGCGGCGGATGGCGGCGACCTGGGCTTTTTCGATCTCGTGCTCGAAGGTGCGCGTGTAGAGCGGGCGGACCTGGATCATTCCCGGCTGCTCTTTTCCCGCTGCGCGGTCCTGCGGGGGAAAGAGTTTGCGCCAGAGCCAGGCGGCATCGCCACCCGGTCCGTTCACGGCCCAGCTTTCGGAAAAGTCGCGCTGCAGCTCCCCGACGAGCGGACCCTCCAGTTTCACCATGAGATCGTGCCAGTCGTAGCGGTACTCGCGGCCAATGTTCATACCGCCAAGGAAGGCGGTGCGACCGTCGATGACGGTGAGCTTTTTGTGGGAGGCCCAGAGCCAAGGGTTGGCCAGCGGGCGCACGGCCACGCGGGAGCCGTCCTCCAGATACGCGCCCATGTCCGGCGGGCAGACGAAGCCTGCTGGCATGGGGGAGTCCGGCGGCTGCGCTCCGGCGAAGAGGGAGCCCAGCTCGTCCATCATCACGCGCACCTTCACCTGGCGGGAACGCTCCTTCAGCAGGTCGGCGATCTTCACGGCGTAGTCGTCGTTGTCGAAGATGTAGGTCTGCACATCCACGGACTGGCGGGCGTCCTGCACGGCCTGGATGAACTCCGGAAAAAAGGCCGCACCATCCACGAGCAGGTCCAGCTTCGCCGGCTGCCGGGTCGCGCCCACCAGATGGTCCAGCTCCTTTTCCCAAGCAGCGAGATCCATCGGCGGGCCAGCCGCGACGGGGCTGCCCTTCGGCTGCTGGAGAAAGTGGAGGCGGGTGTGCAGGAAGGTCTCGCTGATGGAAGTGACCTGCTCCACCAGGCGGACGCAAAAGCTGACCGGGTTGTTGATGACGCTGGCCAGGCTGCTGTTCCAGGCCAGGGCGCGGGCGGAGCCCCAGGCCAGGCGCGGAGTTTCTGTGCCGAGGAGCGCGGCCACGGCCTCCCCGTTTTTCCCGGCCGGGGGGCGGAGAAAAATGACGCGGTCCGTGCCGGGCTCCACGTAGACCCAGGGCGGCCGCCGGCCCGTGACAAAAAGCGTGCGCGCCCCGCCGCCGCCCGCCGCCAGCCGCGCCATCACCATGCGGCCCAGCTCCGCCTCGCCCACGGTGCGCACGACGCGTACGGTGCGGGGCCGTTTCTCCAGCGGCACCACCGCGGCCCGACCCGCAGCGTCGCGGAAAGCGACCACCTCGTGATCCTGCGCCAGGAGCAGCACGCCCTGGCGCCGGTCGGCCGGGGCCAGTTGCTCGATCATTCCCGCCGTCAGCTTCCGCCACGTTTCCTCGCCCTCCACGCGCACCGGCTTCCCCTTTTTCCACGCCAGCAGCCACGGGCCGATCTGCGGCTTGAGCACCAGCTCCGCCGTCTGCGGGCCGGCCACCGGCGCCCACTTCGCCAGGGCAAAGGCGTCCCGCCCTGCGATGCGGAACCGGAAGACGAGGCCGTCCGGCAGCACCCGCGCCTCCACCTTTTGCGACGGCGCCTTCTCCATTTCCGCCACCGTGCGCTGCTCCCGCACCATGGGCGCACGGCAGGAGGAAAACAGCGCCGCCACGACCAGAAGCAGAACCCAGGACAGGCAATCCCCTGCCCTGCTCCGCTCTGGACGTTCGCGTGACATGGCTCAGCGGGACCGGCCCGTCACTTTTTCAAATACGCCGCCAGATCCGCCAGATCCTGCGCTGTCAGGCCCAGCTGGGTGGCACTCATCATGAGGGATTTGCCCAGCGGCTTCTTTTCCTTCACCCGCGCCTTCGGCACCATCTGGATCTGCCCGCCCATGCTCTGCACGATGACCGGGTCTCCGCTGGAAATGACGATGCCCTCGATGGTGAGGCCGTCCGTCGTCACCAGGCGCTCCCCGTCATAGCCGTGGGAGATCTCCGCCGAGGGCTCGATGACCGAGCGCAGCACCACCTCGGTGGTCTGGCTCTTGCCGAACTGGTCAAGGTTCGGGCCAAACTCCGCGCCCTTCCCGTGAATCTGGTGGCACATGAGGCACTTCGCGGCCACCGCCTCGCCCGTGGCGGCGTCACCCTTGAGCGCGAGCAGATCCGCCATGGGCGGGTAGTTCGGCACCGGGGCATCGGCCACCTTCACCTCCACCAGCTTCACCGTGTCCGGGTCGTAGATGCCCTGTTTTTTCAGCTCCTCCGCCACGCCGAAGTCCTTCCAGTCCGTGTCCTTCCGGTTCAGCAGCCACCACACGGCCTCGGCTTTAAGCGCGCCTTCCGACTTTGCCGCGATCTCCAGCACGGACTCAGCCGCCCACTTCGTCTTGATGAACCCGAGCGCCGTCACCGCCTGCTTGCGGGATTTTTCCGAAAGTTCCTTCGAGAGCGCCCGTTCCTTCAGCGCGCCCGTGGCCTGCCACGGATGCAGCCGCCACGCGATCTGGCCCAGCTGCACCGGCCATTTCACCGGGTCCCCGGCGCGCGTCAGCTGCAGCAGCTTGTCGTAAAGCTGGGCCTCTTTCCCCGTCGCCCCGATGCCGATGGCGTCCAGCATCGTGCGGTCCACACCGTCGTAGGCCATGGCGAAAAGCGCCAGCTGGTTGATCGTCCCGTCGCTGGCGGGCTCGTCCCGGTAGCCGAGGATGATTTCCCGGCGCAGGCGGGCGGGCACCTTCGCAGGCTCGCGCTGGACGCGGACCAATCCCAGCGCGCTCGCGCTCGGCGGCACATCACGGCTCAGCATGGCCAGCGCCCGGTAGGCGGCCAGACGCACACCCTCCGGAATGTCTGCCCGGCGGGAGAACGTCATCATATGGCCCTGCGCTTGCTGCCCCAGGGAGGCAACCGCCCAGATCGCCCGGGCGCGGAAAAACTCGTTCGTCTCCGTGGACTGCCACTTCAGCAGTTGCGGTGTCAGCTTTGGCCCCTGCTCCTTGATGCCCGTCAGCCCGAGGTTTCGCACATTCGCCGCAGGCGACTTCAGCGCCTCGATCTGCCCCTCCGTCGTCGCCAGGTCCAGCACCGGCGGCTCGGACTTGAACCCCTTTGGCGCGATCCGGTACACGGCCCCGGACAGCGTGCCGTCCAGGTCCGCATGGCCGCCCACGCGCGGGTCATACCAGTCCGTCACATAGACTGCACCATCCGGCCCCACACACACGTCAGACGGGCGGAAAAGCGTCTTCACCTCCCCGCTGGGCTTGCCTCCCTTGAAATCCGATCCGGCAAACTCCCCCTCCTGGTTTGTCGTCAGAAAATTGAACCGCTCCAGCTTGTAGCCCGCGCCGTCCGGCACCGGGAAATAACCGAAGACCACATTCCGCCCCGCATCGCAGCTCAGGTACATCCCATACTGCGCCGCCAGCGGCCCGCCCAGTTTCTCCAGTGCCTCGCCGAGCGCCCCGTTTTCGTAAAAGGCCACCCCGGTCGGCGATCCCCCTCCGTAAACGTCACCCGCCGGCATCGTGCCCGGGTCATCCTGCCTCCACTGCGCCACCGGCGTGGACTGGCCCGGCCGCTTGTCCGCCCGCCAGTCCCGCTGCCCGTCGCGGGAGCAGAACCCTGCATTTCCATACGTCAGCAAAAACGTGTTCCGGCACGCCGGCGGGTCGTCGTTGTCGTTTTGAAAGACCTCGCCAAACGAATT
Organism: bacterium; assembly: GCA_031411255.1. Lineage (GTDB taxonomy): Bacteria > Verrucomicrobiota > Verrucomicrobiia > Verrucomicrobiales > V1-33 > JANOAS01. The sequence continues at coordinate 33,927 of JANOAS010000149.1, forward strand.
CACCACCTGCTCGTACGAGTTCCGGAAATTTTCCCCGATGATCTCCACCTTCGACCCGTCCGGATTCATCCGGGCGGCAAATCCGCCAATGTGCACGTGCCCGTCATCGCTTTTCGTCCCGGCGATCTCCCTCGGATTCCACCCCAGATCGCCCGGAGTGCCCCTGCCGTAGTACGGGTCATAGGCGCTACCCACGCGGAAAGTCTTGCCGGATTTGTCCGTGAAGACCGCCCCGCAGTTCCCCGCGCTCCAGTACCAGCGCCCGTCCGGACCTGCCGTCACGCTGTGTAGGGAGTGGTCGTGCTTGCGCCCGTTGAATCCCGTCATCACCACCTCCCGCGTGTCCCCCTTCACCGGATCGAACACCCGGTCGCCATCCACATCCGTGTAAACAACGAGGTCCGGCGTCATGGAGACCACCACCTTGTTTCCCAGCACCGCGATGCCCAGCGGCGCGCGCAAAAACGGCTCCTGCACAAAGACCGAACTCTTGTCCGCCACGCCGTCGTGGTCCGTGTCCTCCAGGATCACGATCCGGTCCCCCTCCGGCTGCCGGTCGTAGTGGCTGCGGTAGTTCACCCCCTCCGCCACCCAGATGCGACCGTCCTTGTCGATGTCCATGTTCGTCGGGTTGCGCAGCATCGGGGACTTCGCCCACAGCGTCACCTCCAGCCCGTCCAGAGTTTTGAAAAGGGGCACCGGCACTTCGTCAGCCAGCACACTGCCGGCCGTCACCGCCAGCGCGGCTGCCCAGGAAATTCGCATCATCATCATGGATTCAATTGCAGGGTTCAGAGTTCGTGGAAAGCGGCCACTTTGCCCCCATCCCGGTCCAATGCAACCCACCACCCACCCTGCAAAATGGAAAATCTCCCGGGCCCTGCGTCCGCCCGCCACCCGCCCCTCATGCTACTTTTGGGTGAGAAATGGCCATATTTCCAGCAGTCCGCGCCGGGTTGTGGCATCTTTCCCACCATGAGCCGCCGTCTCCTTTCCTCACTGCTGTTGACCGCCCTCGCCGGGCCGGCTGTCGCCATCGATGCGAACAACAACCAGCAGAGCGACATCTGGGAACTCGTCCACCAGGCATGGAACCTGCCCGCCAGCGGAGATGCGGACGGCGACGGCTTCAGCAACAAGACCGAATCCCTCGCCGGCACCGACCCGCTCGACGGCTGGTCCTTTCCCGCCCTGAACCTCGCCCCGGCCGCCCCCGGCTCCCTCCTCCTGTCCTGGCCCACCGTTCCGGGCAAATCTTACACCCTCCTCGCCAGTCCGGACCTCGGCGCCGGCACCTTCGCCCCGGCCGGCCCCGCCCGCACAGGCACCGGAGCCCCCCTCACCGCCGGGCCGCCCATCGGTGCCTCGCGCCAGTTTTTCTCCGTCGCCACGGCAGACCTGGACTCGGATGGCGACACCATTTCAGACGCGGATGAAATCAGCCTCGGCTTCAATCCCAATTCCACCCACACCGACCGCTTTCCCCAGACCGACCAGCAGCGGCTCACCACCGCCACCCTTTCCTCCGGCTCCTACCTCACCGTGGCCGTCTACGATGCCGCCGCCTCCGAGCGCTGGCCCGATCCCGCCGTCATCGTCATCCGTCGCGCCGCCGGGCTGAAGGAGGTCGCCGTGAACATCTCCCTCACCGGCTCCGCCACCCGCGGTGCGGACTACACCACCAGTTTCAGCGGAAACACGGTCACCCTCGCCCCCGGCCAGCGCGAGGCCTTCGTCGAGATCGCCCCCGTCGCCGACAGCGACGACGCCGAGCCGGACGAAACCGTCACGCTAACCCTCCTCCCCGGCACCGGCTACACGTTTGCCAGTCCCGCCACCGCCAGCGTCTCCATCATCAACGAAACCGCCTCCGGCCCCCCGTCCGCCAAGGCCGCCGCCCGCTTCCTCATCCAGGCCGCCTTCGGGCCGGACCAGGACTCCGCCGCAGATGCCGACTCCATTCCCGAAAATGTGGAGGACCTCCAGGCGCTCGGTTTCTCCGGCTGGATCGACGACCAGTTCACCCGCCCGCTGGGCCTTCTCCAGCCGTTCACCGAGTGGGCCGTGGCCAATGAAAACGTCATCCAGCTCTACGGCTCCTACGCCGACTTCGCCTGGTGGAACCGCGCCATGGGCGTGCCCACCCTCCGGCCGGACATGGACCCCGCCACCCAGTCCCAGCTGCCGGATCCCCTGCGCCAGCGTGTCGCCTTCGCCCTCAGCCAGATCTTCGTCATTTCCGACCGCATGGAGGAGCTGGGCGTCAACCCCGTCGGCATGTCGAACTACTACGACATGCTCGTGAAAAACGCCTTCGGCAACTACCGCACCCTCCTCCGCGACGTCGCCCTTCACCCCTGCATGGGCATGTATCTCAGCCATCTGGGAAACAACAAACCAAACCCCGCCACCGGCGTCTACCCGGATGAAAACTTCGCCCGCGAGGTCATGCAGCTCTTCTCCATCGGCCTCTGGGAGCTGAACCCGGACGGCACCCGCAAGCTGGACGCCCAAAACCAGCCCATCCCGACCTACAATAACAGTAACATCACGGAATTTGCGAAAATCTTTACCGGACTCACTTTTGGGAACATCGTCGCCGGGTTTAACCTCTACCCCCGCGACTACAGGCTGCCGATGAAAGGATGGGACTCCGCCCACGACCTCGCGCCCAAGACCCTCCTGCGCGGTGCCACCACCCCATTGCGTGTCGCCAGCCCCACGAATACCGGCACCGCGACGCTCGCGGATGTGGACGACGCCATCGACAACCTTTTCAACCACCCAAACTGCGGCCCCTTCGTCTGCCGCCAGCTCATCCAGCGCTTCGTCACGTCGAACCCCAGCCCCGCCTACGTCGGGCGCGTGGCCGCCAAGTTTGCCGACGACGGCGCCGGCCACCGCGGTGAAATGAAGGCCGTCATCCGCCAGATCTTTCTCGATCCCGAGGCGCGGGACCCCGCCATGCTCGCGAACCCGGGCTTCGGAAAACTGCGCGAGCCCTTCCTGCGCTGCGTGAACTTCGCCCGCGCCTTTAACGCCTCCTGCCCGGCGGGTTACTACGCGCTGGATTCATTCACGCTCGACCACAACCAGGAGCCGCTCAAAGCACCGAGCGTCTTTAATTTCTACCTCCCCGCCTACTCCCCGCCCGGTCCGCTCAGCCAGGCCGGGCTGGTTGCGCCGGAGTTTCAAATCGTGAACGCCTCGTCCGCCACCTCAGCACCGAATTATTTCTGGGACGCCCTCAGGGGAAGCCTCCACCGCTGGGGCTCCGCAAATCCCGACCGCAGCGTCACGCTGAACCTCACCCAGGAGCAGGCCCTCAGCGGCACCACCGCCCCGCTGGATCCGGATCCCCTGCTCCGCCGGATCGATCTCGCCCTGACTGGCGGCACCCTCACCCCGCGGAATTTCCAGGTCATCCGCGAGGCGCTCGTCCGCGTCGGCCCGCCCACCTGGGAGTGGGAAAAGGAGCGCGTCCGCCTCGCCATTTACCTCGTCGTCACCTCGCCGGAATTCTGCGTCCAGCGCTGACTCACCCACTCACATTTTCCTCATGAAAACACGCCGTAAATTTCTGGGAGAGGCCTCCTGCGCCGCAGTCTCCTCCATTCCACTGCTCAATACGCTGCTCAACCTGCGGCTCTCGGGCTCCGTCGCCGCCGCCACCACGCCCGGCACCGGCGAATATCGCGCCCTCGTCTGCCTCTTCTTTTCCGGCGGCATCGATTCGTACAACCTCCTCGTCCCGACGGACACCGCGGGCTTCGCGCAGTATTCCGCCTCGCGCGGCAGCGCCATCGCCCTCACCGCCGGACAGCTCGCCGCCCTCACCCCGGACAATACCGGTGGACGCACCTTCGGCACCCACGGCGCCATGACGCGCCTGGCCGGGCTTTTTAACCAGGGCCGCGCCGCCTTCGTCAGCAACGTCGGCACCCTCGTCGAGCCGGTGCAGAACCGCGCCCAGGTGAACCTGAACCAAAAACGCCTCCCCCTCGGCCTCTACTCCCACTCGGACCAGATCGAGCAGTGGCAGACCAGCGTCCCTCATTCCCGCTCCGGCACCGGCTGGGCCGGGAAAATGGCCGACCTCATCCGCGACCTGAACGCCAACCAGGCCGTCAGCATGAACGTCTCGCTCGATGGCAGCAACGTCTGGCAGACCGGAGTGAACGGGGCCGAGTACGCCGTCTCCCCCGGCAACAACCAGGACTCGACCAGCGGCGGGGCCATCCCTCTCACCGGCTATGATGTGGCCTACAATGCCAACGAACTCCGAGCCCCCACCTCCGCCGCCATCGACTCGCAGCTCGCCCTCCAGTACTCGGACCTCCTCTCCCAGACCCACCAGAAAAAACGGCGCGATGCTCTCGAGGCCTTCGCCATTTATGACACGGCGACGAAGGCCTCTCCGCTCCCCGCCGCCGTCGATGCCGCCTTCCCCCGCAGCCCGCTCGGCCTTCAGCTCCGCCAGGTCGCCCGCACTCTGGCCGCCCGCACCGGACTCGGCGCGTGCCGCCAGACGTTCTTCGTCAACCGCGGCGGCTGGGACCACCACAGCGACGTCCTGGCGAACATGAACGGCATGCTCCCCGAGATCGACGCCGCCATCGGCGCCTTCTACGACGCACTCACCGCCCTCGGCCTCACGAACAACGTCACCCTTTTCACCGCCTCGGACTTCGGGCGCACCCTCACCTCGAACGGACGCGGTTCGGACCACGCCTGGGCAGGCAATCACTTCGTCATCGGCGGAGCGGTGAAGGGGAAAAAGATCCACGGCACCTTCCCCAGCCTCGCCGTGAACCCGGACACCGGTCCCGAACTGAACCCGCTCGACACCGGCCGAGGCCGCCTCATCCCCACCACCTCGTGCGACCAGTACTTCGCCGAACTCGCCCTCTGGCTCGGCGTCCCGAAATCCAGCCTCCCCCTCATCCTGCCGAACATCGGGAATTTCTACAGCACCACCTCGTCCGCCCCGCCCGTCGGGTTCCTGCTCTGAGGCGGCCGCCTCCCCCGGACGTGCAAATCTGGCTCACCAGGTGCGTCGCCCTGTCTCATTCCGCGTCGGGATGTCACACCCGCCCCAGTACGTGACAGGGGAACCACTTCGCATTGCATCCTTGTTTTCAATGGACAGGGACTCAAAAACACAATACGGCACATTCCATGCAGAGAGATGGGGGGAACTCATTCCCCAGTCACCCATTCTGACCAGCGATCCTCTCTCCTCATGAGCCCCGACAAATTCACCATTAAACTTCAGGAAGCTCTCGGCAGCGCCCAGACCCTCGCCACCCGCCTCGGTCACACGGAGCTTCGCCCAGCCCACATTCTTTCCTGCCTGCTTGAGCAGGAAGGAGGCCTGACCCGCCCGCTTCTGGAGAAGGTCGGTGCCAAACCCGACGTGCTCAAGGCCGGGGTGGATAGCTTTCTGGAACGCCTGCCCAAGGTCTCCGGCAGCAGCTCGCTCAATGTCTCCAATGACCTCCGCCACGTCCTGGCCGCAGCCGAGGACGAACAAAAAGCGCTCAAGGACGACTTTCTGAGCGTCGAGCATTTCCTCCTCGCCCTCTGCAAGAAGCCCGGCGAGCTGGCCGACCTGCTCAAGGCCCAGGGCGTGAAATACGACGCAGCCAAGCAGGCCCTGACCGCCGTGCGCGGAGCCCAGCGCGTGACCGATGCCGACCCGGAGGGCAAATACCAGACCCTGGAGAAATACGGCACCGACCTCACCGCCCGCGCCAAGGCTGGAAAGATCGACCCCGTCATCGGCCGCGACGAGGAAATCCGCCGCGTCATGCAGGTCCTCAGTCGGCGGACAAAGAACAACCCCGTCCTCATCGGCGAGCCAGGCGTGGGCAAGACCGCCATTGCCGAGGGCCTCGCCCGCCGCATCGTCGCCGGGGACGTGCCGGACTCACTGAAAAACAAGCGGCTCATTTCCATGGATCTCGGCGGCATGATGGCCGGTGCGAAGTTCCGGGGCGAATTCGAGGAGCGGCTCAAGGCTTTCCTCAAGGAAGTGACCAGCAGTGAAGGGCAGATCATCCTGTTCATCGACGAGCTGCACACCATCGTCGGCGCCGGCAAGGGCGAGGGCGCCATGGATGCGGGCAACCTCCTCAAGCCCCAGCTGGCCCGCGGCGAGCTGCGCTGCGTCGGCGCCACCACGCTGGATGAATACCGCAAGCACATCGAAAAAGACCCCGCCCTCGAGCGCCGGTTCCAGCCCGTCATGGTGGGCGAGCCCAGCGTGGAGGACACCATCGCCATCCTGCGCGGGCTGAAGGAACGCTATGAGGTTCACCACGGCGTCCGCATTCAGGACGGCGCCATCATCGCCGCCGCCACCCTGAGCAACCGCTACATCACGGACCGCTTTTTGCCCGACAAGGCCATCGACCTCGTCGACGAAGCCGCCAGCCGCATCAAGATCGAACTCGACTCCATGCCCACGGAGATCGACGTCATCGAGCGTGAAATCATGCAGGCCGAGATGGAGCGCCTGGTCCTGAAAAAGGAGAAGGACGCCGCCTCCCGCGAACGCGTGGAAAAACTTGACCGCACCATCGCCGACCTCAAGGAAAGCGGTGACGCCCTGAAGGCCCAGTGGATGAAGGAAAAGGAAAGCGTGCAGGCCGGACGCAAGGTGAAGGAGGAGATAGACCGCCTCCGCACCGAGCTGGAGCAGGCCCAGCGCGGCGGAGATTTCAGCCGCGCCGGAGAAATCCAGTATGGCTTGATTCCCAAACTTGAAGCCGAACTGGCCGCCACCGCCCCCGCCACCGGTGCCACCCGCCCCACCCTGCTGCGCGAGGAGGTGACGGACGAGGACATCGCCCGCGTCGTCGCCGCCTGGACCGGCATCCCCGTTTCCCGCCTCCAGGAGGGCGAGCGCTCGAAGCTCGTCAACATGGAAGCCCGCCTCGGCGAGCGCGTCATCGGCCAGAAGGACGCCATCACCGCCGTCGCCAGCGCCGTCCGCCGCGCCCGCGCCGGCCTCCAGGACGAGAACCGCCCCCTCGGCTCCTTCCTCTTCCTCGGCCCCACCGGTGTCGGAAAAACCGAGCTGGCCCGCGCCCTCGCGGAGTTCCTCTTCGACGACGAGACGGCCATGACCCGCATCGACATGTCCGAGTACATGGAGAAGCACTCCGTCTCCCGCCTCATCGGAGCGCCACCCGGCTACGTCGGTTATGAAGAAGGCGGCCAGCTCAGCGAGACCGTCCGCCGCCGCCCCTACAGCGTCGTGCTTTTCGACGAGGTGGAAAAGGCTCACCCGGATGTCTTCAACGTCCTGCTCCAGGTCCTCGACGACGGCCGCATCACCGACGGCCAGGGCCGCACCGTGGATTTCAAAAACACCGTGCTCATCATGACCTCAAACCTCGGCAGCCAGTTCATCCTCGATGACAGCAACAAGGAGCAGCGCGAAGCCCGCGTCAGCGAGGCCCTCCGCGCCCACTTCCGCCCGGAGTTCCTGAACCGCATCGACGAAACCATCATCTTCGACCGTCTCGACGCCGCAGAGCTGGACCAGATCGTGAAAATCCAGCTCAAGCGTGTCATCGTACGCCTAGAGAAGCAGAACCTCCATCTCAATCTCGACGACGCCGTCATCCGGTTCATCGGAGACCAGGGCTTCGACCCCATCTACGGGGCGCGTCCGCTCAAGCGTGCCGTGCAGAAGTACCTGCTCGATCCGCTTTCCCTCAGCCTGCTCGATGGAGCCTTCACAGATGGTGACACCATCCACGCGAAGCTCGCCGAGGGCCGGGTGGTCTTTGAGAAGGCCTGACCGCCACCTCACTGCACATTCACCCTGAGCCGGACGTATTTCCGCACCTCCCCGCCCAGGGGGGTGCTGAAGTAGTGCTGGGGGGGAATGCCCGTGTCGGGGATGGCGTGCCAGTCATCGGCCCGCATGCTGGCACTCCACTCTGCCTTGTAAATGACGCCCGCCACATCCTCCGGCTCGATGAAGCTGAAGATCCGTGCGCCTTCCACCGTCTGCGGCTCGGGAAGCACGGCGCTCGTGGCGTCCATCGGGTTCAGGCCGAAGGCGTATTCGATCCGGTTGGACAGACCGTCCTCGTCCGCATCAAAGTCATCCGCGCCCTCGTCCTCGCTCAGCGAGGAGCCAAAGTAAAGCAGCCGCCAGCTTTCCAGTGAACTCAACCCGTTGCCGCCAGCCGTGCCGCGAAGGACGATGTCAAACGTGCCCTCGTCGGAGTCATTGTTCGTGATGCGCAGAATCGTCTGCCGGGTGCCGGGCGCATGCGGAGTGAACGTGACGGTAAAGGTCGTCGCGCCCGAAACGGGAGCCACGTTGTTCACCATGCCAGTGGTGTTGACCACGAAATCCGAGGGATTCCCCCCCGTCACCACCACACTGGCGATGTTGAGCACACCCAGCCCGCTGTTTCTGATGGTGAAGCTCTTTGGTTCACTGGAAACGCCGACGGTCAGGTCCTCGAAGGGAACGCGGAAGACGACTGTCTTCAGCACCATCGTGTGGTGAAAGCCGGCCGAGATCCCGGTGACTCCGCTCTGCCCGACCACGGGCACCAGCGACTGGCCAAATTCGTTTTTGCCCCAGCTGATGACGCTGCCGTTCCGCTTGAGCGCCACCGTGTGGTCCACCCCGGCGGAAATGGCGGTCACGCCCGACAGGGCCGCCGGATGCACCGTCGACTGGCCCGATCCATTATTGCCCCAGGCGATCACGCTCCCGTCATCCTTCAGCACCACGGTGTGGGTGTAGCCCGCCGCCACCGCCACCACTCCGGATTGCGCCGCCACCGGCACGGCCGTCTGCCCTTTCGAGTTGTCACCCCACGCAATCACACCGCCGTTGTTTTTCAGCGCCACGGTGTGGGACAGGCCCGCCGCGATGGCCACCACCCCCGACTGCGCTGCCGGTGGAACTGCGGACTGGCCGCCGCTGTTGTCCCCCCAGGCCACCACGCTCCCGTTTCCCTTCAGCACCACGGTGTGGTAGATCCCCGCCGCGATGGCCACCACCCCCGACTGCGCCGCTGGCGGCACGGAGGTCTGGCCGTTGGCATTGTAGCCCCACGCGATCACCCCGCCGCCACCGGTCAGCGCCACGGTGTGGTAGCCGCCTGCGGAGATGGCGGTCACGCCCGACTCCGCCCCGGAGGGCACGGTGGTCTGGCCGTACGTGTTCCGGCCCCAGGCGAGGACGACTCCTCCCGTCTTCAGCCCCACCGTGTGGTCCACCCCGGCGGCCACGGCCGTCATGCCGGACCTGGCCAGTGCCGGTACCGAGATCTGGCCCGCAGAATTGTCCCCCCACCCGGCCACACTGGAGGTTGCCACGGGCGCTCCGCCCGCCTGTTCGATGGCAAATTCCGGCACCACGCCCGTGCCCGAGAGCACCACCTCAAAGCTGCCCTCGTCCAAGTCATTGTTCACCACGCGCAGCGTTGTCTGCCGCGCGCCGGTCAGCGCCGGAGCAAAGGAAACCGTGAAGGTGGTCATCCCGTTCAGGGCCGGCAGCGTGGTCAGCATCCCGGCGGTATTCACCGTGAAATCTGCGGCACTGCCTCCGGTCACGGAGACGCTGGAAATTTCGAGCGGGGCCGGCCCGGTGTTCTTGATCGTAAAAGTTTTCACCTGGCTGGTCGAGGCGACGTTCTGGTTTCCGAAGCTCACCGGAATGACCTTGGTCTTCAGCGCCACCGTGTGGCTGTACCCGGCTGTGATGGCCGTCACGCCGGACTGCGCCGCCACAGGCACGGAGACCTGTCCGCCTGAATCGTCACCCCAGGCAATCACGCTCCCGTTGCTCTTCAACGCCACGGTGTGTTCCACCCCTGCGGCGATCGCTGTCACCTCCGTCTGCCCGGCCTCAGGCGTCGTCGCCTGGTCACCCGTGTCGTCTCCCCAGCCAACCACGCTTCCATCATTTTTCAGAGCAACCGTGTGCCGGCCGCCGGCCGCGATGGCCATCACACCAGAGAGCGCCGCAGCAGGCACAGTCGCCTGACCGTAGTCATCATTGCCCCACGCGATGACGAGTCCGCTGCTCTTGAGCGCCACCGTGTGGGCTCCACCTGCAGCGATGGCGATGACCCCCGACTCCGCCTCCTCCGGCACTCTCGTCTGGTTGTCCCCGTCATCCCCCCAGGCCACCACCCGCCCCGCACTGGTCAGTGCCACCGTGTGGTAAAATCCCGCCGCTATGGCCACCACACCCGTCTGCGCCGCCGGAGGCACCGTCGTCTGGCCGATGCTGTCGTCCCCCCACGCCACGATCGTTCCATTGCTCTTCAGCGCCACCGTGTGAAAGGCTCCCGCAGCAATGGCAGTCACCCCGGACTGAGCCGCCACAGGCACCGTCGCCTGGCCGTTGGTGTCATCTCCCCAAGCCACCACTGCGCCTCCGGATTTCAGCGCCACCGTGTGCGCCACCCCCGCCGCCACCGCGATCACGCCGGACTGCCCGGCCACCGGCACGCTTGACTGCCCGCTCAGATTGTCCCCCCACGCCACCACTCCCGAAGTCACCAGCGAAACCCCGGCCGGCTGCTCAATGGAAAACTCAGGACGAAACACTTGTCCCCAACTCGGAGCGGACAGGACGAGGAGAAAAAGACAGGAACGCAGCACCCGGTTCAAAGCAATCATCGTGAGTTGGAGTTCGGAATTTTTGGCTCTTGCAGAGGTATCGAAGCACAACCGGGGGCATCCGGCCCACCGCCGTGCCGCCCCTTGGTGTGAAAGTGAGGAATCAATTGCCACAACTCCGGATTTTCGCAATGGAAATTATAAATCATTATGCTTTTTCTAAAACCAACGCTTCCCCCGGCTCTCCCCAACGCACCGCCCGGCCTTGCACCTTGCGGTTTCGTGGCGGAATGGATTCCTGCATGCTACGCCGGATTTCCCTCCTTCTCGTCCTCGCCACCCTCCCGCTCCTGCCCGGCCGGGCCGATGGCGGCTGGCCTGCCGTGGATGTCCCGCCTGGCGGACGCGAATTGCTCCCCGCCGGTTTTGTCCTGCGCGCGGCCCTCCCGGCCGCCCCGGGCAAGGCCACCGCCCGGGTCATCGAGGACCCGTCCGCTCCCGCTGCCAGGTTTCTCCGGATCGATGTGACCGCCCGTCCCGCCAGCTCGTGGAACGTCCAGGCGATGGCAAAGCTGACCGAATCCATCAAAAAAGACGACCGCTGTTTCCTCCTCTTCTACGCCCGCGCAGTGAAAAGCACGCTGGAAAACGGTCAGGCCGTGGGGGCGGCGAATGTCGAACTCCAGCAGCCGCCCGACTATACAAAGCTGGGCCACTCCGAGTTCCACGTCGGCGCGCAGTGGGAGCCGGTCATCGTCCCCTTCACCGCATCCATCGATCTGCCCGCCGGCAGCGGTGCCGTGGCCATCCATCTCGGCGGGGAAATCCAGAGCGTTGACCTCGCCGGAGCCCGCCTGGTGGACTACGGGCCGGACTTTCCCGCCGCCAAACTCCCCCGCCCCCGCGTCACCTACCCGGGCCGCGAGGCCGGGGCTCCCTGGCGCCAGGCAGCGCTGTACCGCATCGAGAAACTCCGCAAAAGCGACTTCACCCTCCAGGTCGTCGATTCCGCCGGCCTGGCTGTCCAGAATGCCACCGTGCAGGTCACCCAGACTCGCTCCGCCTTCGGCTTTGGCTCCGCCGTCACCGCCCGCCTCCTCGTTGACCCCGGCCCGGACGGGGAAAAATACCGCGCCATCGTCGACTCGCTCTTCAGCAAGGTCGTCTTCGAAAACGACCTCAAACCCTTCGCCTGGGAGGAGGGCGCGTCCAATACCGGCACCAAGTTCCGCCGCGCATGGACAGACCAGGCCTTCACCTGGCTGGCAGAGCGCCACCTCGCCATCCGCGGCCACTACCTCATGTGGGGCCCCTTTGAATCCTGGTCCGAGAAACTCAAATCCGACCCGGCCAAAATCCGCGAGACCATTTTCACCTCCCTCCGCGAACGCCTCGCCGCCTTTGACTCCCGCGTCACCGAGTGGGACTGCCTGAACCACCCCGCCGGCTGGGAGGCAAAAAACAACGTCGACACCGTCTGCGGAGACACCATCTACGCCGACGTCCTGCGCGAGTGCCGCCAGCTCACAAAAAAGCCGCTCTGGGTCAATGAAGACCAGCTCTTCCGCCCCGGCCGCCAGGGGGAGGACTACACCCGCGTCATCCAGAGCCTCATCGCCGCCGGACTCAAGCCCGACGGCATCGCCAACATGGCCCACATCCACTCCAGCTTTCTCCCCTCGCCCGACGTCATCCAGAAAGTCTCCGACCGCTACGCCGCCCTCGTGCCCAACCTCCAGATCTCCGAATACGACCTCGTCAGCAGCGGAGACGAGGTCCTGGAGGCGGACTACCTGCGGGATTTCCTCATCTCCTGCTACTCCCACCCGGCCTACAGCGGTTTCATCATGTGGGGATTCTGGGAGGGCACCCACTGGAAGCCCGAGGCCGCCCTCTGGCGCCAGGACTGGTCGGAGAAACCCGCCGCCGCCGCCTGGCGCGAGTGGGTCGCTCAAAAGTGGCGCACCACCGCCACCCTCACCCTACTCCCCTCCACGCCCGCCAGCGGGCTTGCCTTCCGGGGATTCCACGGCCACTACCGCATCCAGGCCACCAGCCCAGCAGGCTCCGCCACTGTGGAGACAGACCTCCTCCCCGCCAGTGGCCCCGTCCGCATTGTCATCAGGTAGCGCCATGGCAGACCCCACCCTCCAGACCTTCCAGGAAACCACCATCGACGGGCCAAAGACCCGCCGCTGGGTGATCGAGAGCACCGACTGCCCCGAGCTGGCCACCCACCGCATGGCCCGCCTCGGGCTCGATGAAGCACTCGCCCCCTACCAGCGCGTCCGCCTCCAGCCTGCCGGCAGCTTTTTCCTCGCCACCACCGCAGGAGAGGGCCGCATCCTGCTGGATGGCAAGTGGCAGCGCGTCACCCCCGGCTCCCTCTTCATGGCCCCGCCCCGCGTCCTGAATGCCTTCTATGCCATGCCCGGGAAAAAGTGGTGCTTCGCCTGGCTGCGCTACCTCGAGCCCACCTACGTCCGCCCGCTCGTCGGTGCGGACTCCCCCGTGCGCGCCGCCGCCGGCGGCACCGACCTCGCCCGCGCCATCGCCGGCCTCCAGTCAGAGTGGTCAGCCACCCGCGACCTCAAGGTCCTCCACCACTGGCTCAGCCTCGTCCAGACCTTCGCTGAGCGCGCCGCCCGCCCCCTCACCCTCGACGACCGCCTCGCCGCCCTCTGGACCGTCGTCGCCCGCCACCTTGACGAGCCCTGGTCCCTCGACCGCCTCGCCTCCCAGTTCCACGCCAGCCGCGAGCAGCTCCGCCGCCGCTGCCTCCTGGAAATGGGCCGCAGCCCCATGCACCAGGTAACCTACATGCGCATGCAGCGCGCCCAGTCCCTCCTCGAAACCACCGAGGACAAACTCGACGTCGTCGCCGCCCGCGTCGGCTACATCGACGGCACCGTCTTCTCCCGCGCCTTCAAGCGCTGGATCGGCGTCGGCCCGCGCGAGTACCGGCTGAAAAAGTAGACGCCAGCGGCCATCCGCGCCCCCCGCGTTCCAATAACGCCACCGGCGTTCTGCCCTCCAGCCTGGGGATCGATGGAGAAAGAGGGGTCCACCCCAGGTTTCGAAGCCCCAGTCCAGAGTCCTGAAAGGACGGGACCCCAAAGCCTGGGGCGGAGTGAGGCACGAACGAAGCCCCAGGTTTCCCCACCAAAATCCGGAGCCCTGAAGGGGCGAAACATTCGCAGTCCAAGCCCCACGCGTGGCTACTTCCGGCTTTTGAAAAGCTCGAGCATCGCCTCGCCCATGCCGTGGCCGATCCGGGTGAACCAGATGGCGCTGCCGAGGTAATGGTAGGCGTGGTCACCGCCGGTGATCGACCAGTCTTTGTTTTCCTTCCAGTGGGGATACATTTCCTCCGCGGCCTTGTCCACCAGCAGGTCGGTGCGGAAGGCTTTCACGGTTCCCTTGAAGTCGGGCACGTCATTCATGGCCAGCTGGGCCTCGCGAATGGTCAGCATGGCTCCCTGGGCGGGCTTCGATCCATTCTGACCCATGGCGGCAATGACGAACGGCAGAGCCGGGCTCCCGAGATCCTTGCGCACATCCCGGATAAAGTGCCCCATGTTGGAGCGGTATTCATTTTCCGCTCCATACTGGTCATTCCACCCCTGAAACCAGATAAACCCGGCCACCTCTGCTGTCCGGCCCTTCAGTTCGGGGAAGAGGGTGGCGAAGTTTTCCTGCACGTCCTTCGTCTCCTTCAGCATGTTCCGGTAGGAGAGGCCGTAGTCCTTTTTGACGTCGTCCATGGTGGGCAGCGGATCGGTCTTTTTGTTCTTCTCGTTTTCCCTGGTCACGCGCTCCTGGGCCTGCTGCAGCTCCTTCGCCATCGTCTCCTCCGGCAGCGCGGCAGAGGGAGAACGGAACAGCTTGAAAAGGGAATGACCACCCCACGCGGCTTTGACCAGGATGACCGGCTCATCAAAGTGGGAGCCCATCATGGTGCCGAACTCCAGCTCCGGCCCGGTGCGTCCGGGCGAGCCGTAGCCGACGGTGAGCGGGCCTTTGCGCTCGAGAAACTTGATGAAGACATCGTCCCGCACCACCCATTTGTCGTCCTTGCGCAGGTGGGCAAAGATGTCCCTGGTCTTCGCATCCGCGGCCTGATGATCCAGCAGCGCATTGGGGGCCTTGCCTTCCATGTTGGACTGGCCCGCAAGGATGAAGATCTTCACGGCTTTTTCGGCGGCATGCGTGGAGCACGCAGCCCAGAGGCCGACGAGCAGGGAGAGGAAACGGGTGCTTTTCATAAGGTGGTTGACGGACGGGTGACGGATGGCCCGGAAGTGGAAATCCTCTGCCGAGGCTACCAGGCCGAAAGGGCCGCTGTCGAGAGGATTCTCGCCCCAAATTCCCTGCCCCCTCTAATCCTCTAATCCTCTGCTCTTCTAATCCTCTACTCTTCTAATCCTCCAATCTTCCTCCCCAACTCCGCCGCCGCCGCTTCCAGCGTGGCGATCTCCGCCTCGGTCCAGTCGTGGCACGTCCCGCGGGCGAAGCCGACCACGCCGCGCAGTTCGCCATCGAGGAGGATGGGCACGGCGATGCTGGCCTGTACGGGCACGTCCCTGGCCCCCGGGCGGATGTCCCCCGTGGTGTCCGTTTGCAGGTTGCACGTCTGCACCGGCTTCCGGCGCTCGGCGGCCAGCCCGGCCATGCCCTTGCCCACCGGCACCTCCGCCACGATCTGCGCCACGTGTGGCGGCAGCCCCACCTGGGCGGCCAGTTTCATCACGGTGGTTCCGGGTTCCAGCAGGTGCAGGGTGCCGGTCTGGCAGTCCTGAGCCTGAAGCGCGGCAGTGAGGAGGGAAAGAGGATCATTCATGCCGTACCAATGCCCGGCTTCCGCCGCCGCGCAACCCCGCCGCTTCCGCCGCACTCCCCGCTGTCCCTTTTCCGGAACCGCCGTATCCTGCCCCCGCCCGCCCCCCATGTCCGTCCTCCGCCGCCTGCTCACCGCACTGCTCAGCCCCCGCCCCCGCCTCGCCCGCTGGGCCGCCATCGGCTGCACCCTGGCCCTGCTGGCCCTCGCCATCCTGCGCCCCACCGTGGGTGAAGCAAATCTCTTCCTCGCCTTCACCGCGTACCTCTTTCCCCTCGCCTGGCTCCTGCCCCTGCCCGTCCTGGCGTGGTTCGCCCGCGGCCCCGGCCCCCGCGTCTGGCCGTGGCTGCTCGCATCCCTCGTCATCTGGGGTCTCTGGCTTTCCGGCTGGGGCCTGGGGAAAAGGGGTAACTCCACCGCCTTCGCCACGCCTGCGGAGACCGGCACCCTCACCGTGCTCACGGCCAACCGCGGCCAGTCCTTCGGCACCTCCCTCCAGCCGTTCCTCAACGAGACCCAGCCCGACGTGCTCGTTTTCCAGGACTGCTTCGGCGGCGTGCGCGACAAGGAGCTGCAGCACGACAACTACGCCGCCTGGCCCCACGCCCTCCAGAACGGGGAATTCCTCGTCCTGAGCAAATATCCCATCCGCAGTGCCGCCCCCGTCCCGCTCAAAACAGACGTCCCGCGTGATCCCGACTGGCCCCGGCCGCCCGCCGTCCGCTTCGTCATCGCGTGGGGAAAAAGGGAGATCGCCCTCTACGCCGTGCACGCGCCCACGCCGCGCCAGTTCCTGCGCAAGCTCCAGCGCGGCTCATTTCTCCAGGGCCTGCTCGGCCTGCCCGGCACACGCTGGGCCGCCCCGCGCCGCGACCACGAGGCCTACTGGCGCCTGCGCCTCGCCCAGCTCGCCGAACTCAACACCGCCGTCCTCCGCGATCCCCTGCCCGCCGTCCTCTGCGGCGACTTCAACGCCGCCGCCGGCAGCCGCGCCTTCCGCCTCGCCTCCACAGGCCTGACCGACGCCCACGCCACCTGCGAGCGCGGCTGCGGCTTCACCTTTGACGGCAGCTCCACCGAGCCACTCTCACTGAACCAACCCTGGCTCCGCGTCGACGCCATCCTCGCCACCCCCGAGTGGGACGTCCTCGCCTGCCGCACGGAGACAAAACGCCGCTCCCAGCACCTCGCCGTGGCTGCAAGGCTCAAGCTGGCCGACACGGCCAAGCCTTGACTGGCGGGTTACACCATGAACCCGAGATCCGGGTTCGGGAAGTGCGGAAGGTTCGGGAAGATGGCGGGCAGGCTCGTTTCGGGCACGCCAAACCATTTTGCCAGGGTGGCCGAGTATTCGTCCACCGAGGTGGTCGGGATCCAGCGTCCGTCGGACGTGTCATCAGGTCCGTTGATTTTGAGCGTGGGGAAAGTGCCGTACATCTTCCGGCCCTTGACCGCGCCGCCCACGACCATGTGGTGGCTGCCCCAGCCGTGGTCGGAACCGGCAGGCGAGCCCACCGCGTTGTTCTTCAGCGTGCGTCCGAAGTCCGATGCGGTGAAGCTGGTCACGCTGTCCTGGATTCCCATCGCCTCCGTCGAGCGGTAGAAGGCGTAAAGGGCGCCGGACAACTCAGCCAGCAGAGCGTTCTGGGATTTCGGCTGGCCGAGGTGTGTGTCGAACCCGCCAAGCGAGCAGAAAAAGACCTGCCGTTTGTGGGGCAGGAACTTCGGCCCCTGCACGGGATCACCCCGCAGGGGATGGTTCGGACGCGTGGCGTTGATGAGCTGGGCGATCATCTTGAGCTGGTTGCCCAGCCCCGTGTTCGGGAAGCCCACCGGCGTGTAACCGCCCGCACTTTGCGCCGCCGTGGTGGCCTCGGTGATGATGGTGGCGTTGTTGATTGCCCGCTCGGCGATGCCACGGAAATCCCTGTCGTTGTAATTCTTAAAGTTGCGGTCAATGTACGTCTGCCGCCCGGTGCCCGTGATGTCCGGCCCTGCCCCCAGCATGTTGAGGATGGTGTCCTTCCGCGCCGTGGTGGAGGCCGCGCTCAGCGTGACGGCCCCGTTGGAGTTGATCTGGTATTGCGCCACGATGTCCCCCACCTCGATGGTGTTCGAACCCGCGAGCGAGATCGACATGGAAACGGCGGAACCAGCCTGCGCGTTGTAGGGATTCGCGAAGAGCAGGTCAGCCGTTCTGCCAGCCCAGCCGGTGCGCGACGGCTGGTCGGGGATGCTCGTCTGCCACTGGTAGACCTGGTCGTTGTGGGAGAAAAGCTGCGGCGGCTTTTTGCCGATCTTGTTCGTGTACTTGGTCCGGTTCATCGGCTCCACGAGGGTGCCGACGTTTGCCACGAAACCCATGCGGGCTTCCTTGAAGAGCTGCCACAGACCGTCGTTGTTCGCATCACCGTCGTCGGCGAGAATCGTCGTGCCGGAAACGCTGGTTTTCAGCGTAGCCGTGTAGGCATTCATCCCGAAGTCAAGGCCGGTCGGGTTGCCATCCACCGTGATGGGCAGGGCGTAGGGCAGCTGGGCGAGGTTGGTGGCGGGGCGGGCCACCTTGGTGGGGGAGAGCGCCAGGCCCCCCGTTGCGCCATTGTTCAGCGCATCGTAGTTCATCAGACCGCCGCGGGCGCTGACGTAGTCCGTGTAGGCGGCGCCATTGATCGGGAGGATCAGGTTGTTCGCATCGTGGCCACCGCTCAGGTGGACGCAGATGAGCGCCTTGTAGTCCGTCAGCGGTGTCGCTCCGGCAGCCATCAGGTTGCTCACGAGGCGGAAATCCAGCAGCGTGGAGGCGGCTGAGGCTCCCAGCACCTGTCCGGTGCAGCGGCGCAGAAAGCGGCGGCGGGAAAGTAGTTCGCGGTCAGTCATGGTGTGCGGTGGGGTTGGAAAAATGGTTTCTTGATTCGGCCGGTTACTTCTGAACGGCGAACTCGGGGGCAAGTGAAATGATGGTGATCAGGTCCTGCACCCGGTGCAGACGCTGCGAGTCTTCAGTGGATCCGCCGATGGTCAGCGGGTTGTTGGTGGCGTCCTGAATGTACTTCCAGATGTACCAGTAGGAGTTCTTCGTCGCGGCCGCGGCGGCGGGGTCAACGTTCTTCACCATCTGCCCGGCGCAGAGCAGCAGGTTCGCCCGGTCCATCAGCGCCTCGGGCGTGTGGGCGATGGATTTCTCATAGGTCAGGTCCAGCTGAATGTCCGAACCATCGAACGCAGACCACTTGACTGACTTGGATTTGGACACCAGCTTTTCCATGTAGTTCCGGGTGATGGTGTACTCGGTGAGCGGCGAGTTCGGGTAGCGCACCAGGGTGCCACCCGCCGGAGTGAAGGTCGATGCGCTGTACTCGAGCCCGTTAAACGGCATGAAATTGCCCGCATCCACATCCGCAGGGAAGAGCACTTTTGTCGAGAAGGTCAGCGTGTCCGAGGTGCCGGCCACCGACGCCGCCGTGGGCAGACGGGTGATGGTGATCGTATTTCCGCTGATGGATTCGATCCAGGTATTGGCCGGGATGCCCGGGCCGTCGACGAAGTTGTTCACGCGCAGATTGGCCACCTGGCCGGCAGGCAGCGTGATGATAAACCGCTCGTCAAGCGTGGTGGTCACGTTGTCCACCGTCGTCCAGACGCATCCCGGCACCGTGTAGGTCACGGACGGATCCTCCCAGTTAGTGGAGTTGCCCAGACCAGTCCGCGGCAGGGTGTAGAAGAAATTCGCGTAGGAGATCATCGTCGTTTCCGAGGTGATCTGGAACTCCGGACCAAACAGCCCGCGCAGACCGGTGTCGCCATTGTACTTGTAGTCGGGTTCAAAGAAGTTAAAGACCGTCGGCGAGCGCAGCGGCGTCTGGCTCACACCAGACAGGCTGCCCATGTCCCAGCCGGGGCTGGGGGTCATGGTCGGGTTGGCAAGGTATTTGGGAATGGTGGCGCTCGGGTTGGTCGCGATGAAGGCCGGATAGTTGAAGACCGTGGAAGGGATCGGCTTGCCGAGGCTCTTCGAACCGGCTTTGAACGCGCGCAGCACTTGGGAAACCCGGAGCATCGGCTCCTTCAGGTGGCCGTAACCCACAGCCGCACGGGGGGCTGCAGCGCGGGCCTCGTAGTCGAGCAGGATCGCCTTCACCACCGCGCCCATGTTTCCGCGAACGCCGGTGCCGTCGTCGGCAAAGACCTTCGACACACGATAAATGTAGGCCGGGCTCGGATTCGCCGTGACCAGGCGCTGGATGAGCTGGCGCGAAATGAACGGCCCGGTGTTCGGATGGTGGAAGAGCACGTCATGCGCCGCCTTCAGTTCATCCGCGCCATCGACCGCTCCGCTCCCATTGTAGTCCGGCAGGGCCGCAGTGTCGGGAATGACCGTGCCGTCCAGCCAGAGCTTCTCCGTCGTGGCATGGCGGCTCTGCGTCAGGATCATCGGAACGAGGTATTTTTTGAAGGCATCCGTGTTGTCCGGCGGTGTGGTGGGCGAAGCCCCGAGCTGCCAGCCCGTGAAGACATGCGCCAGCGCCACGACCTCATCCTGCCCGTAGGTCGCCACAGGCAGTCCGTTCTGCCCGAGGACGAGGGTCCCGTTCGGGTGCAGGCGGTTCAGGCCAATGCTGAAGAGCTGCATGATTTCCCGCGCGTAGTTTTCATTGGGCGTGCGTCCGGTCAACGTGTCCGGCTTTTGGTTGTCCAGCATGTCGAGGTAGGCCCCCATGCCGGCGTTCAGGGTGACGCCTTCGAGCATGTTCCGGAAATTCCCAAAGGCACCGTCCTGCAGCAGCTCATTGTATTTCAGCAGCGTGGAGGGCCAGCTGTCCAGCTCCGACCCATCCGAGACAACGAAGATCTGGCTGAGGGCAAAGGCGACGCGCTGGCGCAACTGGTCGTTGCCCTCCATCACCTGCTTCCACCAGCCGCGGCGGGTTTCGTTGCTGGACTGGGAGGTGGCCAGGTTCCGCGTGTCGCGCGGGTAGTCGATGTAAAACTGCGTCACCGTCTGCTGGCTGCGGGAGACCGGCGTCTGGCCAGGGTCCATCTGCTTGTCAATCCAGGCGGCGTAGCCGAGTGATTTGACCTCCGTGATCAGTGCGTCCGTCGGGCCAAAGGTGGTCTGCTGGAGGAAGCGGGCAGCTGCCGCGTCATCCGTGTGGTCGTCTGCGAAGGCCGGCGGCGCAGCGGGCGGCGTGAAATTGGCCGACCCGGTGATCGACTGGAAGAACCCTTTGATTTCGCCGTTCGGGTAAAGCGTCGTGTGCAGGTTCAGGTAGAGCTTGCCCGTTTTCATGTGGTCGATGATTTCCGCCACGCTGTGCGAGCCGCTCGCCGTGATGACCCAGTGGTAGGTGGCCTGGTTGTCGAGCGGATTGCCGTCGAGATCCACAGCCGTGTCCAGGTCAAACAAGATGTCCGTGTTCACATCGTGGATGTGCTTCTGGGCGACGACGCCGGTCAGGTTGGCAAAGGTGTAAGTCAGCGTGGCTTCCGTTTCTGCCGCATTGAGTTCCAGCGTGGCATTTCCAGTGCCCAGCGTGGCCGCTCCGGCCTGCGGAGTCAGGTTCGCCATGTAGAGGGTGGAGTCCCCTGGGGCCGCCGTGGGCGTGGAGTAGACGCTGCACGCGTAGCCGGGAATGATTTCTTGCGGGGCCGTCCCCACCGTCACCCCGGGCCGCGTCCAGCCCACTTTCAGCTGGTCGTCGCCGGAGCCTTCCTTCCGCACAGTCTCGATGTAGTAGCGCTGGCCCGCCTTCAGCTTCACTGGCAGCGAACGCTGCGTTGGAGCCGCGCTCCAGGAGCCCGCCGGGCTCGCGTTCTGCACCCACGCCCGCTTCAGTTTCCGCGCCGGATCTTCCGTGGGCGAAATCCAGAGTTCGGCGTTCTCATCGTTCGTGGTGATGAAGAAAGTGAAATTCCCAGTGGCCGGGGCCGTCAGGTAACCGCGGATGCGGTCGCCATAGCTGTCGGCAAAGTTGGCCGGAGCGTCGAACGAAGTCAGCGTGTCGGTTCCCGTGGCGGTGGTATGGACCGGCACGTCGAGCACGCTGCTGCCGCTCAAGGCAGTCCAGTAATCGCGGGAAAGCGTGCCGCCCGTCGGCACCAGAATCACGTTGATCGGCATCTGTGTGGAACCGGAAGCATTGCTCGCCGTCACCGTGGCAAACCAGAGGCCCGGAGAGGAAGGCGTGCCCGAGATTTGCCCCGTGGCCGTGTCCAGCGTCAGCCCGGACGGCAGACCGCCGGCCGCGTAGCTGGTGGGTGCATTCGTCGCCGTGATCGCATAGCTGAACGGCCCGTTCACCAGGCCGATCACGTATTGCTGGCTCGTGATGGACGGCGCTCCGCCTGTTCCAACCGCCAGTGCCGTCGGGTAGAGACGGTTCGCGGGAATCACCTGCCGGACCTGGGATGGACTTGACCACTCCAGCTTCGCATCGGCCTGGGCGTCGCTCGTGCTCTCGCGGTACTCGACTTTGATGTCATACCGGCGCCCGGCCACTGCGGCAAACGTCGTCGTGTAGGTCGAGCCCGAAGTGCCGTTCCACTGGTCGATCTGCGGTGCCAGCGTCGTGGCCACTCCGCCATTGATCCACACTTTTCCACCCCGGTTCGCCGTCCAGTGAAAGGTGTACGTCTCCGAATACTGCGCCACAAACTGGCCCGTCCACCGGATGCAGAAGTTCGTCGGGTCAATCACCGGCGCAGGCACCGCCCCGTTGGTCGGCGCGCCCGAGCCCCAGTTAAACTCAATCGTGGGATCGACCCTCGTGAACCGCAGGTTGGCCGGGGCGAAATTCAGCGGGCCGGTGTACGTCGTCTCCGCCTTGTCGTAATAGGTGCCCTGCAAACCGCTGCCGGTGTCATCGAGCAGCACAGTCGCCGCACTCTGTGCACCCACCGTGTACCCGGCCGTAGGGGTGATGGTCAAGATGATCGTCTCGGGCGATTCAGCCAGCGCGTCCGCCAGCGCCGCCACATTCACCGTGGCCGTGCTCGCCCCCAGAGGAAAATAAACAGAAGCCGCAGGGCTGGCCGTGTAGTCAGTCCCCTGTGTCGCCGTGCCGGAGAGGCTGAAGGTGACCACCAGCGGATTCAGATTTCCCTGACGGGTCAGGGTAAAAGTACCGGAGTTCGGCCCAAGCTCGGAAGCATAGGCATCCGTCGCCACCACCGTGACAGCATTGCCGGCACTCATCCGGGCAGCGATGATCTGGTTGTCCGGGATGCCGTCCCCGTCCGTATCAGCCATGCTCGCGCTCATCCCGGAGGTGAACTCCTCCCAGTCGGAGACGCCGTCACCATCGGAATCCGTGTCGCCGATCTGCATCCGCAGAAACATCCTGTCCCCCATCAAGGCGCACTTCCCACTCTTCAACGTCCCGTCCCCCAGCAGGCTCGCGCCTTCATTCATCCACGTGCCCGCATCAAGCGTCTCCGACATCTGAAACTGGTAGACCTTGCCATTCACGCTCTGGAACTGGGCCAGCAGATCAGTCGTCGTGGTGCTCAAGGCCGTGAAGGAAGGATTCGCCGCCGGGTTGGTCGGATCCGTCCCGGCCGCATACTCCTGCAAATTCGTGTAGCCGTCCCCGTCCGTGTCAGCACCCGGAATCACCGCCGTGGGAAACTGCAGCTCAAACAGATCACTCAACCCGTTGTGGTTTGAGTCAATGATAAAGCCCTCAACAGCTCCTTGAGCACAAGCCCGCTGAGGCTGAAGGAAAGGAGCCAGCGCCAGCAGGGAGATGGCAGTCAGGCGGCGGATGGGGCAAAGATGGGGTTTGGCCATGGGATGTCGGTCGGTTGGGAATTCGAAAACTTCCGCCGGAATTGGGCACGGGCGCGGAAATTGACCCGATTTATACCACCAAACTGCTCCCTCTGGCAAGAAACTACCTCGTCATCCAGCCAGATATTTTTTGAGGAAGGCCCGACGCAAAAAAGCGGCGATCCCCCCGGACCGCCGCTTTTGTATGCCCAACACAAACCAGCGCACCCAATGCGGTGGTCATGAAGTTGTTTTGAAAGACTAGGTCAGCATCTTTTCGCGCTCGAGCTTGAGGCCCATCTTTCGGTAAAGGGTGGCGATGGACACGCCAAGCATGGATGCGGTCTTCTCGCGCGAACCCTCGTTGTATTTCAAAGTCTCGCGAATGAACATGCGCTCCTGCTTTCTGATGTAGTCGTCGAGGCTCGTCCCGATCGGCAGCTGGTGCTTCACCCCGTTGTTTTCGAGGTCGCTCACCTCGATCTTCTGCGTGATCTTGGGCGGCAGGTCCACCGGGCGGAGCTTCTTGCCTTCAGCAAAGGCGCAGGCACGCTCGATGGCGTTCTGCAACTCACCCACGTTGCCCGGCCAGCTGTAGCCCTTGAGCAGGTCGAGGGAGTATTTGTCCACCTCCTCCACCTGGCAGCCCGTCCAGCGGCAGTAGTTGCGGAGGAAATGATAGGTCAGCAGTTCGATGTCGTCCTGGCGGCGGCGCAGCGGCGGGATCTGGATCGGGATGACCGAGATACGGTAGTAGAGATCCTCGCGGAACTTGCCTTCCTTCATCAGCTTCTCCAGCGGCTCGCTCGAGGTGGCGATCACGCGGAAGTCAGCTCCGGCCCGGCTGCCCTGCATCCGGCGGCTGGCCATGGATTCAAGGAAGCTGTCCAGCTGGCTCTGAAGCAGCAGCGGCAGGTTGTGGATCTCCTCCAAAACCACCGTGCCCCCATGAGCGCGGCTGAAGATCGTCTGGCTCGCCCCGGCGCTGCCGAAAAGCTCCTGCTCCAAAAGATCGGGAGGGAGGGCGCCACAGTGCAGCACCTTGAACGGGGCCTCGCGACGGCGGCTGCGGTCATGGATGGCACGAGCCACCAGCTGTTTTCCGGATCCAAATTCACCCTCAAGCAGCGTCGGGCTGTCATTGTTGGCGATTTTCTCCACCAAACGCAGAATCTCCTTCATCTGAGGACTGTTGCCCAGCAGCGTCGGCGTCGGAGGCAGGTCGAGGGAGTTCATCGTCTCTGCGAGCGGGGCCGCCGCAGGAGCCGCAGCTGATTCCCCGCTGTTCAGCGCCCGGTTGATCGTGCGCAGAAGGTCGTCGATCTCAAAAGGTTTCGTCAGGTAGTCAAACGCTCCCAGCTTCATCGCCTCAACGGCTGTTTCCACCGAGCCGAATCCGGTCACCATCACCACATTGATCTTGGGGAAATCACGGCGGCATTTCTCAATCACCTGCAGCCCGCTCATGTCCCCGATTCTCAAGTCGGCGATCAGCAGGTCGGGCTGAATGGCGGACAGCGAAGCCAAGCCTTCACGGCCAGTCTGATAGGCAAATGCCTCGTGCCCCATCTTGCGCGTCAGCTTGACCATCAGGTCAAGCATCGGTGCATCATCATCAATAATAACTATTTTAGCCATAGAAATTGCATCCTCCGGGTGTCGGTCAGGTGGTGGTTAGGTTGTACAAATAGAACAAATCTGCGAATAATCAGGACTTCTTAGACGATTCGGCGACGCGTCGCAAGCTTTTCCTTAGGCTTTTTTCATTTCTGAGAGGTTTTTCCGCGTCGCAACCTCCCCATTTCGCGATCGACGTAATTCCGCACCTCTCGAAATCGAGAGCAACAGCTTCAGTAATCGTGGAAATTCAACCACTCGCGAAAACTCCACTGCAACCACGAGGGACAGGATGCCCACCGGGCCCCAGCATCGGACCCGCACGCCGTCAGCCGCAACCCGGTGCACCGCAGCGCAACGAGGGCCATACATTGCCACAATTTTTCCCGCAGCATCCGGCGGCCCCGAGTTCCAATGATCGTTCATGATGGGGCAAACTGGCACGTGGATTTTCTCCGGCGGCAAGACGCAAGGATGGAGCCTATCCAATGCGGTACGTGACTCACGAGCAACGCAGTCAGCGGGAACAAGACCAGCCTGCTCGCCTCATCCTGAACGCGAATTTGCAATAACATCCAGCCATCCCCGCCCCGCAGCCCCCGGCATCACTCAAAGCCTCAGCCGTTTACATTCTCCGGATTTCGTGTCGACCAGCGCCCATTCGCGATTGACCGCCTGTAAATTGTGCAACTCTCCTTCCCCCCGCTCAACCCTGAACAGTGCTCAGCAGAACCCTGATCAGAGCCAAAAACCAGGCCACTTTCCAGTCTTGTCTTGACGCATCCGCGACTTACTTGAACTGAATCACCTGCTCCCCCACCCGGCTGACCGGAGTCGGCATGCGGTCCCGGGCCATCACCTCAAGGTAGCCGGCGTCATGCTTGATCCAGCCCAGCTTGTTCTTCAAATCCCCCTTTTTCTGCTGCAGGGCGCTGCGCGTGCTCTTCAGCTCAGCCAGCCGCTCCTCCAGCGCCTTGTGTCTGGCCGTCAGTGGCCGGAAAACCGCCACCACAATGATGACCGCCACCACGAGAATCAGGACACTCAGGAAGCGGGGCACCATGCGCCACGCAACCCCAAGTTCAGGAGCAGGCTGGTAGGTCATCTGGGATCGCATGGGAATGGGCGGCTCGGGTTTTCTAAAAAGCTGCCGGGGCGGGGGCGCGATGCGGCCCCCACCCCGGCGGCAAATCATTTTAGTGCTTCATCTTGCCGCCATAGACGGCACGGTCACCCAGTTCCTCCTCAATGCGGAGGAGCTGGTTGTATTTCGCAATCCGGTCGGAGCGCGAGAGCGAACCGGTCTTGATCTGGCCGCAGTTCGTGGCCACGGCCAAGTCGGCAATGGTGGAGTCTTCCGTTTCGCCGGAGCGGTGGCTCAGCACGGCGGTGTAGCCGTGGCGGTGCGCCAGCTCCACGGAGTCCAGCGTTTCAGTCAGGCTGCCGATCTGGTTTACCTTCACCAGAATGGAGTTCGCCACGCCCTGGTCGATACCCTTCTGGAGGAACTGCACGTTCGTCACAAAAAGATCATCACCCACCAGCTGAGTCTTCGCGCCCAGCGCGTCGGTCAGCTTCTTCCAGCCCGCCCAGTCGTTCTCGGCGCAGCCGTCTTCGATGCTGATGATCGGGTAGTTCTTCTGCAGGCCCGCGTAGTAGGCCACCAGTTCCTCGGCGGAGCGCTTGGATCCGTCGGATTTCTTGAAGATGTATTTGTTCTCGTCCTTGGAATAGAACTCGGAGGAGGCCACGTCCAGCGCAATGAAGATGTCCTTGCCCATGACATAACCGGCCTTTTCGATGGCCGTGGCGATGACCGCCAGCGCCTCATCAGCCGAGGGAAGCGTCGGGGCGAAACCACCTTCGTCACCCACCGCCGTGTTCAGACCGCGATCATGCAGCACCTTTTTCAAGGCGTGGAAGACCTCCGTGCCGTAGCGCAGCGCCTCGCTGAAGGTCGGCGCGCCCTTCGGGACGATCATGAATTCCTGGAAATCAATCGGGGCATCGGAGTGGGCGCCACCGTTGATGATGTTCATCATCGGCACAGGCAGCACCTTCGCGTTCGGGCCGCCGAGGTATTTGTAGAGGGGCAGGCCGACCTGGGCCGCCGCCGCCTTCGCCAGCGCCAGGGAAACACCCAGGATCGCATTCGCGCCCAGCTTTGCCTTGTTCGCCGTACCGTCCAGACCGATCATGATCTGGTCCAGGCTCGCCTGGCTCGTCGCGTCCAACCCCTTCAGAGCCGGAGCGATGGTGCCGTTGATGTCCGCCACGGCCTTCTGCACACCCTTGCCGAGGTAGCGCTTCTTGTCGCCGTCCCTCAGCTCCCAGGCTTCATGCTCGCCCGTGCTTGCACCCGACGGAACTGCCGCACGCCCAACGGCGCCGCCTTCCAGCTTCACATCCACTTCCACCGTCGGATTTCCGCGAGAGTCGAGAACTTCGCGCCCTTTAATTTCTAAAATTGTCGTTTTACCCATATTACTAGGCCACATTAAAAGCACAGATGCGCCCCCGGCTCAACGCCGAATTCCAGCTTTTTACAAAAATACAGCCTCCCCCGCCCCTCCCTCTCAGATTCCCCGTCATCCTGCCATTCCCCAGCCGAGAGCACGCCCCCCTCACATCTCCACCGCGCCGATCGCCAGAGCCTCCGCCTGCAGCGCCGCCTGAAACCCCACCTCGCTCGACACCCGTGCCAGGCTCACCCCGTGGCGCAGGGCGGCGGATTTCCACAGGTCAAAGTGCCGGCCATACGCCTCCAGGTAGCGCTTCAGCAGGCCGTCCTCCACCCGGTGCAGGTGGTGGGATCCGTTCTCCGCCTCCACAAATTCATAGTTCCCCTGCCACTTTGGGTTCGACTCCTCCCGCCCAAAAGGCGCAAAGATCAGCCCCCGCCCGCCCCGCACCGCCAGCGCCGCCGCCATGGATTCCGGAGGCGCCGGGAAAAGCAGGTCGCTCAGCAGCAGCCGCATCGCCCCCTGCCTCAGCGGCAGCCGTTCCAGCGCCGGGGCTTCATCCCCGGACGCCGGAGCCAGCCTCGCCAGCTCCTCCGGCCAGCCGTGGCCCAGCACCACCTCCTCAGTCACCGCCCGGTGCGCCCCGCCCTTCAGCAGAAACACTTTCAGCGACGCCCCGCTCTGCAGCGCCGCCTCGCAGCAGTAGTAAAACAGCTCCACCGCACGCTTCTCCTTTTCCGGAAAGGCAAACAGCGAGTCTGACCCCTCCAGCACCAGATCCACCATCGGCCGCACCTCCTCACGGTACAGCTTCATCGAGTACGATCCCGTCCGCGCATACGCCTGCCAGTTGATCTGCCTCGGGTCGTCCCCCGGCAGGTAGTTCCGGTGATCCTGGAAATCCAGCGAACTCCCCACCCCGCCCCCCATGAATTCCCCCGTCTGCCCGCGCCACTTCTTCTGGCGGAAGGGCAGCTTCATCAGCCCGGCATGCGCCCGCGCCTTCGCATGAAGCGCCCGCAGACTGTCGCGTTGGAGGGTGAGTGGCACAGGAAAAAAAGAAAACCACAACCAACCCGCAGGCAGCCGCAGCGCCCCATTTATCAATCCGCCACGCCCCCAGCGCAAGCCCGCAACTCGGGAAGTCGAAAATTCAGCCGGAACTGCAAAGCCGAGGGACCGTTAATCACGAAGCCGGCCGACTACCCCCGCTTCCCCTTCCTCCCCGCCCCAGCCGGCTTCAGGGCGGACGCCAGCGCCACCTGTAAAAACGGAGCAGTCCGGCTTTCTTTTGACTGGGCGACGACTTCGGGCGGGCCGCTGGCGACGAGGGTGCCGCCGCCGGTGCCGGCTTCGGGGCCGATGTCGAGGACGTAGTCGGCCTCGGCGATGACGTCGAGATTGTGCTCGATGACGACGACTGTGTGCCCGTCCTCGACCAGGCGGTGGAGCACGTCGATCAGCTTGCGCACGTCATTCAGGTGGAGTCCGATGGTCGGCTCCTCGATGAGGTAGAGGCTGCCCTTCGGGTTGATGTTTTTCCGCAGCCGCGCCGTCTCGCTCCGGCCCAGGCCGCGGGTGAGTTCGGTCACGAGCTTGATGCGCTGGGCCTCGCCGCCGCTCAGCGTGGGACTGGGCTGGCCGAGGCGGAGGTAGCCAACGCCCGTGTCCGCCAGCAGGCGCAGGGTGCGGGAAATGGAGGAGACCGGAGCGAAGAACTGCGCAGCCTCGTCAATGGTGAGCTGCATGACCTGGCCGATGGACTTGCCATTGTACTCCACCTCCAGGGTGGCGGCATTGTAGCGCAGCCCGTGGCACTCCTCGCAGGGAATCCAGGAGGCGGGCAGGAAGGCCATTTCGAGCTTCACCTGGCCGTTGCCCTTGCAGGACTCGCAGCGCCCGCCCTCGGTGTTGAAGGAAAAGCGGGACGCCGTGTAGCCGCGCATCCGTGCCGCCGGCAGGCTGGCAAAGAGGGCGCGAATGTGGTCGAAGACGCCGATGTAGGTTGCCGGCGTGCTGCGCGAGGTCTTGCCGATGGGCGACTGGTCCACCTCGTAGATGGCGTCGAACTTTTCCGCCCCGGTGATGGATTTCCACACCGGCTTGGCGGTCGGTTTGGCCTTGGAGATCACTGATTTCACCGCCGGGTGGAGCACCGCACGCATGAAGCTGGACTTCCCCGAGCCCGACACGCCCGAGATGGCGGTGAGCCGCCGCGTGGGGATGGAAATGGTGATGTCCCGGAGGTTGTTCGCCCGGCAGCCGGTGACCTTGAGCCACTCCCCATCCTTCGCGCCCACGGGCCGCCGCTCCCCGCGCAACGGGTGGACCATGGCGTGCTTGAGCGCCTGGCCGGTGGGGGAGTTCAGATTCGCCTGCAGGTCCTCCAGACTGCCGCTGCCCACCAGCTCCCCTCCGAACTGGCCCGCACCCGGACCGAGATCAAAAACATGATCCGCGCGCCGCATCGTCTCCTCATCATGCTCCACCACGAGCACGCTGTTCCCCTTGTCACGCAGCGCCGTCAGCGTGTCCAGCAGCCGGTCGTTGTCGCGCGGATGCAGGCCGATGGTCGGCTCGTCCAGCACGTAGAGCACGCCGCGCAGGTTCGATCCCAGCTGGGCTGCGAGCCGGATGCGCTGGCTCTCCCCGCCGGACAGTGTGCGGGCGGAGCGGTTCAGCGAGAGGTAGCCGAGCCCCACTTTTTCCATGAACTGCAGCCTCTGTGTAATCTCCACCACCACGTCCCGCGCGATGGTTTCATCGCGCCCTGCGGAGAACTTCATCCCGCGCAACCGCGTGCACAGATCGGCCACCGGCGCGGAGGACAGCTCCTCCATCTTCACATCCAGCACGCGCACGGCCCGGCCCTCCGGGTTCAGCCGGCTGCCGTTGCACTCCGGGCAGGTCACGAGTTCCACGTCCTCGTCCTCCGCGCGCAGTTCATCGCGCAGCTCGGCCTCCAGCTGGCTTTCATCCGGCCGGTCCGGCGCCACCTCGCGGCGGGACGGCACGTGGCCAAAGCCCCGGCACCCCTTGCACCAGCCGTGCGGACTGTTAAAGCTGAATAGCCTCGGGTCCAGCGCCTCGAAGGACCGCCCGCACCCGGGGCACGACATGTCTGCGGAAAAAACCCGGAAGTGCTTTGTGTGATCGAGCACGCGCAGCGCCCCCTTCCCCACCTCCAGCGCCCGCTCCACCGCC
Organism: bacterium; assembly: GCA_031411255.1. GTDB lineage: Bacteria > Verrucomicrobiota > Verrucomicrobiia > Verrucomicrobiales > V1-33 > JANOAS01. The sequence goes on from JANOAS010000149.1 coordinate 64,417, forward strand.
GCCTGCACCTCGCCCACCTTCGTCGCGCCCTTTGGAAATCCGGCCACCGCCACGTCGATGGTGTGCTCCTTGAACCGCTCCAGCCGCTTGAAGTTCGCCGTCTCGACAAACTTCCCGTCCACCAGCAGCTCCGTGAAGCCGTGGCTCGACGCCCAGTCCGCCACCTCGTTGTGGAAACCCTTCCGCGCCTTCACCACCGTGGCCATCACCTTCACCGTCCCCTTTTTCGCCATGGCCATCACGGCCTCCGCGATCTCCGCGCTCGTCTGCTGCGTCACCGGCACTTCGCACTTCGGGCAGTGCTGCACGCCCACCTTCGCGTAGAGCAGGCGCAGGAAATGATACACCTCCGTCACCGTGGCCACCGTGGATTTCCCCCCACCGCGCGTCAGCCGCTGCTCGATGGCCACCGTGGGCGGCAGCCCCTCGATGTGGTCCACCGCCGGCCGCTCCAGCTGCTCCACGAACTGCCGCGCATACGCGGACATGGAGTCCAGGAACCGCCTCTGCCCTTCCGCAAAAAGGATGTCGAACGCCAGAGTCGATTTTCCCGAGCCGGACAGGCCGGTGATGACGACGAACTTGTCCCGCGGAATGTCCAGCGAGAGGTTCTTCAGGTTGTGCTCCCGCGCCCCGTGCACGGAGATCACATTCGGCAGCACCACCGGCTCCAGCGCTGCCCTGGCGGGCTCTGCCGCAAATTTTCCGCCACGTTTTTCCAGGCCCAGCGTCTGCCGCAGGTAGTGGCCGGTGTGGCTGCCCGCCGCCGCCGCCACCTGCTCCGGCGTGCCCTCCGCCACCAGCTGCCCGCCGCCCGCGCCCGCCTCGGGCCCGAGGTCGATCACCCAGTCCGCATTCTTGATCACCTCCAGACTGTGCTCGATCACCAGCAGGCTGTGCCCGTCCTCCACCAGCCGGTGAAAGACCTCCAGCAGCAGCCTCACATCGTCAAAGTGCAGCCCCGTCGTCGGTTCATCGAAGATCAGGAGCGACTTGTCCCCGGCGTTTTCCACGAGGTGGTGCACCAGTTTCAGCCGCTGGCTTTCCCCGCCGCTCAGCGTGTTCAGCGGCTGGCCCAGCTTTAAATAACCCAGCCCCACCTCCGCCAGCAGCTTCAGCCTGGTCGTTCCCTTTTTGTCCCGGTCCGCCAGGAAGCGGATCGCCTGATCCACGGTCATCTCCAGCAGATCGTGTACAGATTTCCCCGCCACCGTGTACTGGAGCGCCCGCGCCTGGTAGCGCTTGCCGTCGCAGGCCGGGCACTTCACGAAGAGGTCGGAGAGAAACTGCATCTCCACCTTTTCAAACCCCGCCCCCATGCACCGCTGGCAGCGCCCGGTGCCGCTGTTAAAGCTGAAGAACGACGGCGTCAGTCCCTCCTCCTTTGCCTCCGGAGTCGCGGCGAAGATGGCGCGGATCGTCTCGAACGCGCCAATGTACACCGCCGGCGTGCTGCGTGGCGTCTTGGAAAGCGTAGACTGGTCCACCATCACCACCTGCCCGATTTTTTCCACCCCCGTGATGTCACGGCACCGTCCGGGCTCGTTCTCCGTCGTCTGGCCCTTGCGCCGGATGATGTTTTCATACAGCACCTGGTGGATGAGCGTGGACTTCCCGGAGCCGGACACTCCGGTGAAGCAAACGAACAGCCCGAGCGGAATGGCCACGTCCAGCTTGCGCAGGTTGTTCTGCGCCGCGCCGTGGATCTTCAGCTCGTGCCCGCGCTTCGGCGTGCGCCGCTTTTTCGGCGTGGGGATCGCCTTCCGCCCGCTCAGGTAGTCCAGCGTCAGGGAGCCTGGCAGCTTCAGCGCCGCCTCGTCCACCACCCCCTGGAAAATGAGATCCCCGCCCAGGTCACCACGCCCCGGGCCGATGTCCACCAGTTCGTCCGCCGCGCGGATCACGCTCTCCTCGTGCTCCACCACCAGCAGCGTGTTTCCCTTGTCACGCAGGTCGCGCATCACGTCGATCATCCGGCCCACGTCCCGCGGGTGCAGGCCCACACTCGGCTCATCCATCACGAAGAGCGTGTTCACCAGGCTCGCGCCCAGGCACGAGGTCAGGTTCACCCGCTCGATTTCCCCGCCGGAGAGAGTCCGCGCCGCACGGTCCAGCGTGAGGTAGCCCAGCCCCACCCGGTCCAGATACCGCAGCCGGTTTTCTATCTCAGCCCGCAGCATGGCCGTCGTCCCGTCCGCCGCCGACACACGGCTGGCCAGCCCGGCCACCACGTCCGCCAGCTCGTTCACCGGCAGCCGCCACCAGTCGGAGAGCGTGCGCCCGTCGATCCGGAAGTTCGCCGCCTCCGGCTGCAGCCGCCCGCCCTCGCACACCCCGCACGTCGTGTACGCCCGGTAACGGCTGAGAAAGACTCGCACGTGCATTTTATACAGGCGCGACTCACACCACTTGAAAAATCCTTTCACCCCATACCAGAGCCCGTCCTTCCAAGCCTCCTCCGGGTCCTTCGTGTCCCCGTTGATCACCCACTGCTGGTCCTTCGCCGGCAGTTCCTCGAAGGGGCAGTTCACATCCACCCGGCGCGCCTTCGCCGCGCGCAGCAGGTCCTTCTGGCTTTCCTCCATCACACTGCCCTGAAAGGCCCGCACCACCCCTTCCTTGATGGAAAGGGACTTGTCCGGCATCGCCCGGTCCAGATCCAGCCCGATCACCCGGCCAAACCCCCGGCACTCCGGGCAGGCGCCCAGCGGGTTGTTGAAGGAAAACAGAGCCGGCGTGGGTTCCCTCAGCGGCAGGTCGCACGTCGCGCAGTGCCACCCGCGGGAAAAAGCACGCGTCTCACCCGTGGCGGACTCGATCACCTTCAGCCTTCCCTTCCCCATGTGAAAGGCCGCCTCCAGCGCCTCGTGCAGGCGCACATCCGTGCCCGCAGCTGCCACCTTCACCCGGTCCTGCACCACGTCCACCACCGCAGGCAGCGTCTTGCGCTTGAATCCCTCCGGCTCGTCCGTCCGGAAGAGATCGCCAAAGATCCTCACCCGCAGAAACCCCTGCGCCTGCAGGAACGAGAAAAAGTCCGCCACCGCCGTCTTTGCCGGAGCCGCCACGCCAAAGCACACCAGCACATCCTTCCCGCCAAACTCCGCCGCCACCGTCGCTGCCACTCCGGCAGGCGTTTCCGGTTTCACCTCGCCCCCGCACGTCGGGCACACCGCCACCGCCAGCCGGGGAAAGAGCAGCTTCAGGTAGTCGTTGATCTCCGTCATCGTCCCCACCGTCGACCGCGTCGTCCGCACCGCGTTCGACTGCTCGATGGCGATCGCCGGCGGGATCCCCCGGATGTCGTCCACCAGCGGCTTGTCCATCCGCTCAAAAAACTGCCGCGTGTACGGCGAGAACGTCTCAATGTACCGCCGCTGCCCCTCCGCATAGATCGTGTCAAACGCCAGCGATGACTTCCCGCTCCCGCTCGGTCCCGTGATCACCGTCAGCCTCCCCAGCGGCAGATCCAGATCGATCCCCTTCAGATTGTTCTGCCGCGCCCCCCGCACCTCGATGCAGGGACGTTTCGGCAGGACAGCAGGGGCGGCGACGGCTGGAGCGGACTTTTTCTTGGCAGGCATGGGAAAAGGAAAATCAGGAATCTCAATCGGCAAAGGCGGACCGGAAGATGCCCCGTTTCCCTACGCTGTCGATGCCCGCTTGGGCACGGAGTTTTTCAGGCTGGATTGACGCGCCTCCGGGCCGGGGCGTCCCAGCGCCGCGTGCACAGCCGCAAAGTGGCCGCCCGGCCACCTTTCCTGACCTAAAATAAACAACTCCCGCCGCCAACGGCACACCCGCATCCAGGCAGCAAAGTTCACTCGCACGCCGCAGGTTTCCGTGACCGCAACGCATCAAGATTCCTTTGAAAGTAAGCCCACAAAGCATCAATAAGCTCAGCCTTGTGCCAGAAAGATTCCAAGAATGGCTGCTCAATCAGGTCCAAATTTTTTCTCAACTCAATTCTTTTATCCTCTGAGAGTGCTTTTATTAGAGCGAGTTCACCACCGGAGCCACAGCCAATGGAGAACCCCTCGAACACGGCCCTGATTTTGGCCGTAAAGTCCGCCATGACCGGAGAGTTCAATTCTCGAATACTGCTGAATCCACAGGCGATAGTATCAAAATCTTCAGCCCCGATCATATTCGAAATGCCATTACCGAAGGCCACATCGAAATTCCAACCGTCTAGCAGGATCGACTCTGCTGGCAGCAGTTGGGACTTTTGAAAG